>CAZDEC010000133.1:0-6050 GCA_964504295.1 uncultured Thioalkalispiraceae bacterium
GTGCTGACATGGACATTGTTCAGTGCCAATATGGTGGTTGTTGATCTGCCGATATCGACCTTTGCCTGGGAGGTGATCGCTTATGCCAGCCTGGAATGGTTTGCGGTTTTTCTGACGATTTTTGGTTTGCGTTTTGCCGGTTATGCATTTCACTGGCGTGAGCTGCTGTTTATTCTGTTTGCCCTGCTTGCTACCATCAGTTACCTGAATACGGATATCATCAGTATCAAACATACGGCACGTTTCTGGCATGCCGGCAGTATTTTACTGGGTATTTTTGCCGTGTTTTTTATGCTGCGTAAATGGAAGCAGCAGGGTCGGACAGGTGTTCCCATGATGGCTTTTGCGGTGGCGGTTATCCTGGCAGCGGCTGTGCATGACTGGATGTTTCAATTTAACTATATCAGTCCCACTGGCAGTACCGGTTTTCATCTTTTGCATTACAGCGCGCCGGTTATTTTTATCATGATGGCCTGGCATTTGATCAGGCGTTTTATCAGTGCGCTCAATGAATCCGAAATGCTCAACCGTGAACTTGAGCAGCGCATACGCAGCAAAGAAACCGAACTGGAACAGCATTATCAGACCATTCAATCCATGCAGAAACATGAGGCAGTGGTCGAAGAACGTGAAAGGCTGTCGCGTGAGATTCATGATGGCATGGGCGGTAATCTGGCAAACGCGATAATGATGAGCCAGCTTATCCAGCGTGACATGGACAAGAACCGGGTGCATGATGTTCCGTCGCGGCTCGACAATTTGACCAGCCTGCTGGACAACAGCCTGTCTGAAATGCGCAATCTTATTCTGACCATGGAAGACGACATCACCTCACTGGGTTCATTGATAAGTCACATCAATGACAAGTGCGCCAGAATTCTTGATGATGCGGGTATCGGTTTTGTTTTTAAGACAGATGTAGCGGATGAAGAGATCAGGCTGACGCAGGAACAGAGTCTCAATATCCTGCGAATTCTGCAAGAAGCTTCAAACAATATCATCAAACATGCCCGTGCAGCTGAAGTAGTGCTGGAGATATTTGAAGACAGCGCCTTGCTGACATTAAAGATAAAAGACAATGGGTATGGTTTTAATGTCGATGACAAAGCCAGTGGTTACGGCCTGAGAAATATCAAAAAGCGTGCGGCAGAAATCGGGGCAAAGCTGGCGATCAGCTCGCATCCGGATGAAGGCACGCAGATCAGTCTGCAACTGCAGCTATAGCCCCATCACTTTGGCGACCGCTTCGGCGCGTGAGTGCACCTGCATTTTTTCGTAGATCTTGCGGATGTGGTTATTCACCGTATGCACGCTGATATTGAACTCATCAGCAATAAGTTTGTAGCTTTCGCCCTTTACCAGACGTTGCAAAATTTCCTGCTCTCGAATCGTCAGTGTTTCGTGCGTGCCTGGTTGTGCCGGTTTCAGCTCCGGGTCATTTAACGAACCAGTCATTGAATCACCGAGGCGGAATTCATCCAGTACCTTGCGCGCGATGCGACCGGATAAAAATGAGCCGCCGCGGGAAACCTCCTGCAGGGCATCACGGATCTCTGTGCTGGATGAGGCTTTCAGCAAATAGCCGGAAGCACCGGCATGGATAGCCGCCATAATGCTGGTGCTGTCTTCGAAAGTGGTCAGCATGACGATTTCGACATGGGGGAACTGTTGTTTTAAGTGTCGTGTGGCTTCGATTCCGGAAAGCCCCGGCAGGCCGATGTCCATCAGAATAATGTCCGGCAGCGGCAGTGTCGGAATGCGCTCCAGAGCCTTTTCGGCTGACTCATAATGACAGCTGATCTTTATCTCGTCACCACTGAGATAGTCTTTCAGCAACTCGGCTGCAACGGGGTCATCTTCAATCAGGGCGACAAAAATCATTGTTTTACCTACAGGCCTGAACACCGTTCAAGTATCGGCTTAAACCGGTTCCAAATCAATAGTGAATTTAAGTCATGCAAATAAGCCTGTTTCAGTCATGTTTGTGGATATCGTCAGCGAGATAATAACGCCTGAATACCCGAAAAAATTCACGGAAATAAATGGAGAAAAAATGATGAATACTCACAGCCGCTGCCGCAAACATATCTACGCCGGGCAGGTCTTCTGCCTGCTGTTACTGTTTTATTTTAATACCGCGATGTCTGCATGGAGCCTGGTCGATACTCTGGCCGGGGGTGGTGTTATCGATTTTGCTCAGGATGGCACGGGTAATGTTTATGCCATCAATAACGGCGGCGGTGTTTTCAAAAGTACTGACAACGGCCAGTCATGGACAGCGGTTAATAATGGTATCGGTGACCTGAATCTCAGTGCGATTGCGATAGATTCCAGTAACAATCTTTTTGTTACTTCCAGCAGCAGTAATTCAGAGTTATATACCAGCACGGATGGCGGCAGCAACTGGAGCAGCATAAAGACTTTCGGCAGCAATGTCAGTACGCTTTTTGTCGATAGCAGCGGCACCCTGTTTGCCGGTACCGCCGGTTTTACTGCGGTGATGAAAAGCACTGATGGTGGACTCAACTGGACAGACAGTAACACCGGCCTGCCCAAGGCCGGAGGTTTTCTTTATTTTGATGTGCTGGGTTTTGCCGAAGCCGGCAGCGTGCTGTTCTGTTACCAGAAAAATGCAATCTTTTACTCCAGTGATAGTGGTGCCAGCTGGACTCGGGGCGGTACGGGCAGTCTGCCTTCTCCTGTGGTCGTATCGGATCTGCAGGCCGATGGCAATAATGCCTATGCAACGATAAGTAATGGTGGTTCTGGCTTGCTGATCGAGCGTGGTATCTATAAAACCACCGATGGCGGTGTCAGCTGGGTAGCCATGAACAATGGCTTAATTGATGGAAATTCAAAACCTTTTAGCGCCCATGCGCTGGCCGTGGCAGCCAGCAATGAAATATTTGTTTCCGTCAGGGATGAAAATGCGGGTGACAACATTATTGTACGCACCACCGATGGCGGTGCCAGCTGGGGGCAAACCTATATCAGTAGCACGTTGACACAGGCTTTGCTCACTACTGGTAATGTTGTTCTGGCGGGTACCAATGGCAGAGGTATTGTTCGCAGCGGTGATAGCGGCTCCAGCTGGGCAGTATCAAACAGCGGTTTTATCGCCCTGCATATCAATTCACTGCTGGTACGCAGCAACGGTGACCTGCTGGCTGCGACCAGCGATCTCGATGTGGCTATATCCACCGACGGTGCAGCAAGCTGGTCGGTAGCAACTATCGCCGGCAGCGGTAACGGTAGCTGGAATGCTTTCGACATGGTTGAAGACAGCAACGGTAACCTTTACGCCTCAACCAGCGGCAACATAAATGGCGGTGAACTGTTCAAGAGCAGCGATAACGGTGCGACATGGGTGGTGGCGAGTAATGGTCTGCTCAATGGTGTCGTGTATATGGATGGTGTCGCGCTTGAAATAACCCCGGATGATACCCTTTACCTCGGCACCAGTGTCGGCGTCTATAAAAGCAGTGATGGTGCAGGAAACTGGACTCAAACAACACGCTTCAGTGACGCACTGAGCACGCCTTCTGATTTACTGGCCATCGCCAATGATGCGGTCTACGCCACCTGGCTCAAATTGTTTGTTACTAGCGATACCGGTACCAGCTGGAATGAGGTCACTACCGGCTCAACCGGTAACTTCGATATTTTCAGAGACAGCAATAATAACCTGTACAGTATCGTCGGCACCGGCTTTCGTAAAAGTACGGATAACGGCACCAGCTGGAGTGCGCCTGTTCCGGTGATGCCGGTCGGCGCAACTGCCAGCTCTCTGGTCGATGATGGCGCCGGGACGTTTTATCTGGGGGTATTCGATTCCGCCACCGGTTCAGGTATCTATATCAGTACGGATGGTGGCAACACCTGGAGCAAGGACAATACATGGCCGGGCACGCTGGAAGTTAAATCACTGGTTCATCATGTCGCTGATGGTTATATCTATGCCGGCACGAATGGTGGCGGTCTGTACCGCACTGCTGTATCCGCAGGTGGTGGCGGTGGTGGTGATACTACAAACCCCGTGGTTACCGCCCCGGCCAATATCAATGTAGCGGCGGCGGATGCAACCGGCACGCCGGCTACCGAAGCCAGTATCGCTGCTTTCCTTGCAGCTGTAACGGCCACGGATAATATCGGTGTCGTCGGTAGTGTCAGTAATGATGCACCGTCCGTATTTCCTGCTGGTACCACCACCACGGTGACCTTCAGTGCCACTGATGCAGCCGGTAATACAGGCACGGCAACTGCAACGGTTACCGTCGCAGCATTCAGCACTACAACAACTACAACTACGACCACAACAACGACGAGTACAACAGGTTCTTCGACTGGCACTGGTAGTAGTGGCGGCGGTGTGTTCGGCCTGTTATTCCTGCTTGCTCTGCTGCCGGTATTCATGATGCGTCTTTACAGACAAGACTGAGCTAAAGATGCCACCGCTGCACATCCATCGCTTATGGTGGGTGGATGTGCAGCGGTGACAGCCGCTGAAAAAACTTGAATACCAGAACATCAACAGATATGCTCAGTGCCATGGGGTATTTGCTCGTTAGGCAAAAAACACGGATTCACCATTTTTTGTTAGCTGTTTTCAGCATGTCAGTCCTGCCGTTTTCGACGGTGCTTGGCGAAACAGGTGAGGCTGAAACCGAACTGGCTGCAGCTGACGCACACGCACTGGTGATTATTGCACCGGCCAGCCGCTGGGCGGTACGTCTGGAACTGCGCGGTAATGGCTGGAACCAGCGTTATGATGATAATGGCAACCTTGTTGCCATGGGTGCCGATTTTGACCAGGTCGCGCTGGATAATAATGTTCTGCCCGGCCTGCCACCGGGCCTGAGCCTGGGAACCACATCCTTTAGTTCGAACTTCAGTAATCGCTATGGTGAACTGGCGATTGGTTATGGTGTTACTTCAGACCTTACCGTCGGCGTATTATTGCCTTTCGGGCAGACCACCAATAATGTCAACTTCGCGGTGAACGGCGGTAATGTCGGTTTTAATCCGGCGTTCGACCCCGGCCTGCCTGTCGGTCCGGCTAACTTTCCTTTTGCTCCTGTGGGTGCAGGCGTAACCCCGCTGGGTACCGAAGGTGTGCAGGAAGTGCTCACCAACCCGGCATTCGGTTTTGCCTACCAGCGCATCGCTAGCACCACCACAAGCGGACTTAGTGATCCTACGCTGGGGTTGCTCTGGCGTTTTTACCGGGGCAATAATGACAGCCTGGTGCTTGGTCTGGGTTATCGTTTTGGCATAGCCAAAGCAGATGATCCGGATAACCTGATGGATTTTCCTGTTGGTGACGGCAGCGATGACCTGCGTGCGCAGCTGGAATATTTTCGCAACCTGGGCGCAAATTTCGACCTGCGCCTGCTGATCGATCGCAAGATACAGCTTGCTGATACCATCACCGCCCGGGTTCCCGCGCCGGGCCAGTTACTGGCCAGTGCTGACAGTAAGCAAACCCTCGATCGTGACCTGGGCGATTTCTGGGAATATGATATTGAGCTGGGCCGTAGCTGGAGTAACTGGCGCGGCTCTGCTACCTGGCATCGTTATGACAAAGAAGCTGACAGATACAGCTCAAACCAGGGCAGTGATGTCAGCGCACTGGAAGCCAACACCCGGACTTATGCGGACCAGTGGCGCGCCTCGATATCGTGGAGCGGGATCAATGCCTGGCGGCGGGGAGATATCGTATTGCCGCTGATTGTCCGACTGGAAATGCAGCAAACCTATCGGGGGCGTAATTTTATTAACGTAAAGGACATCTATCTTCGTATCACTTCGTTTTTTTAAACCGGCAGGCAGGTGACTGTGACTGTTTTGTGTTATGTCCTCTTTTGCCCCGTGTTTTTCCTCTTTGGAGGTTGAATTCACCACTTCATTTTGTTTTAGTATCACCAGAATCAGGCTGTCTGTGTAGCGTGATTTTTTTATAGAAAACGCCGGTTGTTTTTCTGAGGGACTACACAGTCACCTTTGCCGCATCAGGCGGTATCCCCATTGTCGCGCTCACCAGAGCCGAAAAA
>CAZDEC010000134.1:0-6030 GCA_964504295.1 uncultured Thioalkalispiraceae bacterium
GTTCGAGCTTATGACAGCAACAACCAATTGGTTGCCCAGGACTGGGTTGGGCGACATGCATTTTCGGGAATAACATCCCTTTCATATCTAACGCGTAATAAATTAACCGTGCAATTCCGAGCTCCAGGCATACATCATATCGTTATCGAACCGGTACCCAGTCAACCGGTTCTTGAACGAGATGAATTCACATGGATTTTTTGTGAAGATTATTGCAATGCCAACATTTGGGAGCTAGTCAACCCTAACCCAATTAACTTTAAGAATAGTGCCACGGCATATTCTGAAGATACACTTAAAAATTATTATTATCGCCCGTTTAAGAAAGTTTTTGACTGGACTTCAATCTTAAATAACTGGATCAACGGAGTTATTAATAACCCAGACTTACAATCCGTATTATCCATCAAGAATACATTTAAAATGTTTCAACAAAAACTAACCCTTGATGATAATAATCCAGCCCCACCCCCGGCAGAAGAGAACAAACTTAGCCAAAGTAAAATTCCAATCTTACCGGCTATCTTACAAGCATCGGTCGACCCGGCGCTTGCAAGTTTACTAGGACTATATTCGCAGCTTGATCCAGAAATCGACAAGCGTGATATTAAAATAGAAGCCCGGATGCCCTTTTTCGATTATGAAAACCTGCAATTTTTGGAAAACTTTCTAAAAGAAATTAGCAGCAAGCAAATACCTGCATTTTGGCTCGACAAATTCTCTGGCTTTGCTAATGAAATCAATAAAGCATCATTACGCTTTGCAGGTTTGGTTATTTGCCCGGTTGTTGCAACAAAACCATCACTCAATGATCCTGCACCCATAGACACATTTGTATCCTCGATGGATTTACCTAGCAATGAATTTGATGAAACCATACTACTGGTAGATTCACTCATTCAGTCTCCCAAACCACCTTTTTCACTAGAACCCTATAAGAGTGTGCAATGTTACGAACTTGAACGAAGTATTGAAGGCCAGGAATTTATTAACCCGGCAGCATCAGATGCAACCGACCCATTTAAAAAAATGGGTTTGCTCCCTCCTGTGTATATAGCCAAACAAAATGGCTCCAAACTTGAAATTAGAGATTCTTTTCAACTGCGCTTACCGCCAGATGAAAGTGTACAATATCGTTTACGTGCTTACGATGTTTTTGCCCGACCCGGCTTATGGGGCGATGGTGCGATAACCGCAATACCAATCCCATGCAAAGCCCCCGACCCCGCAAGCAACTTATCTACCCAGGTCGTACGTCGTGGTAACATTCTATGGGCTCAAATATTTGTAAGCGTCGATGGCATTCAAAAAGATTTACAGGCACGTGCAACGCAACTTGAAATTGCACTTTACGATATAGACAGCACCGATAATCGTGCAGCGGAGGAAATTGACTGGTCAGGTAACAAAGATGCAAGAGGACTAAGCCTGAGTTATGACACAAGCATTCAGTACCCCGACATAACAAGCCTAACGACACAATGCGTACGTCTGAACTGGACAGGCGACTCGCTCAACTGGGCCATTGATGCTGCCAATACCTGCGATACTATTTACCCAATCACAACCCCAACCGTTGAAGTTTTCGAGAATCAGGTCTTGAATGAGTCAACCAGTAACTTCCGAACATTTAAATTTGAAATAGCACTTGCAGACGTAACAGGATTAACACCAGGAACACATGCATGGTGTAGCCGCATTCGCATTAAAGGTATTTGCGACAATCTAGCTGAAAAGTATTCTAAAGAGTCCAGCAATAGTTTCCAATATCGTCTTGTTGCACCACCACCGCCAGTTATTCAACCAGCTTTATCGATAATACCAGAAAGTACGTACCCAGATTCACAAGGCGATGCCTATTATAATATTGATCTTGCCAACTATCTCGGGGCTGCAAGCAACCCAAAACTAATCAATATTTATCGAATTGAACTTGAAAAACTAGAAGAAAATATTAGCACTCTCGTTGATAAAAACATTTTACTCGCGGGTGCAGAAGCAATACTGCTAAACCTTGCAAGAGCAAACCGCAGCCGCTATCAAAAAATTAACGACAAACCAATAGCCGTCAGTAGCAGTGACCACATTTATTCTGTGAAGATACCGGGAGAGTTAGAAACCTATCACGTACTCGGCATTGTAGGCAGCAATAACCAACTTGAAGAAAGCAGCTGGGACGAAGCGGCCATTGTGTTATTTAAAACGCCTCAACCAGTCGATATACCCAAAATTAATTTTGTAAGCTTAACCAACAGTAAAGCATCTTCCTCAATATCATCAAAGCTGACGTTTAGAACAGAAGCAGGAAGTGTAAGCAGTGAAAGTTCAATAGCGCCCAAGATACAAATTATTCGCTATGACTTAAGTGCGAAACAAAAACGTTTTATTGGTGAAAGTATCGGCAGCTGGAATGAAGACCAGCAGTTTTACCAGTTTTCCTACCAGGATCTTAGCATGAAATCGTGGCGCCGTTATCACTACGAAGCAACCTTGCTATACAGTGCAGATAAATACAGTGGTGCATTTGTTAAATCTAAACAACATGCCTACGCCGATTTATTAGCTGATGGCATTATCACCCCCTTTGCTGGCAGCCCCGCACCAACTATTACTACAATCGGCAGTGGATTTTCCGTGTTATTTGAACTGGCTATTGGTGATTTTTCATTTTCCATAAGCAAAACCAATGCAGCCAAAAACAAAATACGCTGGTCTGGCAACTTACTAAACGGTGAAGTAACGGATTCAGAAGATATTTCACTAAAAATCAACAAAACCACCGGACGATACCAATTAACACTAAACGATACCAACAGTGCAGCGGGAGATTACACCCTACGCTTGTTTAGAGATCAACAAATTCCATGGATAAAGAAGCTTGAAACATTATGAGTGAAGACATTCTAATCAAAGGCGGCAATATTTCTATCCCGAGTGATAAACCCTGGGAAATTCGTTTTGATAGTGCAGACGATATTATTTTACCCTTTCGAGGTACGGTTGTTATACCAGCCAACCCTACAACCGAACTTGATTTTGCACGTATTGGTATATACGAATCAATGTTTATATCTTTTAAATACCCTTTAGCCGTTGAAGGTGAAGCGACTCAGCGTAAGTTTCCATTTTTACGCGATTATAAAAATCAAAGCATTATAACCAGCCGCCCTACACTAATACTGGTTGCAGATGATTACTCCTACTTAGACAACTTAAACTTTGGACAATTATTTCAAGATATTAGCGAATTTTATGAACCACAATTTGTAGAAAATATTACAATATCAAGCATACCTCGATATTTACTAATTGAGTTTGATTCAGCTCTGTTTACTGGTGATACACAGCTACCCGAAAATGCCCGGCCGGTTTCAAGAAATAAAGAGTTAAAGCTAAAAGTTAATACCGAAACAGAATCAGGGCTAGTAGAACTAAGAACTATTTTATCCAGTTTATCAACACTTTCCGGAAACATTCGTGCGTTTGATCAAGCTGGCCGTCAAACTGAAGCTTATTCTGCCTTACGTGCATTAGGTGTAGACAAAACAATTAGTGATCAACCTGCTATTGATGGCTCAACTATCAAAGTACAATTTGTTGATTTACACGGTAATGTTCTAAATCTCGACACATTTCCATTATCGCACTTAAATATAACTCCCGCACTTGGTGGCGAAAGCGATTTTGAAATACGTCAATTTTACACCCTGAATTTCTCAGGAGCCGAAAGAAAGCTTAACTTTAATTTAAAAACAGTGCCTGGCAGTTTGGCAGATGGTGATTTTGAATATATGTATCATCTTCATTATTTTTGTCTATGGCCGGGTTATGGATATAAATTAAAAGAAATAAAAAGCGATAGCTCTAGCGCTAAATTAGATTTAATTAAAAACTTTGATCCTGCAGAAAACACACAACCAACTTTCGTGCGTATCTGTATATTTCATCCCCAGTTAGACTTTCAGTCAACAATAGGTGGAGACATAAAGTTTACAGAATATAATGACTTCGATTTAAAAAAACATAAAAAAGTTGTTTTTCAGGACAATAAAATACAGTTTTTTTCAAGCGAAAACAAAGTAAAAATATTTAATAGCGGCGACCAGTTCTTTAAGCATTTATATAAACTTGTTAAAAAACTTAAAACTGATGATGAGTATTATCAAATTAACTGGTCATCGAATCCACTATTACATTTAAATGGCAGCATGGCCTTACGCGCGATTACACACACTGATACCGATAGCACCACAATCAGGCAACAAATTGAATCCCTGCGTACTCAATCCATTATTGTTAATATTATTAGCACCAATAAATTTGCTGTGTGGTTACCTAATCGCATCAATGCAGGCGCAGTATTTACCAATGACTTTTCTGTCGAAATTAAACCAGCACCATCTATAGGCGTATTTGAAAAAGTCGTCCACAAAGGGTTTGTTCGTTCTAATACCGTTTGTGCCTGGAAACTTAAAGTAGTCGATCCCGATTTACCAATCCGTAGCGCAGGCCAGCATCATGTGCTTGCCTATTGGAAAAACAGTATGGGAAATGTAATTGATACTCAACTTGATGAATTACTGGTTACGCCCTCACAAGAAGTAGTATCCATTAACAATATTTTTCCTGATGCTGCTTTTAGTTTAGAAACAGATGAATCAGATCCACCACAGCTACAAATTCGTCGGCTCGATACTATAACAAACATTACGGCAAGCCCGGGGCTTTCGACAGCAACGGGCGCACTACAGCTTATAGTGATTAATCTTGCTAGTGGTGGCTTTTATTTACTGCCCATTGAGCCACCAGGGAGTGACCCAACCAGTTCAGATGTTATTCTGACTATTGCAAGCGACTACCCGGAACCAGATTCTCAGCGCACAGCCATTGAAGAATTAATTTCTACTTTTAGCGCGGGTGATAAACTTCTATTTTCAATTGGCCAGTTAACAACAAGCGTTGACAGTTTATTAACAGAAATGTTGTTAACCGACTTTACCGAAAAACAGTTTTCTAACGATGACATTCGAACAGCCAACATCCCATTAAATAATCAGGAGCTTGGTGGATTACTTCGTTCAAGTATACAAAAAGGAGTAAAAGTAAAAGGATTGTACTGGGAACAATATCTTGCAACATTAACTGGTAGTTCTTCGGCACAAAAAGGG
The DNA here is from genome assembly GCA_964504295.1 of uncultured Thioalkalispiraceae bacterium. GTDB lineage: Bacteria > Pseudomonadota > Gammaproteobacteria > UBA6429 > Thiohalophilaceae > SZUA-37. Next base: position 5,169 of record CAZDEC010000134.1, read on the forward strand.
CTATCGACAAATGAAAGCATTGTAAACATTATCAACCGTTCTATTGATGGTTCTCGAGGACATGCTTTTAGAGATCGTTCAACACGTGATTTTGGTTCATGGCACCAGAAAGCAACGATCATTTTCAAGGATAATCCATCAGATGACCTATTTCCTCCTCCAGCAAGTAAATCTGTTATATGTTATATCGGAGGGCTGGACTTAACCACAGGCAGGTGGGACACACCGCTCCATTTTAACAAAGACCCCGATCGTCAGGGCAACCCCTGGTTTGATGTTCATGTTTATATTAATGGAGATGCAGCCATTGACGTAATGCAAAGCTTCAAGCACCGCTGGAAAGCAATGGAAGCCTTCTTAACACCAGGAATGGATGACTGCCGTCCGGTAAACGCATCAACTGAATTAGCTAACTCCGTTAGTTTACCATTTAGAATGCCAAATCCGGTTGAAGAACGTATTAAAGCGCCTAAAAAAGGTAATGCCTTTATTCAAATCAATCGCACTATTCCACCACTCTCTTGTTTTGCCAACCCAGCCGTTATAGCAACAACGGGGGTCAGCATTTCAAATGAAGACGGTGAACTAGCGGCACTCGAATCCTATAAATATGCAACCTCTAATGCAAAACGTTTTATATTTATTAACGACCAATATTTTTTCAGCCTTGAAATGGCTCTATTGCTTCATGAAAGATTAAAAGCCGTTGATGGACCAGACTTTTTAGTCTTAGCTGTACCCAAAAACCTGAATGAATCAAAGTATATTGACCCACATTTATTTCAAATACGAAAAATGGCAATCCAAGTATTAAAATATGGCGCAACCGATTCAAGTGGTGGCTCGGGCCCCCGTTGTGGCC
>CAZDEC010000135.1:0-5945 GCA_964504295.1 uncultured Thioalkalispiraceae bacterium
TAACCCTAACCCTAACCCTAACCCTAACCCTAACCCTAACCCTAACCCTAACCTTTATCCAATTTATTTACAACAGCCCTAATCAGAGAACAAGTCTATGAACTGTACAATCTCTATCGCTAACTAGAGGCTGCGGGGGCCTACGGCGCTAACCCTACGTGGATCGTTACGCCTGGCAGTGAGTGACCCAATCAGAGAGTGGGACACTCAGCAAACACACAACTAACACAACAAGATATAGTATATCACAAATATATAGAGAGGTAGCAGATATATCACAGTGGACAGATTTGGGTGGGGGCAGTGACATGAGAGTCAGGTAAGTGACTAGCGCGCCAAGGCACCCCGTCGCAAGCGGCTACGCAGCTGGTACAGCTTCCGGTGGAGCGGAAGAAGATGATAGTAGCATACGGCCGGAATATTCCGAGTAGTGAGGTTTACCCAACTGCACCACACAGCAGGGGATACTCGCGACCGAAGCACACCTTCAACATCACGTCGCGAGGACGCGAGCAGCTGAACAGCGTCTTGGTGAGGACAGGCAACAAGGTGATGCGGCACGTCACAGGCAGCAGAACCGCACAGATAGCACGAGGGGGTTTCAACATCAAGCGGGTTGAAGCGATTGACTCGCCACATAAAGCTAAACGTGGTAGAGCGGCCGCCATAGTGAACGAGGAGATCACGATAGCCGGCTTGCGGGGTATGGGTCGGAAGGACGGTCGAATATGGAGATGGCTTCAGCTCCGCTTCCGCTGATATCCAATCGAGTGAGCGTTGGCCAGTCTCAGATCGAATCTTCTCAAGATAGGGCTGGGACAATCCACGAGCCAGGTCAAGGGGAATATCGACATTGTACTGCTGCATCAGGTCCTGCAGACATGCGTACCACTTCGTGTTGCAGCGGCGTGCAGTGTCCCAAGCAGCACGCACCAGAGGCGATGTGTGCTGCGAGTGGGAGATGATACGTACAGCAAAGTTGAGTATCCGCCGGTGACCCAGAATATGTAGAGGGGACCAGCCCAGAAACGCAAAGCGCTCCCATATGTGAGTACGATGGTAAGTACCGAGTATAAGGTAAGAAGCAGCGTGTAGCAGTTTCTCGGTCCAGAACTTGGGAACCAGGCATAACTCAGAGCCATATAGAGCTTGTGAAATCGAGCACGATTCAAAGACACGGGCTGCAATGCGAGTCGGTAGCGAGAAGGTTGACGAAAGAAGACCTCTAAGGGCGTTAAGCGTCGCAATAGCCTTTTCCAAACGAGTGGTATCAGCTTTTACGCCACCGCGCTTAGAGCCATAGAATGGAATGCCAAGGTACTTGTACGTGTCAACTTTCTCCAATACGACACCGGAGAGGGAGATGGGTTCGACTGCTGCAGTATACTTTTTGCCTTTCGACATCAGTACCACCTTAGTCTTGGAGGGGTTGGGGGTCAATCCCTTTGACTCGAGCCAGCGCGAAACAATTGTCAGCTTACGTTGAGCAACAGCATCGGAGCCAGCAGGTAATACAATGTCATCAGCAAAGAGCAGAATACGCAGGTGCTCATCCAGACCAAGAATCGGATCTTCTCCAAAATTGGTCTGATCGAGACGCTCAATCAAACCCCCCATCACGATGTTGAATAGAATAGGGCTGAGCACGCCACCTTGGGGAACGCCAGTGTTGCATTCAATGACATCATCAGACCCCTTGACTCTGGCAGTACGACCAGAGACCAGAGACATGATGAATCGAACTGAATCAGCGTCCAATGGGAGACGCTGTATCGATTCTTGAATGACATGACGAGGGACAGAATCAAATGCCTTCCGAATATCGAGGAAGATAGCAACCAACCGAGAACCGCGTGACTGTGCTTCCTGCTGGATTTGCTGAAGGACGAAGGCGTGTTCAGTACATCCATAACCACGTCTGAACCCGCCTTGACGAGGATCTATCGGACATAACGTGAGCACCCGCGAGTTGAAGCGTCGCAATATGATCTTCTCAAGTAGCAGACCAATGTGGGATCCTAGTGAAATCGGGCGGTAGTTTCCGGGATCAAGGGGATCACCCTTCTTGAATATGGAAACCACTTCGGACTCCTTCCAGATCCACTCCTTGGATACGAGAACTTGATTGTAAAGATCAAGTAGCTTCTGTTTCGGGGCAGGCATCAATGAACGTAGATACTCATATTGGATGGAATCCATCCCAGAAGCCTTGCCTTGACCAGTATCAGCCAAAGCACAGTCCAATTCCTCGATGGTGACCAGATCAGCAATGAGGCTCACACGATCAAGCGGCTGCTGAGGCAGGGGCTGGATCCACGGCTGCATCTGGGGTTGCTGCACGGCAGCTTGGAGTTGGAGTTGCACTTGGGGCTGAGGCTGGGGCTGATCAGCAACATTGGCAGTGGGGGGGGGATTCCATAGAATAGAGAGGAATCTCGTCATCTTTTCAACTGGTACTTGCGGTTTCGTTTGATGTGTGCCTTTCATGCTGCGATATATACTCCACACCTTCTGTTGGCCTCCTTTTATATCGTCAGCTTCGATCTCCTTCATCAACCGAGACCAGCTCTTCCTCTTGGCTCGTCGTACAGCTCGACGAACATCTTGACATGCTTTGCGGTATTGTGGCAATAACCTTGCTTGGCGAAGTGGACAGGCACGGATATACTCATCACGTATCTTATTCTTCTTAAGGACAAAACTTGAAAGGGATGGCATCCACCAAATGGTGCGTTTAGAGGTATTGGAGCGGCCTAGCACATCCTCAGCAGACTGGACGATGATGTCGGGCAATTCCTCGGGGGTAACATCGGCAGACCGTTCGTCAATGACCTTGGCAAGCTCATCCTTCAACAGTTTGAACTTCCAAAATCGAATTGGTCCTTTCAATTGCTCGTCAATGGGCATATCGAATCCACGAATGGACAGCGACAGGATCCGATGGCCCAGCGGCGAGACATCAATGTACTGCACTTCATCCACGACTTCATTGGGAATGTTACCGGTGCGGAGGTAGGCATAATCAATGATAGTCTTGGCAGTGGCGGGGTGCCGATGGTGCGTATGACAATCTGGTAGGTCCAAATTTAAACACTGAAGGCTCAATCCGTCCATCGCAACTCTCAGTTCAGCACCCCGAGCATTCTCAGTTTGCCCAAATGTAGGGAATCCAATCCTAGCATTGAAGTCTCCCATTACCAGTAGCGGCTGATCGGGATCAATAGTGCCAATATGATCAACAAAAGGACCCAACTGATGATTGGACGCAGGAGGTTTGTAGACCGTAGCAAAATGGATGTTGAACTGAGCGACATGGAGTAGCAACCAGGAAACTTCACATCCATCAAAGTCGCCGGCTGGGAATGGAACACAGGTGCACTTGATATCAGGCCTCACCACGAATGAAACACCCAACCTTCTCCCCGGTGGACCATTCCTTCTATAGAAGGATTGTAGGGGGCGGAGAAGGCGTGGGTCAGGTTTGAATTCTTGAAGGGCAAGGATGTCGATGTGATGATCGTACATGAGCTGTACCACTTGGAGTTGCGAATCAGCACTGGCGGATCCTGGATTCCAGGAAGCCATACGAAGCGTTGTCGGGGTCAATCGCTTCCAAGACTTGGCAGTCTGCTGTAATGCGTGATATTGCGCAAAGTGCTCAATCCACGACGAATACTTCTTACGCACTGTAAGAAGCTTCGCCCTCAGCTCCAAAAGATCAGCGTACGCTGATACATCTTCATCTCTGACACTTCTTAGACCTCGAACCATCTTGATGATATGGTCAGGAATCTTAGCAACCACTCCATGTCGATACCAACGCCGGAATCGGCGAAGGTCTTCAGCGAGCATGTTCTTGATCCTCGTAGACAGTACAGATTCAATCTTCTCCTTCATCTCCTCCTTAACAGCAGCAGCGAAGTGAGCGAACGAGGAAGAACGCCAGATTCCTGCCAAATAGCTTCTCCAGCTAGTTGTAGGAGTCTCCGAGAACAAGTAGAACCATTTAGCAATGGTTCTGGCGGAGCTTGCCGAGTTTGACCCGTCAGGATGCCCATTGATTCGACATCGCTCAGCATACAGCTTGCTGGCTTTAGAAAGCATCACATCAGCGGGCGGCGGGCGTTTGAGGAAACATTCCTTCAAAAGTGAAGTAAGCACATCAAGCTTAGACTTCGTACGGTCGATACGAGGTCGAGGCGGCATAGTAGGACGGCGCGTGTGCGGGGTGGTGTGCAATCAGTATCGAGAAGGACGAGATGAGAGATTCCAAGACAGGAGAGACCCAAGGAACAGGATCAGAACCAATTAGGACTTGTACAAGGGCGCGTGTGCGGTGTAGAAGCGTGTGCGGGGGTAGGGGAACAAGAACCAGAATGCAGGAACGAGAAATTTCCAAAAAGCACTTGAATCAGTATGAATCTGGAATGCAGATATGGCAGATTGCAGACTCAAAAATTAAAAGTGCCCAAACGTGGCAAATTGATAACAAAACAAACGTCGGTGTGTAGAACGGTGAGCCTGTTCTCTGTTTCAGTGCGTGTGCGGAAGAGATGATGGCCTTATAGTCCGTATTCACTCAGCAACAGTCACCAGAGTGCACGAGATAGAAACCAACGGTCACAAAAGCCAAAAAGGCGCCAAAAGAAACAAGAACACCAAAAACCAACCAAAAACACTGAACAGAACGGTATCCGGTGCCAGGAACAGGACAAATACAGTACCCAGTAATTACACGCGTGTGCGGATATTGTAGGGCAACCGGAGGGCAGATACGTGTAGTTCTGCAAAGCAATAGGATATCAGGATTTGAATCAGAATCAGATATCCCAGAAAAATAAAGTTGCAGTTAAAACGAGCAATTTAACAGCAACCAAGTAACCAGGTGATAGAAACGGAGATTAATCACTAGTGGAACGCGCGTGCGGAACTTGGGGGCGGTAGGTACAGGCAAAACCCAAGAATATGACCAAATGTAGGATCTAATCTCACGATGACGATATGAGAGAAGATTGCACAGAAATGAGAATCCGAGACCGGAATCTCACCAAATCCACAACAAGCAGGTAACGATCTTCGATTCGAAAGGGCAGATGATACGATCCAGACCAGGAGAAGGCCAAGGAACGCACAAATGAATAAATAGCAACGAAATTAGAGATACCTCCAAGAAAATTGCCAATGTACAAAAGACTCAAAAAAATGAACTTAATGTACGAAAAATATGTTGTCCACAGTGTAGGGAACTGCTACAAAGTTAGAGTATGTCCCTCAAAGTGTTGGCAGGAGCCGAGATCTACGTTTAACGTCCTTTGAGAGTGGAGAGAACTGACCCTAACCCTAACCCTAACCCCCGTGGTTCCCCTAAAATACTAACCCTAACATATTCCCCGGTTATTAACAACAACTCAAATTAATGAACACGAGGCTATGAACTAATCAGATACATTTCGTATCACCACAGTGTGGATTACAGCCTAAGAATGACATATACAATATAAACCTACGATAAAACATGCGATATAGGAAGTAACAGATGGAGTGCAACGGATTGTTTCTGATTTATTAAACATTATTGATATATTATTTCTCAGATCTGATTTTCTTTCTTCATCCAATATTTCTTTCTCTGAATTCTTCCTTGGAAAATATATTTGTGTGTTCGTGATGTACTTTGAGACCAACCTCAGCATGACGCTGATAATTTATTCAAACAATGCGATCGAAACGTGTTGGGGGATGAGAGTAATATCTGAGTAGAATAGAATCTAATAGAATTTTTTTTTTGATATGAATCTAATAGAATCTAATAGAATAGATACAATAAAGATCAATAGAATAGAATAGAATCAAATAGAATATCCATTTGATTATCTTACTTAGATCACGGTTAATCTATTCACGTGTTTACTGATAATTGATATCCTAATATTCTATCTCTCCCC
>CAZDEC010000136.1:0-5942 GCA_964504295.1 uncultured Thioalkalispiraceae bacterium
GGGTGAGCCATTATCCGGTCGCTTTACCCCACCGCCGGGCGCAAGTTTTTGTGGTGTGATGGCAGGTGATCCTGAACAACTGTTTTTGTTGGCAACTGACGCCGGGTTTGGTTTTGTCATTTCATTAGAAGAAATGATTACCAAAAATAAAAAAGGTAAATCAATAATGAAAGTGCCTGAAGGTGCAACTGTTTTGCCGCCGGTACCCGTCAGTGACATGGAAACAAATTGGGTGGTTGCCGCAACCAATGATGGTAAAATGCTTATTCATCATATTGCCGAATTACCGCAGTTACCTAAAGGTAAGGGCATTAAAATATTAAATATTCCGGCAGATAAGGCTAAAAAGCATACCGAGTATTTATCGGCGATTACCGTTATAAATGAAGATGATACTTTATCCATATTCTCATCTACCAGGCATAAAATTTTCGATGCTGCCGACATGCAGGATTATGAAGGTGAACGTGCTCAACGTGGCCGTAAATTACCGCAAGGTTATCGCAACGTATGGCGCCTGGCACCGGTTGTGGAAGTTGAAGAAGAATAAGGTTTATATATTTTTTTGACTTAAAAGGAGGAGATAAACTTCCCCCTTTTTTTATACAGGATATTTATTTTTTAAAGTTTTGTTTTACAGTATTCTTAATGGATGTTAAGTTTATCTCTGAATGTTTCAGTTTATATCGTCTGGCTAATTATATTCTATTAAATGCAATAGTTTCATTTAAGTAAAGGAGTGCTTTATGTTTGCTAATATTAAAAATATTTTCTGGATTTTAATTTTTAGCTTTTGGAGTCAATCAATCTTTGCCGCTAGTAGTGGGGATATTGTCGATGGTTTTACCGAGTTTCTGGTTGAACGAGCTAATGCAAATTTAGTTGCGGTGGTCGAAAGGCGATTAAAAGACGATGAAAATTTTCAATGTTACTTTCCCGGTACCTATCAAAAAGTTAATGCTATCAAACTGGAAAACTTATTTATTTCAAAAAATTATTGGGAAAATAGTTTAGAAAAAGATTTACAGGCATTAATTTATCGCTCAGTTTTACGTGAAATTCAGTTGGCAGTTGGCTCTTTAGATAGATTTAAGAATATCGATAAAATAATTGAGGTTATGCAATATTTTGAGTATGAATATAAAGGCCAGAAATATCCTATTACTTTTATAAACTTTAGTTGGTCAGACGATCTGCGAAATGAAGTAAGCGGTTTCAGTCTTACTTTAGCCGGTCTGTCTAAATTAAAAATTAATAAAAAATTAATTGATAAAAATGTCTGTCAGATTGAAGTTGGAACTAAGGAGCAGTTAAAGGATTCATTAGATAATTATTTTAAGGTGGCTAAAGAATTAAGGATTTGGTTAAAGCATATTAAAAAATATGGCGAAAACTTAAAAATAACAAAAAAGGGGGTCTATGCTCTTATTTGTAAACCCAAAAATCTGAATAAACAGGAATGTGATAAAATTGATTCAGAAAAGCTGGCCTTGTTAGGCGTTTTATTAAAGGAAAAAGAAATTGCGAATATTTTTAAAGCCATTGCAATTGGGGAGCGAGTAAACAAGGCTTACACGGATATTGATAAACTTGATACAAAACAAAAATTAACTTTGACGGCGGTAGGCCTGTCATTGCCTTTGCTTAAACACCGCTTATTTCCTGGTAAGGATATTAATGAAATTAAAAAAATCATTGAAGGTATTCCATCAGCGGGTATAAAGGAAAAACAACAAATTATAAATGTAATGGCTGAAATAAAGCAGAAAACCGAAAAAGATGACGTAGATCGGATTCGGATTTTGCGTCAGTTACGAAAATTTGTAGATTCCAAAAAGTCTTATACTGAGCGTTCATTAATCGGCCTTGATTTGCTAAGAGAATCCGGTAAGTTTGATGTGTCTAGTTATGAACGCTTGCAAAAATCGGTAATGTTTTTCTCTTCAATTGCCGATGCAGACAACAAAGATGCGGTGAAAAATATTTTAACAGCTTATACCTTACCCGCGGTTAGCTTTAGTGAAAAACGTAAACAGGGTTCGGGTATTTTTATTAGTAGTTATCTAGGTTTTGTGGCATCAGATTTTGATACCTATTCATCAAGCGAGCGCGCGTCAAGCGGTGGTTTATTTGCACCGATTGGTGTTGAGTATAATTATGGTCTTGCAAGCGGTGGTTCATGGTCGGTTATGTTATCGCCTATTGATATGGCTTATCCTATCAACCTAAAGTTAAATGGCATAAAAGAAAAAGTTGATCTTGATGAGATTATTGCACCTTCGCTAACCGTTGCTTATGGTTTTGAGAACTATCCATTAAATATAGGCTTAGGTTACCAGCGTGGTCGAACCTTGGGTGATATAGGTAAGGCCGAGGATAGTTTTCTATTATTTATCAGCTTTGATATGCCATTGTTTAGATTATATTAGTGGTTAAATAGGATAATATAATTATTCGGCAAACTTCGTTCTGAGTTCAGGGACGCGGTTTAACTTAAAATAGTACAAATGGTTTGTTGTCTCTCTTCAATGACAGGTTGTTGTTTTTTTATCAACGGTGTTTGTGAATTCCATTCTAAGCAATATCCCCCTTATCTTGCCCCAAGCTTACATAGAGTTAGTCTACATTATTCTTTTATAAAATTACTGGATTAAAATATAGTTATGCAGATGTTGTCTTTTTAGCCATAAAAATGTATTAATGTCCGTGGAATAAAAATATTTAGTACACGGATTAGCTGAGCGTATAACGTCAGCGTACAAACAATTAATTTTATAAAAAATATAATCTAATTTCTGTAGGAGGATACAACAATGGTGTATACCAAAAAATCGCCTGCCTTATTCATAATCGGCGTTATAATGCTTGTTATCTGGTATTTAGCAGATAGCGGTATGCTTGCCCCGTACATTGAACATCTCTCGCACGGCAAGAAATATAAATACGGTTCAGAACTCACATCCATTCCCTTGTACTTTGGTATCGTTGCAGCAGCTATCGGTATCTGGCAATGGTTTGGCAAACACACCAAAGGTGACTGGGATTATTACTCATCGAGTATTGCGGGTGGTATGTTTATTCTGTTAATTGCAATGCTGGTGCGTTGGTTTATCGCTCCGGAAATAGCTGGTGTTAGTATCAGTCTGGGTAAAGTCGGAGATACCGGAAAATACATACATAAATTATTAGGTTTAAATTATGTAGTGCTTGGTATTGTTACGGGTTTGATTATCGTCAACGCGTTTAAGATTCCGGCCTGGGCTGAAAATGGGGTGCGTTTATCACGCCTGGGTTTAAAAACGGGTGTTATTTTACTGGGTACTTTATACAGTGCGGCAGAATTAACTAATCTTGGTGGTTTATCTATTATTATGATTGGTTTCTTTGTCTTAGGCTCGGTTGGCATGGTGCTCTGGATAGGTGCGCGACGTAACATTCCTAACTCTATGGGTGGGGTACTTTCTGCCGGTATGGGTGTGTGTGGTGTGTCCGCAACCGTTGCTACAGCGCCTGTCGTACAAGCCAAGTCGGTCGAAATTGCTTATACCATTGGTACTATCCTGTTGTGGGGGGTAGGTTGCATGTTTGTATTCCCTATTATTGGTCAAACACTTGATATGAGCTACGTACAGTTCGGTGCCTGGGCCGGAACCGGCATCCTGAACTCAGCGCAAGTGGCTGGTGCAGCACTGGCTTTCCAACCCGATGGTATTGAAACATTGAAGGTTGCTGAAATCTTTAATATTACACGGGTACTGGTATTGCCTATTATCGTGTTGTGGTTAGCTGTCTGGTATGTGCAACGTGAAGGTGAGCAAGCCGAAAAAGTAAATGTCGGTGCAATTATCTTCCAGAAGTTTCCGGTGTTTGTATTAGGCTTTATTTTACTGTTCGCTTTATCAACAACGGGTATGTTTGCACCAGCACAGCATTACAAAGGTAAATATTTTGATAACACCATTGTAAAACCAGAGAAAATGTTGACTGAAGTAAAAACAGCTGCATTGCTGGCTGAGTTTGACAAAATCGAACGCAATGATCGTAAAGCAGCAGTACAGCGCTTAATTGACAACGGCAAAATCATGTCGGTTGATGACGATACCGCTATTCGTGGTTTAGTTAAGGCCAAAGTGATGTCTAAGAAACAAAATAAAATCCTTAAAGGTGCGCATAAGGCGGTACGACATACGGCGAAAAAAGTGAAAGCTTTCCGTCAATGGATTACCTGGTTATTTGCTTTTGGGCTGGTCGGACTTGGTATGCAAATTACCATTAAATCAATGAAGCAAGCGGGTGGACAACCAGCAATTATTGGCGGCATTGTCGGATTTACTAAAGCAGCCTTATCACTTATCGTGGTAATGATGCTTATTGATACAACAATTTAAGAGAGGTATTAAAAATGAGTGAAGAAGAAGAACAAAAATACGATCGAGGTTCATCGCTGTCCATCTTTGGTAGTGATCGAAGAGAAGACTTTATGGCGCTCGCTTTTGCGTTAATAATTGCCTTCGCTGTTTACCTGGTTTATTAAAAATAAATCTAACGTCAACTCTACCGGCGTCCGCTTAAAAAGGGCGCCGGTCTTTATGAAGGTAGTTAAAGATGAGTGCACAGAATTCAGTTTTATTAGCAAGCCATGGTACCGAAGGTGCGATGGCAGCAGAACAAATAGCCATTAAAATGTGTTGTGAGCAAGATGCCGGTTTACATCATTTAATTGTTGTACCCTCGTTCTGGAAGGATATGACCGGCGATGACTGGCTTAATAATGGTTCGACGCGTAATACGTTTCGCCGTTATCTGGAGTCAACATTAGAAAAAGAAATTGACGAACATATTGAACGGGTACATAAATTAGCAGAAGAAAAAGGCTTGCATTATACAAATGAAATTGTAATTGGTGAACCCGATGAGTGTTTGCTTAAGTCAGTAAAAGAAAAAGATTATGAGCTTGTGGTTGTAGGGTCACCTCGGCCTAAAGGTAAATCAGGCTTGCGTTCTCGAATGATAACCAAACCCGTTAGCCGAACCCTGGAAACAAAAATACTAATGGTGCCTTATCCCTGTGAATAATATTGCAATGGAACCTGCTAAGAGTATAAATGTGGATGAAAAACAAAATGCATCGGTTGATGAAAAGGATGCGGCCTGGGCGACTATTAATACACCATTGCATGTTGATGCATTATTAGTATTTGTTCAGGATGTCGAGCGTTTGTTTCGCATTAATCCAATGCTTGAATTTAAACAGTGGGAGACTTTGGGCGGTTCGAGTTACTTTATGTCCGGTCGAAATATTAGTCAGGAAACCCCTTTCAAATTCAGTACAAAACTGCATGTTTCTCAAAAAACCAATGGTATTGAGATTGAATATGAAGATGGAATAAAAGTGCATACATTGATTCAAGTTGAGCCGATTGTTCTGGAAAATGGCAAGCCGGGCTCAAAATTAACAATAACGGATTCTTATGCTGAGCTTGATAATGACAGCAAAATAGATGAAGTTGATAAAAGCCTGGTTATTTGGGCAACTGATTTACAGCGTTATTTTGTTAACTGGCGTCGTTGGTCAGGTGTTAAATTTTGGCGGTGGTATATGCAACGAGTCTGGCTGCCAATGAAGCCAACAGGTCGCCGGATAACCTATATGCTGTTGTGGATTTCCGTGGTTGAAGTTGCCCTTATTATTTTAGGAGTGGCGATTTACTTTGCTGAGTATACCTAAGCAGGTTTTATATATCGGCTCACTGCTGTCCCGTTTGTCCCGTTAACTTATGAATAAGATGTTTTTATGAGGCCTATTTAAGTAGTAAAAGAAAACATTAACTTCCTGGATATGACATGAGTGTGAGTTTGTCATTGCGAGTGATAGCGCGGCAATCTTGCTGGAATATACCCCATATAAACAAGATTGCCGCGCTATCGCTCGCAATGACCAG
>CAZDEC010000137.1:0-5920 GCA_964504295.1 uncultured Thioalkalispiraceae bacterium
GTCATTTTCTTTATTGCGCTGACAATCATCGGCAATTCGCTTGAGTTCGCAAATCTGCATTGATAACCATTGCTTGTCCGCCACGCAGCGGCGGCGGATAGGGGCGCTAGGGTCAAGCCTATCTGATACTTGCCGATTCTTAAAGTTGTCTCGGTTGAGTGCGCCGTGCCTACGTACAGCATGCTTAAAATAACAATGGTGATGCCGACCAAATAATTTAGGTTTGAAGTGTGCTTCATAAAGCCTTGTTTCCTTAACAAAGGATTTCATGGCTCATTATAGGTGTTTTTAGGGAATTAGGCTAGAGATGGCCTTTACGGTTGTTTGCGTTAAGGCTTCGCCATATTTCAATTTTAAGCTCTGCCGCCTTACGGTAGCTATCAATAAGGGTAAACTCCATTACAGATTCCTTATATTCATCTAAAACTTGGTTATACTCTGGAGATGCTTCTGCTTTAGTACTGTTTTCTGCCTGAGACTTCCCTTTTTGCCGCAATGAAACAGTCGATTTAACTGATTTTCTCTTATGCTCAAGCCATTTCATGCGAGATTTCCACTCTGCGTGTGGCTTTGCTGAATGAGCAAGGTATTCTAATGCCTTTTCTACATCCTCATTACTGATAAAGTTATCCATATTTTAACCCCCGCATATATTCCTGATGGTTTTTAATCTCAACTAGCCGGTATTTGGATATATCTTGACCACAATCAGGGCATGACTCGATTATTTTTCCATGCCAGACGGTGCCTTTTTCCATATTTTGCAACTGAACATAATTTTTAGCCCTAAATTTATCATGGGTGCAAGCCCCCTTTATCCACAGGATATGCACATTTTTACCGGAAACCGTACAAGGACGTGTGCTTCTCTCTTCTATTTCTCCATCCTTCTTTAATTTGTTACACCGAGCACTCACTGATGATAGCTCTATCGCCCCATAACGGCTTCTGTAAGCCCTTAAAATCTCACTCATGGATATGCCTTCATACTCGGAGATAATGACTTTAATCTTCTCAGACTGGCTTAATTCGCATGTCTGCTTGACTTCTGAGTAGCTGTCTACGCTTGTTTGCCTAATCATTAGCTTCCTCGATGGTGATTACCGTTTTTTCTTCTTTCGATATGAGGCTTTTGAACGTGATTTTGTTGACTTCTTTGGTCGAATCATCCCTGAGTATGCCTCGCCGTACAATACCATCCAAGACGGCTTTAATTGAAATTCCGTCTGGGTCGTGGTTTCGTTTTCTGTAACTTGTAACTGTGATATTGACGAGTGAATCAAATCCCTCAGCTTCTTTCTCTGCCACGGATTCATTGCTAATATTCGATTCCACGTTGGTAATGCATAAGGAAGGGTTATCGTTATTTTTTTGCAAGCCACAACCCTTCCTTGTATTTAACTAAATTAGCACGTTCTAACATAATTAATGTCTCATGGGTAAACTCATCACCGAACCCCAGATTAATTATATCGTCTATTTTTCGATTACTGCGGGCAATAAAGAAATAAATCTCCTTTTTATCGCTTGCTCTTGAGTCCATAACCTCGCATCCGCTTGCTGCTGCTGATTCGCATTCAACTAAAGGGCAGGACAAGCATATTTTGCTTTCATATTGGTCGTGAGTTGGGACGTATTTTTTCACTGCTAGCTGACGCCTTCATTAAAATCAACTGCCATTTGCTTAGCGTCTTTCATAGTTTCAGCTATCCATTCGCCATTACCTAATGATTTAATGTGGTGGAGACACCCACTTATTGTGCTGCGAAGCTTCTCGTTCGGTATATTATTTGTGTATTCCCATTTAATATCAAAATATTCCTCCCCATTTTCTCGTACTACACCATCAGACCTTACGTTTAAATGTGAGTCAATTTCCCAGAATCGAATTGCATCTTCCTCCTGCTCTTCTAAGGTTGAGCCTTTGTAGTGACAATCTCCCTTTTTGCATGTTGACCCTACCTCAAACCCATAAATAGCTCGGTGAGACCACCCGTACCATTTATTATCTTTAGGGCTGAAACCTATACCATGCGTTAATTCTTTGGTTATTTCTCTATCTGCTAAGAATTTAATCCTATCCTCCATCCCAACGTGAGTAATGTAGGTGTCATCAAAATTGCTTCTGTAGACTTTGCTAGGGGTTCCAGAAAGCTGCATAACACCTATGTAGGCGACTTCATCTAAATAATCATTAATTTCCATAATGTTTTCCTTTAACTTCTAAAGCGTGGCTTTGTTTGCTCTCTCGATCTAAGTACAATCGGCGGTAAAAATACTGGGTTTTCAATGGAAGGTTTAATTTTCTTTAGTTTTTTATGGTTCAATCTTGGTTTTGAACTCTGCTTGTCCATGCATTCTCGACATTGAGTTGTTAGCCCCGCCTTTAATCGTGGTTCATTATAAAATAAATCCGCTCCCCCACGAACACCGCATTTAGTGCACATCCTGTCTTCTCTTGAGCCGGTATCAACCATATTATCTATGCGGAAGTTTTCCTTGTTCCCGTCTATAAATCGGATAACGGATACCGGTCTTTTCCCGTAAAACAGCATCCACGCGATAATATGGGTGGCGTATGATTGCCCGTTAATGGAAACTTGTCCGCATTTACCTGCTATTTTCCCCTTTCTCGCAGTCTGACCACGTAATAAATGGGCGGTATCGCGCTTCCACTTTAACTGGCCTAATGCAGGGTTGTATTCTAGTATTTTTTCAAGATATTCTATGCGTATCATTTGAAATTAAACCTCTTATAAATTTCTCGAAGTTGATCTATTTCTTTAATATTGTACTTTGAAATCTTACGGTATTCACCGTTTAACCATGCTGCTCCTACCATCGATCCATCGAAGTCACCTTTGCCGCCCATGCCTAAGCATTTCATAATAAAGTCCATTGATGAGCGTCTTTGCATCCCCCATTCAGCCAGAATGTCATATACATCGTTTGACCACGGTCTTGCGTCATGCGGTATTTTCACACAAGGGCGGACATTATTTATAATCATCCTCTTCCACAAGTAAGACAGGTCACACTCAACAATGTTATGCCCTGTCCATACTATCGGCTTTTTACTTTCATAAGAACCGTGTTTTTGCAGGACAAGGATAGACAGTATTTCATTTACCTTTTCCAGTAATTCCTTCTCTGAAATTTTATCGGTTCTAAAGGCGTTTAATACTTCACCTTCTCCGAGAGCGAATGAAGCTGAGACTATTTCACCGAAAGCAGGGTCGAATATGGAGTCGGCTAATTTTTTAGCCAATGCAATCGGTTTTTTATCTTTCTCCCACGCCTCAATGGTCTCCGGCTTTGAGATATTTTTAGGCATTTCCACTTTTATCTCATCCAGCAACTCTTGCTTTGTTGAGGATATAAATTCTAAATCAAAAAAAAGCATGTCATCCATTATCTTATCCTCTTTAAATTAGAGGTGGGGCAGCAAACTAAGCTACAACTAAACTAAACGCTAACCATCAACTTAATCCAACTTGCTACCCCTAATAAGCCTTTTAGCGTCATGCTGAGGACGTGGAGGGTTAATCAGAACGGTATTGAGTCATTAAAATCATCACCACTGGATTGTTTCGGCTCCATACCTTCTGCCGGAATTTCAGATTGTTTATCGGCAACACTAGCTCCCTGTTTAGGGGCCGTTTCGTTTTTAGAGTCGAGCATAACCATATCACGGACATTAATCTTAGTTGAATAATGCGTTACACCTTCTTTTTCATATTTGTCTGTTTGAAATTTTCCAGAAATGAATACTTTAGATCCTTTGCTCAGGAATTTTTCGCATATTTCTCCTAGTTTTCCAAATGCAACTACATTAATCCACTCAGTTTTTTCCTGTTTACCCCCTTTTTTATCTTTCCAGCTTTCAGAGCAGGCAATACTAAAATTAACAACTGCCCCACCATTAGGCATATATCTCACATCAGGGTCTTTGCCTAAATTCCCGATAAAATTACATTGATTTAAACTACTCATTTTCTTTCCTCGTTTTTAATAAATCCAAATATCCTTCGGGTGTCGCCCATATAGGCAAGGTAGGTTGTTTAATAATCTTTTTGTATTGATCTATTTCAACCCAATTCATTTTTACTGAATAAAGATACCTGCCTATGCCAAATTGGACTGCGGCACGTTTTAAAGCATCAGAAATAGCACCTTTTTCGCCTTCTGTGCCAGTGTCTCCAGCCCCATCAGTCTTTGTGACTATCTTCCCATTAATAAGGCAGCTTAATTCACATAAAACTCTACCGCTAGGTGTTTCGTCAATATGAGACATCCATCCCCAAATACCAAACACTTCATCAAGACGATTCATTACATTTCTTGCGTCAATGTAGGCTAGTGGCAATCCCTTTGTTTTGTCTTTTGTAGTGGCTCCAACTCTCCAATGCACTTGGTTAATTGGGAATGGGCTTCTAAGCTGCTCCATAATTGATAAATCCATAATACCCTCCTATTAATTAGTGCCAGAATATTCAGCAAACCCCCTCTGGCGAAGGTCGATAATACCTAAACCCGAAGATTTAGTTACTGCCTTATTTATGTTTATCTACCCATAATTTGAAGTCATCAAAGCGGATACCATTAAAGGCTTTCATCCGGCTTTGCTCACTCATAATATAATTCATTGATTGAAACGCACTCCATAGAGCTGCTTCTTCTGGATCGAAATTACCACGCTCATCATCTTGATAATTATCTTGTTCCATAAATGCCTCGCCTGATTTACTCATTTATTTACCCTCTGGTTGTTGACTGTAAATAACATCATGTTAAACTTGAGTATACATGATACGATTATAAAGTAAAGGAAAAACATGAAAGTTAAATACGAAATTGAGATTACCCCAATTAACGATATTCACGCTGCTTTTGTTAAGCACTTTGGATCGGTTAAACTCGCAGCTCAAGGTCTTGGTTACAAGACTCGGCTGTCCATCTACAATATTATTAACAATGGATTCTCTGAGAAAAGCAAACAAAGAATTAAGGATGCAGGGCTTCATAGGAAGTTCCGTAAGTTATATTGAAAACTCATTAACAAAGGCTTCCTCAACTAAAATAGCCTTTTCAAGTGTTTTGGCAACCCACTTCCACTGCTCTTGGTAATCTAACTTACCTTCGTGTAAGGCGGCATGACAAAGGTTGCATAAGCACATACCCATCAGGTCGCTTGCCTTACTCCCCATCACCCCTTGGCCTACTCCAATAAGGTGGTGGGTGACACGGGTATCATCTTCAATGCCGCAGTTAGAGCAAGGTAATGACGCTACCCATTTTCTGTATTTTTTGGAACGAAAAGGCTTAATCTTTTGTAGGCTCATTGCATTAAATAAACCCCTAGTCCGGTTGTAGCTAATATTAGAAAAGAAACACCAACTGCCCAGAATGTTTCTTTCGCCCCTATCGTATTAACGCTTAAAATAAAAATAAGTATGAATGGAAGTAAAATTAAAAAATAACCTAATATTTTCATGCCATATCCTCTCGATACCGTAGCTCGAACTTCTCTTCTATCTCTGCTCTTTCGTCTACCGGAATGTACCTGTACAGCTCAACTTCAACAGGACTTATTGCGCTTGTTAACGTAGCACTCAACAATCTTTTATTCTCAATATGTAATTCAAATTCACAATAACAATCCACGTAATCGTTGCTCATTGGATTATATACTGGCATTTCTTTAGCTTCTGTCATAATTTACCCTCTTTTCCCTAAATATACATGATACGTTTATAATGTCAAGTTAAAAAAGCCCCGACTTAAGCCGAGGCAACGCTGCGTTTCCACAGCAGATCGTTTCGCATGAAGCAGGCACGATTGAGCCGAGGGTTTAACTAAGTACACCACATCAACCCGCAGGAATAGTCGCGCAGAATGAAAATAAGAAGCTACAGGCTAT
>CAZDEC010000138.1:0-5884 GCA_964504295.1 uncultured Thioalkalispiraceae bacterium
AGATGGATATTATCAATGCCATCGTCAATGGGGCGACGACGGTGGAAGAGGTGAAGAGACAGACCTATGCTACGATGGGAAGTGGCTGTTGTCTTCAACAGGTTGAACGATTGATTGAATGTCTTTGTGAGCCTGCACCACGAAAAAGGCGTAATAAAGCCAGGTGAGAGAGAACATTTACTTTGTTGAAAATAATAAAAAGGAGCTGGTGACAAATAAAGATAATTTAGATTTGTCGTAGACCTCTTTATTGAATAAAGTTTAATCAGTTTTTATCAGGGCGGTATGGTTTAATATAGAAAATAGCGTTATTCTGCCAATAGTACTAAAGGAAATCTTAAAGGAATAAGAGATGGCGATACACAGTATTGATTTTAAATTTATATCCAGGCTTGAAGGTGGTTCGTAATTAAAAGGGTATGTTCCTGCTGCAGCAAAAAGTAAAAGTGGAGTAACCATTGCAACTGGATTTGATTTGGGTGCGCGTAGCAAAGCAGATATTGATAAATTAAATATTACAGCAGCTTTAAAGAAGAAGTTAAAGCCATATGCTTCATTAAAAAAGTCGGCCGCTGTGAAGTATTTAAAATCTAATCTACTAACCATTACCACTGCAGAAGCAACAAGCATTGATAAAGCAGTTAAAAAAATAGCAACAGCTAACCTTATCAAGAGATATAACACGTCGGCACTTAATAAGAGTAAATTTAAAGATTTACCCAAAGAAGCTCAAACGGTAATTGCTTCCGTTTCCTATCAATATGGTACTTTGTCTACGGCGGCACCTAAATTCTGGAAAAAAGTGATAATTCAGGATTGGATCGCCAGTGTTAAAATACTTAATAATTTTGGTGATGCCTACCCTACACGTCGTAAGAAAGAAGCTAAATTATTAAAAAAGTGTATTCCGAAAGTAACTGTCAATAAAAAACCATAGCCTAATATTTAATATACTGAAAAGTGAATACCATGAAAAACCCTTTATTACGTAATCTGGTGAAATTAATTTTTGTAACTATTGTTGTTACTGCTTGCACATCTAAGCAAGCTACCGTATATCCAGCAACAATTTTAAATGAGATGCTTAAAAAATCATTTGCAAAATATGAAGAAGAAAATAATTTTAAGCGGATAGTATTGAAGATTGAAAAAGAGGGTGTGCTAAAATCTATTAAAACTTGTAATGAGTTGATTAAATATTCAAAAGAAGGTTTTACACTATCCGAAGGAATAAACAATATGCGGATAGGTTCTGAGTATCAAGTTTGTTATCAGATTGAAAAATTAAGAAATGCGGTTACTGTAAAGGAGTCTTATTTGCCTAAGCCGTACTCTACGCTATTGATTGAGAGCCTGGATTTACAAACGATTCGTTCATCCTTAAAGCAAAAGCTCGGTGATACGTCACAAACGATCAAGGATACCCCTTTTTTAAAAGCAAAGGTTAAGGGTGATGGTGTAATAATTGATACTGAAGACTGGTTTTACCAGTTCAATGTACTTGCAAAAGGTGACTTTAACGGCGATGGTAAAGAAGATTTAATGATTGAGTTTGTTGATCAGGCTAAAAATGGGAACTACTTCTCTCATGAAACCTTGATTGTTACTCGGAATGTGTCAGATAAGTATTTGTCGGTTCTATAAATAAAAGGGTTAGTGACAAATCTAAATTATTCGTATTTGTTAGAGATCCATTGTGTTGAAATAATCAAGTTTAGGATGCGCGTTATACTTATTAAAAGGATTTATTTCTGTTTATTCTTTATACTATTTTCTGCAGGCATTTTTGCTTCAGAGGTGGAAGACTTTGATGTTGCATGCCAGATATTTACTGAAGCAAAAAATACGGGTTTTGATAAAGAAAAGCGCAGTGCTTATATTGAAGAAAATATTAAAACCCGAACAAGCTCAAAGGAACTAAGGGATACCTACAATATTATTTTTAATGTATCTCCTGAAGAACGTTACACCATATTCAAAAAATCTGCGGAACATGCTACTAAAAAGCCATGGGATTGCCTGGCTGCAAAAGAGTTATTGAACGGATAAGGATAAAGGGGGCAGAGGGATTTAAATTTAGTCGCTTTAATTTAATATCATTCAAAATAATAAAAGGGGGCGGTGACAAATACTAATAATTTAGATTTGTCATCGACCCCTTTGATTGTTTAATTATTATAAGTAACTGATGAAATGACGTCAGTTGTTACATCACTTACTTGCAACAAGTTGTTTCCATCGGTGGTATTAATATAAACGCGGTCACCTGTACTTCGGCGACTGGAAGGGCCCTCACTGAATGCTAACCGACTGCTATCGGCCGACCAGTCGAACCCGAATACTTTAGAGTTTGTGAGTCCACTGCTTACTTTGATATTGCCAGTACCATTGATATTGCTTACAAACAATTCCTGCATCCTATCGGTTTGTTGATCTGCTCTATAGGCAATTTGCTTACCATTCGGTGACCACTGAAATTCAAACACGTCACCAAACGTTATCAGTGAGCCATTAATTTTTGTGGGTGTGCCACTGCCATTGGCTGCAATCACATAGAGTTCATACATATATTGTTGATCTTCATCGGATGTATAAGCAATTTGGCTGCCATCGGGAGACCAACGAAAGTCTTTTACCGAACGATTATTAGGTGACACAACGGCCAGAAATCGCTTAGCAGCACTACCATCGCCGGGACTAACGACTAGATCAGCAGGAAATGGTGAGCTGGGATGGTCAAGATAAGCTAATTCTGAACCATTGGGTGACCATTCTGATTCACTATTGAAATCACCATTGATAGTCAATTGCTTGAATGGTGAGCCACTTATGCCGATGACGACAACTTGAAATGAATCTTGAATTGTATAGTCTGAAGTAAAGGCTAAGCGTTTACTATCGGGTGACCAGTGTACGTTCCTGATAATTCTATTCGTGTTTGCTGTAACAAGTCGCCGGCTATTGCTTGCTGTAATAGTGGTGTCATAAATATTTAATGCAAAGGCGTATCTATCGGCAGAGCCATTACTGAAGCTGGCAACTTCTTGAACAATATAACGACCATCGGGCGACCATTGTGGGTTTTTTGCTTCAACCGTAGCCGGTATTCCGATACTGCCGTTAATTTTTCGCTGGTTAGTGCCATCCCTATTTACGATATACACTTCGTTTGCAAGGTAGCTTGAGTTTGCGTCAAAAGGTGCATCCAGGTTAGCTGCAAAAACCAATTGGCGGCTATCCGGAGACCAATGAAAACTTTTTACCGTTCTACTGAGAATACTAGTTGAACGACTAACCTGCTTCGGTGTTCCTCCTGAAATGGCGATGGTATAAAGCGCATATTTTCCGGAACCGTCATGATCTGCAATATAGGCCACCCATTGCTTATCGGGTGATATGGCAAACTTGAAAATATTACTGTCATTGGCAACGGTATTCTTGCTCAGCATCCTTTGAGTGGTACTGTCATCTTCAACTGCATACAGCTCATTTTGCCCCGTTGTTGTTATTCCATCATTTCCAATAAATACCACGGTTTCGGCATTTCGAGTCGGTGGTGGTGGATTGCCGCCGCCACTGCCGCCGCCACCGCAGGCGGATACTGTTAAAGATGCTGCTACTAAAAGAACACTTTTTAAATTTGTAACG
This sequence comes from uncultured Thioalkalispiraceae bacterium, assembly GCA_964504295.1. Taxonomy (GTDB): domain Bacteria; phylum Pseudomonadota; class Gammaproteobacteria; order UBA6429; family Thiohalophilaceae; genus SZUA-37. The sequence continues at coordinate 3,649 of CAZDEC010000138.1, forward strand.
GACAGGTTAAACATATTGATCTCCTTATATTCTATAATTATTGTTTGCTTCTATTAACTAAAGCGATAAATCTAAGAAGAATCCCTCACAATATTTAAAATTTTTTATAGACATAGCCGCTGCGGCTATTGTCTCTGTTGAGTATTGATATACCTATAATAAAAGGTCTGGAGTAACCTGAACTTTAGTCTGTATAAAATTTAACCATTGAATAAAAGTGCTCAGAGACATGACGAATATTTGGGGAGTCTCAGATTCTTAATAGAGATTTTGACCTTTAGCCATGAATGGTTAATTTATAACCATTTCATCTATAAAAGATCTTTCTCATGAACTGGTCGATGAAAAATATTTGCTATGCGATACAATTTCAAGTTAAAAGATTTTTTAACTTATTAGTGCATAGGGAGTGTGTAGAATGGCTTTGAGACTTACAGGATCAGTTGGTAATAAATCCCCAAATAACAGCAAGGACGTGAAGTTAGTTAAAGTTCTCCTAAATGTATATCTTCGCAGTACAAAACAAAAAGTATTAGCAATTACCAGGACAGTTGATAAAACAACCATTGCTGCAATTAATGCTTTTCAATCGAAGTATGAAAAGAGCAAAAAAACAGATGGTAAAGTTAATCAAAATGGTAACTCTTTTAGAGCTTTGAAAGTTGCTTGAAAAAACAACTTGGTGAAAAAAAAGTACTTACTGCACCAAAAGAAGGTGTTATTACGTGGAAGGCTGAAGGTAAGGAAGGTGGGCGCTATCACAGTAGAACCTTGCATGTACCATCAAGCCTGTCTGGTTTGACCCTTGGGCGTGGCTATGACATGAAAACCAAGTCGTCTTCAAAAATATCAAAAGAATTGATTAAAGCGGCTGTTTCTGCTCATTATGCAAAAATAATAAAAAATGCAGCAAAGAAAAAAGGGGCAGTGGCTAGACAGTTTATTATTAATAATAATTTACTAGATTTTCAAATTACACCTAAAGTCCAACTTGCATTATATAAGATTAGTTTTTCTGAAATAAGTAAAGATGCAAAATGGCGGTGCGAGAAATCACCGCAAGCGAAACCTTATGGAACATGTGACTGGAATGCGCTGGATTATCGAATAAGAGAAGTAATCGTGGATTTACGCTATCGAGGTGATTATGAAGGTTCGACAATGGCTCATATTCAGACACACATAGTAAATAATGATTTTACAAAATTTAAAGCTGCTATGGTAAAGAAGTCAAACTGGTCTACAGTTCCAGTGGCCAGATTTGACCTGAGAGTAAGTTTTCTTAATACAGCTAAAGCACCCGCAAAATCCAAGATCACAAAAACTAAAAAAACAGCGAAGAGAAAATCAAAACCATAATTAAATAGACTATGAATGAAATAACAATTATTTAATTAAAGCATCACATTTTTTAGTATCGGTTTTTGAAGTAAGTGGAAATTCATATTTATGGAGTTTAATTCTTTCGCCGCATGCAAAGACAATATCTGAGCAGTTATAGTTATTTTCAGTGATAACAAATTTGTCTTTTAAAAAGTCGAATTTCAAATCACAAGTTCGTTTACCATCATAATAATCGATTTCAGTGTGGTAATTTAAAGTGTTCTTTTTACGTTTCATTATAATAGAACCTTTGTTACTGGTAACGGTACAGACATGATGGTTTGCCCCTGTTAGCTCGCCTCTGACTAAGTAGAAATTATCTTTTTGCTGTTCGATTTTCATCCAGCTTGTTGCTGGTAAATCCTTTCCAGTTGACAATTCAGGTATTTTTTCATTTATCAAATAGCAACCACTAATGTCAGCATTAACATCGACTATAAAAAATAAACCTGCACTGGCAGATAGTAGCATTGCTATAAGGGCTTTGTTTGACATGACATTTCCTTATGATATGGCATTATTGCGTTAGAATAATTTATTTTTTGTCACAGTTATGGGTATTAAATCACATATGTGCAATATTTAAAACACAATTACAGGTGCTGATTAGGAACGTTATACTTAACTTTTAGTCTATCTTTTTATGAGAAGGTAGTAGTAATTGGAGTTAGGGTGAAAACTCAACATAAGCAGAGGCAGAACACAATTATTTCTAAACTGGCGCTAAATGTGTTCTGCCCCTATTGCTAATTATAATTTATCAGCTTCGTCGCTCAGGTAAGCGGCAACACCATCCGGTGTGGCTGTCATACCTTTATCGCCCTGGTTCCAGCCTGCTGGGCAAACTTCACCG
>CAZDEC010000139.1:0-5778 GCA_964504295.1 uncultured Thioalkalispiraceae bacterium
TGTTGCCACCGAGGGATTTTAAGTCCCTTGCGTCTACCAATTTCGCCACCTGGGCTTCAAGTGGAGGCGGAACCCGGAGTCGAACCGAGGTAGATGGATTTGCAATCCACTGCATAGCCACTTTGCTATTCCGCCATGTATGTTGAGCTGAGTAGTCTAGCACAACATAAAAAAACCCCGAACTGGTAAATATCGGGGTTTATTTTAATTTGGAGCGGGAAAGGAGATTCGAACTCCCGACAGCCTCGTTGGCAACGAGGGGCTCTACCACTGAGCTATTCCCGCCTAATCAAAGGATGCGTATTGTACTGATACGGGCATTTGTGTCAAGACAAATTACTGATTTTCTTGGCTTTCGTACAGACTTGGCCAGGCAGCTTTTAAGTAGCCGAACATCGACCATAGTGTTAGCCCTGCGGCTAAATACAGCAGAATTTTACCCACAAATAAGGTTGGCATCCCCAGTAAAGGTACTTCGTAAAGCATAAAACCAATAGCGAGCATTTGTGCCGATGTTTTAATTTTGCCTATCCAGTTAACCTTTACTTTTGACTTTTCGCCTACGCTCGCCATCCACTCTCTTAGCGCAGATATAGTAATTTCGCGGCCGACTATTATAACCGAGGAGATAACCACTCCTATGGACGGATATAAACTAACAAGACACACCAGCGCGGTTGCGACCATTAATTTGTCGGCAACCGGGTCTAAAAAAGCCCCGAAGGCAGACTGCAGGTTGAGCTTGCGAGCCAGGTGGCCGTCGTACCAGTCGGTGATACCGGCAATAAAGAAAATAAAGGTTAGCACGAAGTTCTTAAGCTGAAATTCAGGTAGAAAAAATACCACAATAAAAACAGGGATAAAGAAAAGACGGGCAACCGTCAGTTGATTGGGCAAGCTAAGACTCATTGTTGTTATTGTTCCTGTATTTCGGCTGTTTTGCAGTGGTTAATTTTTGGTTTATTGTTTGTCTGGATGGAATGCATCATAAATTAATTGCGCCAACTTTTCACTGATACCGTGCACGGAGGCAATATCTTCTATTCCTGCCTTGGCAAGTTCCTGCAAACCACCAAATTGCTTAAGTACCTGCTGACGCCGTTTGGGGCCTAAACCGTTTATGGTTTCTAAAACGGAGGTATTGCGGGTTTTCTGCCGTTGAGCCCGGTGGCCGGATATCGCAAACCGATGCGCTTCGTCACGTACCTGCTGAATAAGGTGTAATGCAGCCGAATCTGATGGCAAACGTCGCTGTTGCTGGCTATTGGCCATAAACAAGGTATCGAAACAGGCTTTGCGCCCCGCCCCTTTGGTAACGCCAATTAGCATTATGTCGCTCAGTTGCAGTTCTTGCATTACCTCAATAGCCTGTGTGACCTGGCCTTTGCCGCCGTCTATCAATAGTATGTCGGGTTGCTTCGCCTCGCCTTTTTTAACCCGCTGGTAACGACGCATTAAGGCTTGCTTCATCGCGGCATAGTCGTCCCCGTCGGTGATGCCGTTGATATTAAATCGGCGGTAGTCACTTTTTGAAAAACCCTGGGTGGTCATTACCACACAGGAAGCCACGGTCGACTCGCCCGACGAATGGCTAATATCAAAACACTCCAGGCGTGAGGGCAGTTCATCGAGCTTGATGGCTGCCTGTAAATCGTCAAAGCGATGCCGCAAGGTTTCTTTGCTGTTAATGTATTGCAATAAAGACTGGTTGGCATTTTGTTGCGCCATTTCCAACCAGCGCTGCCGGAAGCCACGCACTTTAAATTTTAAACTTATTTTATGTTGCGCCTGTTCACTCAGCACTTGTTGAATTAAATCTGTATCGGCTAAAGCTTCGCTTAAAATAATTTCAGCCGGTATCGCATGTTTAGACGACAGGTAATATTGCGGAATAAAAGCTTCCAGTAAAAGCTGCGGCACATTATTTTCGGCGATAATATTTTTGGCTTTAGGGTAAAACGCTTTACTGCCTAAACTGCGCCCGCCACGAATGGTAATAACCTGTATACAACCTAAACCATCCTGATAGCTGACGGCAATAACATCCACGTCGCCGGCATCGGTATGGATATATTGCTTTTCTAAAATTTGTCTTAGCTGGGCTATCTGGTCGCGTAATGTTGCGGCGGCTTCATACTCTAAATCTTGCGAAGCCTGCTCCATTTGTTTTACCAGTGCGTCGATCACTTCGTTGCTTTTACCGTTTAAAAAAAGTTTTGCGTGCCACACATCATTGGCATAGTCATCGGCACTGATCATATTGGTGCATGGGCCGGTGCAACGTTTAATCTGGTATTGCAAACAGGGACGCGAACGATTTTTAAAAAAGTTATCGTCGCATTGTCGAATAGGAAATAACTTTTGCATTAAGTTTAAAGTTTCGCGCACGGCACCGGCACTGGGGTAAGGGCCAAAGTATTCACCTTTGGCGCGTTGTTTACCACGAAACACGCTTAAGCGTGGGTAAGTATCGTTCGAAGATAAATAAATATAAGGGTAACTCTTGTCGTCTCGATAAAGCACGTTATAACGTGGCTTAAGTGTTTTAATTAAATTGTTTTCGAGCAGTAAGGCTTCGTTTTCGGTATGGGTAACGGTTGTTTCCATGGCCACTATTTTGGAAACGAGTACTTTTGTTTTGGGGCTGGAGACAGTTTTTAAAAAATAACTTGAAACCCTGTTTCTAAGGTTCTTTGCTTTACCAACATAAATAACCGTACCGCTCTGATCGAGCATTTTATAAATACCGGGTTTGCTTGAGAGGTTTTTTAAAAATGCAGCAGAATCAAAGTGGCACTGAGATTGTTCAGTTTGTTCCTGCCTGGCAGATTTTTTTTCTGAAACTGTCATGCTAATGAAAGTATTCTTTTGCCATGCTAAGAAACCGGAGGAATTTAGACGTAATTAGAGTTTAGTGCGTACCACGCCCATCAATAAAACCGTGTTGCAATGCTAACCGTGCCAGTTCCATATCATTATGCACGCCTAATTTTATATACAAGCGATGTCGATAGGTACTGACTGTTTTAGGGCTGAGTGCCAGCTTATCTGAAATACAATTTACTTTTTGGCCATCCATTAACATAATCATCACTTGTAGCTCACGTTCGGATAATGTTTCGAAAGGTGATGTTTGAAATTCTTTCACCTGGTTTAAAGCAATTTGCTGTGCGATGTCGGGGCAAATATAGCGCCGGTTGGCAACCACCTCTCGCATGGCATGGATCATTTCGTTGATGTCACTGCCTTTGGTTAAATAACCCACTGCGCCCGCTTTTAATAAGCGTTGCGGAAAAATTTCATCGTCATGCATGGTGACGCCAATAACTTTTAACTTGGGGTTTATTTGTAAAATCTTTTTGGTGGCTTCGAGACCGCCGATACCTGGCATGTTGATGTCCATTAAAACAACATCGATATCATTTGTTTTTACTTTTTGAATGGCCTCTTCACCCGAGCCGGCTTCGGTTACTACCCGGAAGCCTTCTTCATCATTTATTAAACGTTTTAAGCCAGTACGAACTAAATCGTGATCATCAACTAACATGATTTTTATCATGGAATTACTCAAATTATGGGGGTTATAAAAGACTAGTGTAGAGCAGAACAAATTCATTGAGCAATAAAAATTTTCAGGCTTAAGCTAAATATAATGGAACCATATAAAAATAAACTATATCTTATTGAATAGTATACGTTTTATACGAAATATGTTCAATACCGCCAATCTTCTGAATCTTGTAATAAAGGCAGTTCAGACGACATTACTGAGGAAGGTGTACTGGTAGGATATAAAAACGCACTTAAATAGTCTTTTGCGACTCGCTTACTCTCAAATGGCCCGGCAATATTATCTTCCCCCAAAAGGCTATCTTTGGTATTTGTACTGGCCATTTGCCCGAGGCTGTCGCGCATATATAAAAACCAGCCCTGGTTCATAATATGAAAAAAGCGATTCGGGTTAACTCGATTATGCTTGCCCATGCGAACCGCTTCGAGTGTTTGATTAAATAGATAGTTCATTGTTAATGCCACTGATGTTTTTAGAATACGTTGTTTTTGAAATAATGCTTATTTCCGGAATGACAACAGTGTAGGCGGATAGAATTTGTAAGTATGTAGGGCTTAGACTACTGTACTTAATTTTAATTGTTTTCTACGTCCAGATAGGCAATAACTTCAGTGCCTTTTGAATTGTACTCAAGGCGATCAAAACTAACATTGTTCGCAATGGCAATGCCGCGGCCATGAGAATCTAGCAAACGACGCAAGTCAAATTTCATGTAGGCTTCCCAATCAAAGCCTTTACCTTGATCGGATATTATAATTTCAATGTGATCTTTCTTACGTTTAAAATGTACCTGGGCCACTTTGTTTCGATAACAATCAAGGCTTTGACGCCGGTCAATTTCCTCACCCCATTTACCGGTTCGGTTCAGCTCAGATTTGGCATCGTAACCAATGCCTAAATTACCGTGCTCAATGGCGTTAATCATTAATTCAAATAAACCTGCCATCGAACGGTCGCCTGCTGGACAGGCACTCGCCACTAACATGGCAATGGAGTGAACATCATCGAGGGTTTTAAAATTAAATGTGGCTTCTTCTAACAGGCGCATTGTTGATGCATTGCCTTGCAAGGTCTTTTGTAAATCCTGATAAACATGATAGTTTCGATAACAATTTCGGATGACATTCGAAAATTGTTCTTCATTAAAGGGTTTGGTTAAATAGTAGAAAGCGCCGGCTTCGATCCCTTCAATAACATCTTCCTTGCGCGCTTTTGCAGACTGAATAATAACAGGAATATTATTCAAATCCTGACTTGATTGTATTCTCTTTAATACTTCCAGACCCGACATCTTCGGCATCATATTGTCGAGAATAACAATTCCATAGTGATCCGGAGCATTATCACTTAGCATTTGCCAGGCAATTTCACCATCTGTGGCGGTTTCAATCAGAAAATCGTCAGACATATAATTTAGATATTCAGACATAATATCTAAATTTAATTCGTCATCATCGACCACCAGGAATCGTGTGCTGCCCTTTATTTCCATATTCACATCCCTTTATACATGTTACTCAAAAAGACTCCCGCAGCCTTGTACACAAAACTCAAAACTGTATCGGCAGTTTATATCAGCCTATTAGAAAGCATTTAGCCTTAATTTAAGTGTAATTGACTTATGTCAAATATTTTGTGATATATTACCAAAATAGCCTAAATATTAATCCTTACTAATATATTGAATAAGCCATCATTAGTTGATACAATTACTGGGTTATTAAGTTTAATTTAGGAGATACTTGAAATGCAAGCAGAAGTTGATGGCAAAATAATCAAATTAAGTGAAGCGGGTTGGTTAGAAAACCTTGACGAATGGAGTGAAGGGCTAGCAAAACAAGTCGCTATTAATGAGAACATTGGTGATTTAACCGAGGAACATTGGGATATTGTTAACCTGGCGCGTGAATACTTTCAGGATAATGGTGCCGTATGTGAACCGCGTAATTTTACAAAAATCATGAAAGAAAAGTATGGCAAAGACCGCAGTAGCCAAAAATACATTTACTCGTTATTCCCAACCGGTTTAATCAAATGTGCTAATAAAGTAGCCGGTTTACCACGACCTAAAGGTTGTAGTTAAGCGATAGGTTATTGAAAAAAAAGGTTCTCACGAACCTTTTTTTTGCCCGTAAATTATTCTATATTATAACACTGCTGTCCCGTTAACTTATGAATAAGATGTTTTTATGAGGCCTATTTAAGTA
>CAZDEC010000140.1:0-5728 GCA_964504295.1 uncultured Thioalkalispiraceae bacterium
TGGACAGGAGATTTTAATGGCGACGGATTAACGGATATTGCATCGGCAAGCGCAGATAATATCTACATGAAGTTATCAACGGGTACAGGATTTAGTGCACAGGCATGGGTTGTCGTAAATAATTGGGCTGGTGCTGAATATACATGGACAGGAGATTTTAATGGTGATGGATTACTGGATATTGCATCAGCAAGCGCAGGTAATATCTACATGAAGTTATCAACGGGTACAGGATTTACTGCACAGACATGGGTAGTCGTAAATAATTGGGGAGTTGCTGGATTTACTTGGACAGGAGATTTTAATGGCGACGGAGTAACGGATATTGCATCGGCAAGCGCAGGTAATATCTACATGAAAATTCCAATCGAAAGTGTGCCTTAGAAATTTTTTATTTTGCTATAATATATGAATAATTTATTTTATAAAGATTTCACAATTAAACTTATTTTTACTAAAAAATTATTAAAAGGAAAGTTCAGTATGCAACGTTATTCTGATAAATCAAAATTAGTTTTAATAAATTTTAAAAAAAGTATAACACTACTTAATTATATACCTATTTATTTAATAATGTTATTTGTGACACCACAATTTACTTTGGCTGGTACTAATTTTTCTGGTACTGTTGTGGGTGATTTTCAAGTATCGGAAAATGGAAGTGCATCTTATGCTATTCCTGTAACGGTACCTCCTGGAATAAAAGGAATGCAACCCAATTTAGCCGTTACTTATTCTAGTCAAGGTGGAAATAGTTTGCTGGGTATTGGATGGAATCTTAGTGGCTTATCTGCAATAATTCGTTGCCCTCAAACATTAGAACAAGATAATAATATACGGGGAATAGATTTTAGTAGTGAAGATAGATTTTGTTTAGATGGTCAGCGGTTAGTTGAAACAGTACCTGGTAGTGGAGAATATTTTACAGAAATGGAGAGCTATTCTAAAATAACTGCAATTGGTGGTAGTGCAGGTAACCCTGATTGGTTCGAAGTCAGAACCAAAGATGGAAAAATTAAAGAGTATGGACATTCTATTGACTCATATGTAAATGCAATTGATGCCATAACTAATGAAGTTCGTCCAGTGGCACTAATGTGGGCAATTAATAAAACTAGTGATCACTCAACAAATTATATTGAATTTACATATATAGAAGATACTATTAATGGTGATCATTATATAAGTAGAATAGATTATACTGGAAATTTCAACGCAAATACTGCACCCTTTTCATCAGTACAATTTTTTTATGAGCGATCTACTGTAAATAATACAATTCGTTACTTATCTGGTACTAAGTCTAGTTCTTTGAATAGATTAATAAATATTAAAACTTTCGAGGGCTCACAAAATTTAATACAGAACTATCGTCTAAAATATGATGTGGTAAATTCTCCATTTCCAAGTAGTACTCACTTAATTGGTCTAGATGAATGTGATAATAGTGCTATTCCAAAATGTAAATTATCGCCAACTTTTATTTGGAATAAAATAAGTGGTAATGGCAAAGTAATTTCAATTTTAAATGGTCTTGGTGAACAAATAAATATTAATTACAAACTATTAACTTACTCTACAGTTCATACACGTAATTTATTTGATCCTCTGTGTGTCGATGGTGAAGTTATTTGTACAAATTTTCCAATGTATGTGGTATCAAGTTATAACAAAAGCAATGGTCAAGGCGGTTTATATTCTCATTCCTACAAATATTCAGGAGTAAAAAGAAATATCCTCGGTCGAGGCTCTCTTGGATTTGCATCTGTTACTATAACTGATAATCAAACCAATGTAGTTTCACAAACAAATTACCGTCAAGACTTTCCTTTTGTTGGTGTAACTGCATCAAACATAACGCAACAACAAAATGGGACACCGATTAGTAAAACAGTAAATTCATGGTTTGATTTATATGGTTCAGATCCAACTCGTACTCGATTTAATGTAAAAACGAACTCAAGTGATTCGTATAGCTATGAACTTAATAGCTCACAAATTACACATGTTACCACTACGAATACTTATGGTGGTGAACTAGGTGAAGTGACAACGTTATTAATAAACTCTAACGATGGTTATACTAAAACAACAACAAATACGTATTATCCTGCCGATCAATTTAGTTGGATCATTAGTCAATTAAATACTTCAAGTGTTACTAGTTTGACTCCTACTAGTAATGGTACAAGGAAATCACAGTTTACTTATGTAGCCGGTAGCGGTCTTGTAAAAACAGAAACTGTTGAGCCTGGAAATATTGAGTTAGAAATTACTAAGACGTATGGCCATGATGTTTATGGCAATAAAATTTCAACCACTGTTAGTGGTAATGCTGCAGCAAAAAATAAATTTGTAACTCGAAGTGCTACAGTTAGTTATGACTATAGCCAATTAATAACTGCGACAACTCCGCAGGTTACAATTACATCAACTAATGCGTTGGGTCATTCTAGCTCTAAGGTGATTGATAGTCGCTATGGTAAAATAACTCGTGTTACTGGTGTAAACGGCATTAGCACCAATTGGGTATACGATTCTCTTGGTCGAAAAATAAGAGAAAATCGAGCAGATGGTAGTTACTCTATAATTGACTATCAAATTTGTGAAGTTGGAACAGTTTGTATTGATGCCATCCAAGATTTTCTGCAATCACCTTTAGCGGTTAAATCAACTATTGTTGATGGTGTGTCATCTAATTCAGCTACAGTGTATTTTGATAAGCTAGGTCGTGAAATATTAAAAACAACGAAAGGATTTAGCGGTAAAACAATACGTAAAAAAACGGAGTATGATATTTTTGGTCGAATAACAAAAGTTTCATTGCCTTATTTTAATGAAGTTCCAACACACGATCCGAATACCGATCCGTCAGTGTATTGGACAAGTTATCAGTTTGATTTATTGGGGCGGCAAATTTTTGAGTCAAAAGCAGATGCTAGCACAACAACAATTGCTTATAATGGTTTTACAACAAGCACAACTAATAACTTATGGCAAACTATTAGTAAAACTAAAAATAGCCAAGGTCAACTAGTGACATCGACCGATCCCTATAATAATAGCAATAGTTACAAGTATGACGCTTTTGGAAAAGTTGTTAGTGTGACCGATGCAATGGGTAATGTGAGTAGCATGGCTTATGATATTCGTGGTAGAAAAATTTCAATGAACGATGCCGATATGGGGTTTTGGACATATGAATATAACGCCTTAGGTGAATTAGTATTACAAACTGATGCTAAATCGCAGACGACTACAATGAGTTATGATATTTTGGGACGGTTACAAACTAGAGATGAACCTGAAGGTACATCAACCTGGACATATGATTCGGCTGCAAATGCGAAAGGCAAATTGGTAAGTGTTAGCGGTCCAAATTCTTATACTCGAACTCATCAATATGATGCTCTTGGACGACCTAGCAGCATTACAGTTCAATACGGAACAAAAAATTACGCTACGACTAATACATATATAGCGAATTCTAGCCGTATGAATAATACAACGTTCCCTGGTGGACAGGTTATAACCTATGGTTATGATGCTTTTGGTTTTATGAATCAAATAGTAGATGGGACAACTAATACAGGCTATTGGAAACCAGAATTTACGGATGCTTTTGGCAATGTCACACAAGAAGTCATTGGTGGAAAAATTATTACCACAAAGACGTATCAAGCAACGTCAGGAGTAATTTCGAAAATTCGAAGTGGGTTAACCGCAAGTTCATCTAGCATTCAAAATTTAAGCTATAGTTTTGATAGCTTAGGTAATTTAAAATCGCGACAAGATAATAATAACTCATTATCCGAGGTATTTACCTATGATGATCTGAATCGTTTATTATCAGCACAAATGAATGCACTACCACAAAAAACATTCAGTTATGATGCTGTGGGCAATATCACCAGTAAATCGGATGTTGGTACTTATACTTATGATGACGGTGCTGGTGTTTATACTACAGCGACAGGTGGGCCTCACGCTGTTTCTAAAGTTGATTCTAATGTCTATACCTATGATTTAAACGGTAATCAACTGACTGGAGCCGGACGAACAATCACCTATACTTCGTTTAACAAACCTGCAACTATTTCGAGAGATGCAGTGTCGAATTCTATTTATTATGATTCTGATCACAACCGAGTTGAAAAAATATCGACAAATGCGGGTAACACGACAACAACATTTTATTTAGGAAAGTCTTATCAACAAGTTACAAATAGTAGTGGACTTGTTGAAGATAAATACTTTGTTAGTGCTGGTGGTGCAACTGTATTAATCACTAAACGTTCAACGAATAGCAACGATGTACGGTATATCTTAAAAGATCACATTGGCTCTTCTGATGTTATTACTGATGAACTTGGTAGCATAATACCGGGTGAAATCCTAAGTTTCGATGCTTGGGGAAAACGCAGACAGGGTGATTGGACTGATGCATCGTTAACCGCACCCATTGTTAGTTTAACTAGTCAAGGTTTCACAGGCCATGAAATGGATGATGGCATAGGCTTAATTAATATGAATGCTAGAATGTACGATGCAGAAATAGGTCGGTTCTTATCACCGGATACTTTCGTACAATTTCCTGATAGCACTCAAGGAATGAATCGTTATACTTATGTAAATAATAATCCATTAAGTTTTACTGACCCAACTGGTAATTTTCTAAATAAAGAGTTTAAAGAAATTGGAAAATTCTTAGATAAAAATGCAAAAAGCATTGCAAGAGCTTTTACATTTGGGGTGACTGGTGCATCTATATTATATACTAAGCCGGTTAAAAATTTATTTTTGAGAGAGCAGTGGGCTAGACAATTGGCTGGAGCTGCTGCTAATTTTTATGGCGGCCCAATTGGTTCTTCTGCTTTTCAAGCATACTTGAGTGATATCAGTGGCTTTTCTGATGCAGATATATTGGCTAGTGCAGCAAAAAGTCTAGCTATGTCATATATAATGTCTGGTGGTGAAATGAATTGGACTCCTGTATCTGTAACTTCACCTGAGATAGGATTTAGTAAATTTGCTTATAATGGGTATGTTACTAGCAAGAAACAAGAAATAGTCGGTGGTATAATTGAAAGAAACACTAATTTATCTAAAGATGAGTTTAATGGGATATTATTCACAATATCATCTCTTGCCCACTATAGTGACCGTGAAAATCCTTCTAGGTTAGATTTAGATGGGTTAGATGGTTTTGACATTAACGGTGAGGGGGTTTCAAATGGGTTATTTTTTAGTTTGGATATTGTTGATAGTATTCTTGCTTTTCAAGGGCTACCTACAGGCAATACATTTTTATTGGCGAGTAAATATAAGAAAGGAATGACTGTTAGAAGCCATAGTTTAAGTTCAATGGAAGCTAATAATTTGATAGCTGCTGGAGTTCTACCAAGTAACATGGTTAAATTAGATGGTATGGTTTTAGGGACAGTAGGTTTGGCAACAAACTTAAATTCGAATACAAGTGATCTTGTTGGTGGACTTGGTTTAAATAATTTATTGTTTAGCCCAGGCGCAAAACCTAATAGTGGTGTAGGTCATGCCAGGGTTGTTGGTTATGAGTGGACAAAATAAAAATTAAATCACTTGTTATTTTTATTGTAGATTATTGATATAGCAGAGGAGTTTGGTTTACAAACTCTTCTGTTAAGGGAATATATTTTATCACTGCTGTCCCGTTAACTTTCAAAGCAAAACCATCTGATTAATATCGTGT
>CAZDEC010000141.1:0-5670 GCA_964504295.1 uncultured Thioalkalispiraceae bacterium
TACATAACAAAGGATGTCATTTAAAAATGGGTAATGAATCAATTTGGGTCGTCGATGATGACCGTTCTATTCGCTGGGTACTTGAGCAGGCGTTGTCACAGGCAGATATGAATGTTAAAACTTATGAAAATGCAGCCGATGTTTTAACCGATTTAAAAACAACACAGCCCGATGCCATTATTAGTGATATCAGAATGCCCGGCATTGACGGGCTGGAGCTACTTTCAAAAATACATATCGATCATCCCGAGCTGCCTGTTATTATTATTACCGCACATTCTGATCTTGATAGTGCCGTTTCGGCTTATCAAGGGGGTGCTTTTGAATATTTGCCCAAACCTTTCGATGTTGATGATGCCGTTAATCTAGCTCAACGTGCTGTTAGCCAGAGTAAAACCGTTGCAGACTCCAGCAAAGAAACAGCTGCGCCTGTTAGTGAAATTATTGGCGAAGCGCCTAGCATGCAGGAAGTTTTTCGTGCGATTGGCCGTTTGTCACAATCGAATATTACAGTTTTAATTAATGGTGAGTCCGGCACTGGCAAAGAACTGGTTGCCAACGCATTGCACCGCCATAGCCCACGAGCGGGTAAGCCTTTTATCGCACTTAATATGGCAGCGATTCCAAAAGATTTACTGGAATCGGAACTTTTTGGCCATGAAAAAGGCGCCTTTACCGGTGCACAAAACACACGCCATGGCCGCTTTGAACAAGCCAATGGTGGTACTTTATTTCTGGATGAAATTGGTGACATGCCGGCTGACCTGCAAACCCGTTTACTGCGCGTATTGTCCGACGAAGAATTTTATCGCGTTGGCGGACACCAGCCGGTTAAAGTAGACGTTCGTATTATTGCCGCAACACACCAAAACCTGGAAGAACGTGTACAACAAGGCAGCTTCCGGGAAGATCTTTTCCATCGTTTAAATGTTATTCGTATTCATATCCCTTCTTTAAAAGAACGCAAAGAAGATATTCCTTTACTTGCACAGCACTTTTTAAACACAGCCGCAGCTGAACTAAAAGTTGAAGTGAAAATATTAACCAAAGAAGCAGAAGAATTTTTAACCAAGCTCAACTGGCAAGGCAATGTACGCCAGCTTGAAAACACCTGCCGCTGGTTAACTGTTATGACACCTTCACAGGAAGTAACCATTAGCGATTTACCACCCGAACTAACGGCTAAATCCAAACCTTCAAAGCCCGAAGGTTCCTGGACAGACTTGCTAAAAGCCTGGGCAGATCAACAACTCAGTAACAACGAAAAAAACCTGCTGGACACGGCAACGCCACAATTTGAAAAAGTAATGATTGAATCGGCCTTACAAAAAACCGGTGGCCGCCGCCAGGATGCGGCCGTGTTATTAGGCTGGGGCCGCAATACCTTAACACGAAAAATTAAAGAGCTGGATTTATAGAGCTTTTATTTTATGCCGGCGTATCAATTTCATTTGATCCGCTCGCATTAAGACGAAACCAGCCTGCAATACTATAACGTGTTTTCTTTGCCGCAAGCACTTCATGTGGGAATTGCTCACTTAAAAAAATAACGATTGTTCCACGTGCAGGCTGAACCGTTTCCAGGACTGTTTTGCTGCCAGCTGCATATAAAACAAGTTCACCGTCATTTTCTGTATCCCATTGTTCATTTAAATACAGTACCGTTGTCAGCACACGGTTACTTTTACCTTTTAAAGCATCCAGATGTTTCTTATAAAAAGCACCTTGCTGATAAACTGCATAGTGGCTTTCGTAATCAAACAAACCTAAAAAAAGTTGCCGGTTCAGGCTTTGCCTCAGGTTTTCCATTAAGTCTAAAAAGGCTTTATCTGTTTTATTTTGCTTATCGAGCCACTGGATCTGGTAGCGCCGAATATCCGTATTCTTTTGTTGTGCCATTCCACGCCCTATACCGGCTTTTTTTAAATCAGCAGGCTGCAAAGACTTTATCCGTAATATTAAATTCTGCAGAAGGGGTTCAGGAATAAAACAAGGTAAAACAATATAGCCCTGTTTATCTATTGCCGATGCTATTGCTTTAAGTGCAATGGCATCGGGGTGTTACTTTAGCATCGTCAACCGGTAACAAAAATAATCCTAGGCAATTTTAATGCGGACAACTTTCATTATCTCAAATGAAAGGTCACCAATTGTTTCGGTTCCAGGATAATAGGTTAAATTAACACGCCGCCCTTTTAAGTCTTTATACATTTTCTGGCGCTTATATTTAAAGGGAACACTGCAACCTTCAATCATCAATGAATTAATTATCCATTCACCTTGCTTACGCTGCACATGCGAATTCACTTTTGACATTTCAGAGTGAACCATTTCATGGTGTTTTTCTAATAATTTTTCTGGACTGCTTTTCATATTAATATCTCACTATAAATCCAGCGGCGGCCACAAACAACCATCATTTATGGCCGCCGCTAACAAGGTTGATTAGATATGAATACCTTAAAACCGGCTCCGGTTAATTCTGGGCGGCAAGCTCTGATTCGGTTTTCATGCCAAATTTTTTCATCAACCAACCGGGAGGGCAAATACCCGTAAAAACACTTTGAAACATATTAAACCCAACAAAAACCGTTGCCCACGTCCACAATGGATTATGGTACATCGCCAATAAAGACGTTAACACCACCATGACACCGGCAAAAGCAAAAACTGTTTTTTCGATAGACATTATATATTCTCCTGTCTTATATTTTAATTTTTAGATAATGGCTCGTAATCTACGTGAAGCACTGGCCTAGTATATCTGTCAAAAACCGCCAGAACTGCATTCTAGGATACATACAGGCTGTCTTTTAGTGCGCCAACCCCCTGTAAATTAGCCATTTTTTGTATTTTTGGCTAAAAATCGGTCTAAGTGGTTGGCAAACGCCTGTCGGTCACTCTGGTTGAGCGGCGGCTGGCCACCGGTGTTCACCCCGCTGGCTCGCATAGTGTCCATAAAATCACGTATATTTAAACGCTGTTTGATGCTGTCTGTGGTATACAGCTCCCCCCGCGGGTTGAGTGCGTGGCCACCCTTCTCTATCACTTCGGCAGCCAGCGGGATATCGCCAGTTATCACCAAATCACCGCAGCTCACTCTTTTTACAATTTCATTATCGGCAACATCAAAACCCGATGCCACCTGCAACATTTTAATATAAGCCGAAGGGGGTGTTTGCACATGGCGGTTTGCCACCAGTGTTACCAGCACTTTGGTCCGATTGGCGGCTTTAAATAATATTTCTTTTATCACCACCGGGCAGGCATCGGCATCAACCCATATTTTCATTTGCTTCCCCAAACTTATTACCACTAATAGTTGTTTGCCTCAATCTGAGGTATTATCAATATTATAACAAGACATGCTTGCTACCAATTTATATAAATGCCCAACACAATATCAAACCGATCTTCTTTGCCAAAGTTATCTTCCTTTTTGGCACCAAAATACTGGCCAACCTGGTTTGGGCTTGCCATTTTAAGAGCCTGTAGTATTTTACCTTATCGATTGCAGATGTGGCTTGGCCGCCAACTCGGTAACTTAACTTATCTTTTAATGCCTCGTCGTCGGCATATTGTTAAAACCAATATTCGTCTTTGCTTTCCAGAACTTAGCCCTGAAGAACAAAAAAAGCGGGTAAAAGAGTCGCTTGCATCTGTCGGCATGTCAATTTTTGAAATTGGGCTGAGCTGGTGGGGCAGCCAATCAGCACTAATGAAGCTACATAAACCAGAAGGACTCGAACATCTTAACGCGGCACTGGCTAAAAACCACGGCGTAATTATTCTCGCCAGCCATTTTACCACACTGGAAATAGCCGGTACTTTTCTGGCTAAACACACCGACCTGCTTAATGTTGTTTACAAGCGTGCACATAACCCTTTATTTGAATGGTTTATGCAGCAAAAACGCAGCAAAAACAACGTAAAGTTGATCAAACACACTCGCATACGCGATATGATCCGCGCGCTTAAAAAGGGAGAAATCATCTGGTATTCACCTGACCAGGATTTTGGTGAAAAAGATTCTGTTTTTGCCCCATTTATGGGTGTCTCAACATGCACGCTCATATCCACTCAACGACTCGCCAGAATTACCGGCGCACTTGTTGTACCTTTTTATGTAGAACGCTTAACCAATAACAGCGGCTATGTTTTTCATTTTAACCCCGCGATAAAAAACTTCCCAACCGATAACGATGTTGTAGACTCAACCGCCATCAATCACGCCATTGAACAACAAATAAAAGAAACCCCTGCACAATATTTATGGGGACACCGCCGCTTCAAATCTCGTCCAGCAGGTGAGCCGGACGTTTACCGAAAATAAAACTAACAAACACTCTTTTATTCCGCACACCCAGCTGTATTTGTTTTTACATATTATCTGTATTCAAACTCCAAAATAAGTCTATAAAATGCCCAAATACTTGTTTTTATTAATATTAAGTCGCAGCAGAACTAAAATTTTGCTACGGTTATATAGAAATGGATAAAGTAATAGACAGGATCCGTCTATATAGTGGAAGACCGCACGCTGTCTAAATCACTGTTAGATTTTTAAGGGGGAGTTGTGTACAAAGTCGATGTTGCTAGTAAGAAATTGATCGCCCTTTCGGCGACTAAATTCTCATCTCTTGGTTTAAAGGAGCGATTTGACATCCAAGAATGGATTGAGAAAATGCCAAATATTTTAGGTGAAGAATTGCTCGTAATTGGCAAGGAGGTAATCCTTTCATCTGGGAAACGCCTTGATTTACTATGTATAGATAAAACTTCAAACTTAGTAATTATCGAGCTTAAGCGCGATGACTCTGGTGATTCTGTAGAGTGGCAAGCCATTAAATATGCTTCGTACTGCTCAAACTATTTACCAAGCGACGTTTATCAGATTTTCTCGGAATACAAGAACGTTAATGAATATGATGCTCAGAAAGAGATTGAGGAATTTATTGATGATGATATTGAAAATCTGAATAAATCCCAAAAAATCATCCTAGTAGCTAAAGAATTTAATTCAGAGGTTATATCTGCGGTTTTATGGTTAAGAGATTTTGGGGTAAACATTCAGTGCACAAAATTAACTCCATACGTTGACTCTGATAATGAACTATTTATCAACCCGGAAACAATTATTCCGTTACCTGAAGCGAGAGATTATATTGAAAAGAAGGAAATAAAACAAAGAGCCACATTAGCTAAACGGCCTGAATGGACTGGGTATTGGTTTGTTAATGTTGGCGAAAGTCCACATAGAGCATGGAACGATAATAAAAAATATGGATTTATTAGTGCTGGCCAAGGGAAAAAAGCATCATCAGCATTAAAACGACTAAAAGTAGGTGACAAAATATATGCATATATGAAAGGGTTAGGCTATGTTGGGTTTGGGGAAGTAACTCAACCGGCAATAATGATTAAAGACTTTGTAGTAAATGGAAAGGCTTTATTGAAATATGATCTTGAGGCAGAAAAGCCGGACAACAATATGAATGATGAAGAATTATCTGAATGGGTTGTTGGTATAAAATGGATAAAAACTGTGACAAAAGATAATGCAAAAACATTTACCGGTGTTTTTGCGAATCAAAATATCGCTTGCAAATTAAGACAAGAGCAAACATTAAGATTTGTGCAAAATGAGTTCGGAAAATAAAAATCTAACAA
>CAZDEC010000142.1:0-5651 GCA_964504295.1 uncultured Thioalkalispiraceae bacterium
GTCAGTTTAGTAAGGCGGCTGTTCTTGTCTAGGTGGGGTTTAGCCGACGCTTACAGTTGTACTATCCCTTTTAACCCAGTGATTATTAGAGGGGTTGTATGTTTGTGAGCGGTTTTTTACTGCACCATTTCGATGACCGTCGCCAGTTGGAGGATTAGTAGCCATGTTAATACCTTGTTTTATATAGTTAAATTAAATAATCAGGTTGATTTTACCTGAATCCTATTATATAGTTTACAATATATAGTATAATTGTCGAATTTGTAAACTAAGGATATAACTATGATCGGTGATCGTATAAAACAAGCACGAAAGGCATCTGGGTTGTCATTACGAGCTTTAGGAGAAAAAGTTGATATAACTGGTATGGCAATATCGAAATACGAAAACAATAAATCAATCCCATCTTCTGGTGTATTGTTAGGACTAGCTAAAGCTCTTCATGTGAAGGTTGAATATTTTTTTCGTACTACTATGGTTGAGCTGCGTGAGGTAGAGTATCGCAAACACTCAAAGTTACCTAAAAAAGTACTTGATCAAATTGAAGGTGATGTCATTGAACAGATTGAGCGCTTTATTGAGTTAGAGCAATTCCTACCTAAGACCCCAGTTAAATCTTTTAAATTACCCGAGGGCTTACCAGATGTCATTGAAGATAACGACGGAATTGAGTTAGCTGCAAATGCTGTTAGGCAGTCATGGAATTTAGGAACTAATCCAATACCTGATTTAATTGATACTTTTGAAGAGAGAGGTATTAGGGTTTTTCAGTCTAAAGCATTACATGATGAAAAATTTGATGGTCTCGCAGCTGAAGTAAACAACATACCCGTTATAGTAGTAGGCCGAGATTGGCCTGGTGATAGACAACGTTTCACTTTATCCCATGAACTTGGTCATCTTCTATTAAAAGGACGATTAGTTAAGCATATTGATGAAGAGAAGGCAGCTAATCGTTTTGCAGGTGCATTTTTAGTTCCATCTTCTGAAGCTGTAAGAGAGTTAGGCGCAAATCGTAATTGGCTAGAACCTGTAGAGTTATGTGTGTTAAAGCAAACTTATGGTTTAAGTATGCGTGGTTGGATTTATCGTGCTAGTGATCTTAATATTTTGAACAATGCGGCTGCAAAAAAAATGTGGGATTATTTCAGATCACGGAATTGGGTAAAACAAGAACCAGGAGAACAATACAAGGCTGAAAAACCTAAATTATTTATACAGCTTGTATTTCATGCTTTTGGTGAAGAATTGATTAGTGAAGCAAAAGCTGCCGAATTATTTGGATGGTCAATTTCTAAGTTTCGCAACATAAGGAATGTGGGGAGCTGTGAAAACGAAACTATTAATTAGTGATGCCAATATTTTAATAGATATGGATGCAGGTGAAATATTAGAAACAATGTTTCAATTAAATTATGAATTTGCAACACCTGATATTTTATATTCGGAAGAACTTGAAGAACAGCATCCTTATTTGATTAAAATGGGGCTACAAACTTTATCGCTTTCAGGTGAAAGTGTATTAAGAGTAGTCGATCTTAAACAACGATATGACGCCACAGGTGTTAGTAGTAATGATTTTTTCACGTTGGCTCTTGCAGAACAAGTTGATGCGCCAGTATTGACTGGTGATCACGGTTTGAAGCAAGTATGTATTGAAGAAAATAAAGAGGTTCATGGAACTCTGTGGGTAGTTGAAAAAATGGTTGGAGAAACCTTAATTACAATTGATCAGGCTGAATTAGCTTATAAAAAAATGATTGATGATGGGAGTCGATTACCGCAAGATATGATTAGTGCTCAACTTCAAAGGTTTAGAGAAAATGTGGAATAAATTATAAATGTACAAGAATCATATTAAATGAGTACATTAGGAAAAGAATTAAGCAATCCATTTTCTACTGGTGGAGGTGGAGTTAATTTTGAAACTCGTGTCCAGGCGGCATTTTCAGTATTAATGCTAACAGGTGGTTTTGTACCGTGTTTACCTACATGGCCAATTAAAAAAATAAAACTTCAGGGAAAACATGATGGATATGATGTTGATGACTTAATTATATTTTTACAGAATCCAAATTCCAACAAAACAGCCAAGCTACTTGGTCAAATAAAGCATTCGATTAGCATCACAGAAGGAAATAAAACATTTGGAGATGTCATTAGATCTGCCTGGATTGATTTTCAAAATTCTAATATTTTTTCCCAAGAGTGTGATGTAATTGCACTAATCACAGGACCGTTAAGTGCAACGGATATTGGAGATGTCAGACAAATACTCGAGTGGGCTAGGCATGCTGAGGATGCAAATGATTTTATTGATAAAGTTGATAAAACCAAGTTTAGTAGCAATGCAAAAAGAAACAAACTTAGAGTATTTCGTGTCCACCTTAAAAATGCTAATGGTGGGACTGAATTAACAGACGCTGAACTTTGGTCATTTATGAAATGTTTTCATCTACTTGGATATGATCTGGATATCAAGTCCGGTGTTACACATTCTTTGCTGCATTCGTTGATAGGTCAATACTCGCAAGATAATGCTGCCTTTATATGGGCAAAAACACTAGAAGAAGTTCAGTCAGCAAACCAAAATGCCGCTACACTTGTAATTGATTCATTTTCAACTGAATTAATTGAGGCATTCAAAGTTAAAGTGCCTCAGACCATCCCTGTGGAATTCACTGTGATGGAAAAAATATCACGTGAAACTAATTGGCCTCAGCATAAATATGCTACTGATTTGGCATTAGCAGCTCTTCTTGGTGCATGGAATGATGCATCAATTGCGGATAAAACCATAATAGAAGAACTAACACAAGGAAATTATAATGATTGGATTGATAAAATAAGAGATATTTCATTTCAGGTTGATTCACCAATTAAGCAAAAAGATGGTAAGTGGCAATTTGTTGATCGTAACGAATCTTGGCAAACATTAGCAGTGAGATTTTTTGATGCACATCTTGATAGATTTCATGAAATAGCAGTGAAGGTATTATCAGAGCTTGATCCGAAGTTTGAATTACCGCCAGAAGAACGTTACGCTGCATCTATTCACAGA
The DNA here is from genome assembly GCA_964504295.1 of uncultured Thioalkalispiraceae bacterium. GTDB lineage: Bacteria > Pseudomonadota > Gammaproteobacteria > UBA6429 > Thiohalophilaceae > SZUA-37. The sequence goes on from CAZDEC010000142.1 coordinate 3,062, forward strand.
AAAATTCTATTGCATTCCAGTCAACTTCGAAAGGGTATTGCAGAAAGTTTAGCATTACTTGGAAGTAATCCTAAAATATTAACATCGTGTTCTAAAGGTAAAGCAGAATACATAACTGCAATATCTATAAGAGAAATTCTAACCAAGGCAGATCAAGTGTTATGGGGTAGCTTAAATACTTTACTCCCGTTGTTAGCTGAAGCCGCTCCCGACGAGTTCTTTGATGCTATTGAAGCTTCATTCAAAAGTGTTCCATGTCCTTTCGATGTACTAATTGGGCAGAAGAGCAATGGCATAATGGTTGAAAATTATATGACTGGATTGTATTGGGGGCTTGAATCACTAGCCTGGCATGAAGAGTATCTTGTTCGTGCTACTGTGGCTCTTGGATTTCTTGCTAATTATGATCCCGATGGCAACAGTGGTAATCGGCCATCCGAGTCACTTTCTACGATATATTTACCATGGTTACCACAGACAACAGCTTCAGTTGAAAAACGAATTATCGCGGTTGAAACATTAACAAAGGAATCACCTGATGTGGCCTGGAAATTACTATTATTCTTATTACCAACAGTAACATCATTTTCCTCTGGTACATACAAACCAATCTTTCGGAATCCAATTCCAGAAGAAAGACCAAACGTTACTGAAGCGGAATATCAGGAACTGATATCTGTTTATACCGAAAGGGTTTGTGATATAGCAATTTCTTCCGACAAAAAGTTGATTGAACTTATCGACTATTTTGATAATTTATTGATTCATGCGCAGGAGCGAATATTAGCCCACCTTAGTTCTGAACAAATTCAAAATTTGGATGAAAATGAAAAATTCGATTTGTGGTTAAACCTTAGTAAATTTATAACAAAGCATCGTAGATTTTCTGATGCAAAATGGGCTATGCCTTTGGATCAAATAGAGAAAATTTATAAAATCACAGAAAAATTATCACCAACTGATCCAATATTAAAGTATCACCGCCTTTTTTCAGAACAGGATTTTGAGCTTTATGAAGATATGGGGGACTATAAGGAACAAGGAAAAAGATTAGAGGAAAGACGTAAGAAAGCGATTGAAGAAATATATAACGTTGATGGTTTAAAATATATTTTGAGTTTTATTCAATCAATACAGTTACCAGAACGTGTAGGTTACATTTTTGGTTTGATTTTTGATGAGGATGATTTAATTTTACCTGATTTAATTGAATCTGATGATAAAAAAGATAATGAGTTCACAACTGGATATGTATGGGCAAGATATCAGTTGGAAGGATGGAACTGGGTCAATGGTATTGAATTCGCAACCTGGTCTAAGGAAAGTATAAGTCAATTTTTGGCTTATTTACCATTTTCGCGAGAAACTTGGAATAAGGTTAAAACAAATCTCAATGAGGATGAAGAACTTTATTGGACAAAAACAAACGTTAACCCATTTGACGATGTGGAAGGACTAGAATTTGCGATTGACAAATTAGTAGCATATGGCAGACCAAACGAAGCATTAAACTGTTTAGAAAACCTTAGACACAATAAAAAGAAACTAAATAATAAACAAATTTTTCGAACGCTCCGTGCAATATTGCGCACAAAAGAAAGAGCAAACAGTATGGATGTTTATTATATTTGTGAACAAATAAAAGTACTTCAAGAAAATATTGATACTGATCAGGATGAATTATTTAATATTGAATGGGCCTACTTACCAATTTTGGAGCAAAATCACCTAGGTACTCCACCTGTTACACTGGAACGTCGATTGGTTGACAATCCGGATTTTTTTTGTGAAGCCGTACAAGCAATATTTCGATCTAAAAATGAAGATGGACCGATTGAGGCAATTACAGAAGAAAAGAAAAAAATTGCTTCAAATGCTTATAATTTATTACGAAGATGGAGCACTCCACCAGGTACTGATAAAAATGGTTTGTTTGACGGAGTTGTTTTTACAAAGTGGGTAGACATGGTAAAAAGCATTTGTTCTGCATCAGGGCATCTTGAAGTTGCACTTTCAATGATGGGGAATGTTCTTATTCATGCACCAGAAGATCCAAATGGTCTTTGGTTACATACTGCTGTAGCGGAGGCGCTAAATGATAAGGATGCAGAGGATATGCGAAAAGGTTATCGAACTGCATTATTTAATTCAAGAGGTGTGCATTGGGTAGATCCTGAAGGAAAGGAAGAGCATTCATTAGCAGATAAATATCATAAACAAGCGGAACAAGTTGAAGGTAAGGGTTATCATCGATTGGCTAATACATTAAATAAATTAGCAGCATCCTATAAATTGGATGCAGAGTAAAATTTATCACTTTTTTGAATTGATATTTTATTATAAAAAATGCATCAGGAAAAATTTATTAGAATAATATTATTTTAGTTTAATAAAACTATAACTTACTATTTTAATTAGAAAATTATATCGAGAAATAGTTTGTTATAGGTTTAAGTTGTTTATAACTACTTTAGGTATTATGATCCTAAAACAGGTAGATACATCACGTCTGATCCAATTGGGCTTGCTGGTGGATTGAATACGTTTGGGTATGTTGGGGGGAATCCTGTTAGTTTGAATGACCCATATG
>CAZDEC010000143.1:0-5576 GCA_964504295.1 uncultured Thioalkalispiraceae bacterium
TTACGATTTATCCTAGTTTGCATGCATCTGGCACACCTATTTATGGTTACGGTTTAGGGACAATACTTTGGTTTCTTGCAATTTTTATGCTTATCGTTGCCGCAGGCACACGTCAAAAAGAAGAGTGTGGACATAATGGGAAAAGTTGTAATGGATTAATACTTCGTCCTATAGGTTTTTTGTTAGTAGCTATTATTATATTTTCTTCATTTTATCTATATATTTATGACCGTGAGAAAGCAAATTTATCAGAACAAAAACAACTTGCAGGACTTATTTTTAAACGCGGTAAAATATGTAGTGTTCCAGATCCAATAGCTATAGGTGTAATCAAAAAATTTAATGGGACATTAGAAATTATTACAGATAATAACCTTTCTAGCCGTTACCCTTTTAGGCAAATAAAAAGAATGCTTGAATGGGGAATACCTCGTATTAGAATTGGAAAAAATGATTATATTCTTAATGAATATAAAGAAGTTTTTTCTATACCAACAAAGGATGAGCCGTCCGCAGTTCTTTATGTATCTGAAAAAAGAGATGCTAAAGGATCTGCTACAGATATTATTATAAAACTCGTTGAACATCCTTCTCAACGAATTATATTTGATGAGATATGGGAAAAAGAACCTTACTCTGTTAGCGTTAATATATATTGTCCTAATTATCGTAGTTTCCCTACGCCCGAGCAGCAACCTAGAAAAATATTGATGGATGCTTTAGGCTTTAATAGCAATATCCCAAAGACATCTCTAGAAACACCTAAAATAACTACTTCTAGAAATAAGTATATTTCCGCAGAGATTGTAAGTATAACAAAAGGCGGAGAAACTCATGACATGGAAAGAAGAAGATTAAAATATGATTTTTATAAGGAAAATAAGAGGTTGTACCACCATTTACGTTTTAATCAAAATTGCCCACCAGGTACAGGTTGGGATGGATTAAGCTCATTGGATAAATTAACTATGGGGTGGCCATTTATGATAAATGGGAAAGCATATTACCCTGGGAAACAAGAGCATTATAATTCAATTTGTAGTGATGATTATGTCTATTTGTATTATGTAGCCACCTCAAGCTCTAACTTTCACTTAATAATCAGGAAACGAACACTGTCTGATTTTCAAGAATTGTGGAGTTATAGTATCTCCTTTCCAAAGTCTATTTCGGAGGATGCTAGATATAAATCATTTAAAATTAAATCTATTAAAAATACTGATAGTCAGTACTTAATAAAACTAACTGATCAGCATTCAGGAGCAATAATTACTTTAAAGGCTGATCTAAACTGAATGGGCTCCCAAACAAACTATAGGCTCAGGCCTTACATTTAATGGTTGATGTGAATTGTCAGTAGTAGGGGGCTGGTCTTGTTATTAGCTTTAATATAGATGTAAGCAAAAGACAATACCTACCCCTATCTTTGTTTACTGTTAATGTTAGCGATAGGTAATTATGATTTTATTAATATATTCTTTAATTGTTGTGGCTGTAGTGCTCATTCATTATGAATTTTTATATCGCTTTAGCAAAATGATTCCGCATATGAAAATGCGGCATCGTTTCCGAATAGTCTCGGGTGTGTTTAGTGCGCTCATTGCACATACTATTGAGGTTTTTATTTTTGCCGTAGCTTATTATTACCTGAATAAGTCAGGCAACTGGGGTTATTTAAGTGGTAATTTCAACGGGAATCTAACGGATTGTATTTATTATTCCTTTACAACATATACCACCTTGGGTTTTGGCGATATTGTCCCCTTTGGTAAAATCAGGTTTTTGACTGGTCTTGAGTCATTAACAGGCTTAGTTCTTATCACCTGGACCGCTTCATTTTTATATTATGAAATGCAACGTTATTGGGATGAGCAATAAACTTACGAGATAATTAATGGTGAAAAATTTATACTTTAATTTCTTTAATAGCCTATATCGGGGATATAATTGTCTTTATATTAAATTAAAGCCTTAAAAAGGGCTTTTATGACCACATATATTGCAAATTATTTAATTTTCACTATAATAGCCTTAATATTAACTATATATTAATAAATATGTATTTATGGATTAAATAAAGGCTGTTATGGATTTTTATGTGCTATCAGACAAAGCAATTGCAACGGAGTTAGGTGAGCGTTTTCGTGCTTTGCGGTTAAAGAAAAACATCACCCAAAGCGGCTTAGCTAAATTAACGATGTTGTCGCTTAACTCTATTAAGGCGCTTGAGTCTGGGCATGGCAAATTATCCACCATTATTGCGGTGCTGCGGGCGTTGTCGGCATTGGATGACTTAAACAGCTTTATTCCTGAATCAGCCATTAGCCCTATCCAATTAGCGAAGATGCAGGGTAAGGTGCGCGAGCGTGCTTCGGGGTATCGTGGCCAGGCTAAACTAAAGCCAATTAAGCCGAATCCAGTGAAATCCAGGTCTACAAAACCAGAAGAAGATTCTTCATGGTAAAGAAGGTCGAAACGGCCGTTGTTTCTTTATGGGGAGAAATGGTTGGGGCTGTTTCGTGGTTAGATAAACAAGAATATGCAGTATTTGAGTATGACCAGGCCTTTTTAAAAAAAGGTCTCGATATTTCACCTATTCATATGAGTATTGCCTCAGCAGAAAAGGGTGATGCTATTTTTTCATTCCCATCGTTGAATAAAGAAACTTACCTAGGTTTACCAGGATTGTTAGCCGATTCTTTACCAGATAAATTTGGTAACCATATTATAGATGCATGGCTGGCGCGTAATGGTCGCGATAGCACAAGCTTTAGTTCAGTGGAACGACTTTGTTATACCGGTAAGCGAGGGATGGGGGCATTAGAGTTTTCGCCTGCGATGTTATCAAAGCAGGATGTTGCAAAGAATGTTGAAGTATCTGAGTTGGTTGAATTAGTGCAATGTATTATGCGCCAGCGAGTCGGTCTGGACACACAATTTAGCGAGTCCGAAAAAGAAAACAGTGACGCGATTTTTGATATTTTGCGGGTTGGCACATCAGCCGGTGGTGCAAGAGCCAAAGCGGTGATTGCAATGGATGGGAATGGCAATGTTAAATCTGGCCAGGCTGAAGTTCCTCAAGGTTATGATTATTGGTTGTTAAAGTTCGATGGCGTTGATGACTTAGAACTTGGTGAATCAAAGCAACATGGTCGAATAGAATATGCCTATTATTTAATGGCAAAAGCAGCAGGCATTAAAATGACTGACTGTAAGTTATTAGAAGAAAATGGTCGCGCCCATTTTATGACAAAACGCTTTGATCGAGTAAATGGCGTTAAGCAGCATATGCAAACATTATGTGGTTTGGCTCACTTCGATTTTAATCTGGCGGACAGTTATAGTTACGAACAAGCTTTTACAATTATGCGTCAACTACGTTTAAGCAAACTTGATGCAGCAGAGCAGTATCGTCGTATGGTGTTTAATATCGTTGCGCGTAACCAGGATAATCACACACAAAATATTTCGTTTCTTATGGATAAAACTGGCCAGTGGTCACTATCACCCGCTTATGATGTTACCTACTCGCATAACCCGGCGGGCAAATGGACGAACTACCATCAAATGAGTGTTAATGGCAAACGAGATAACTTTGTATTAGAAGATTTAATACAGGTTGGTGAATCGATTAGCTTAAATAAATCTGAACAAATTATTAATGATGTTCTTGCTGCTGTCGATAACTGGAAAAGCTATACTGGAAATGCCGGGGTAAAAAAAGGCCTTGTTGCAGAAATAAGCCTTTACCATCGTACTGGTTTTTAGCGTATTGGTCTTTAACGCATAACTAAAGTGATAGATTGATTTAATCCTTGTTTGGCTTGAAATCTGGAATAATTTTTGCAACTCATCGGGGTATGTATCGTGCGTTAAGCCCTTATATTCGTATTGTCTTCCTTGTGAGCATTTTTGCTGGCAGTGTAGCAGGTTGCAGCCTGAAATTTGGTGCCGATGCACGCCAAGCTGCTGAAAATGCTAAAAAAAATTCGAATAAGGCTGTGTTTGTTGACGTTGATAATACCGAGCTGGAAGCGAATGTGGTGAAAGCAGATGATGCTAGCCTGCAAAAGTCGGAGAAATTACCGGTGGCAAAGGCCAAAAAGGCACCTAAAGCAGCGGCACATTATGTCCGTATTGGCAAAAATCGTCGTTTAAGAACAGCTTTATCTCAGCGCTTAGCAGACGAAAATAAAGAATTATTGGCAAAAAACCACAAAGGTGTAACTAAAGGTAAGGAGAAAGATAAAAAGAAACGTATCGTCAAAGTGCCTGTATCAACACCGACCTTATTGTATCCAAGGGTGCAATTATTTGGCGCGAAACTGGAGCAGTCTCAATGGTTATTATCTTCAACCGAACTGGAGTGCTTTTTAACACAGCCGATACCACGTTTAGGCAGAGCGCATTTTCAGTTTAATCCGGTGCAACGTCTTAGATTTGTTTTTGAAGTGGATCACCCTATTGCCAGAAAACTTAAGCCAAATGAAAAGAGATACAAACGACCATTCTTTACGGACGGATATCCCTACCCTGAAATTGGAGCAAAAATTGACTCTATTCCACCTAACTGGAAGCCTTTTGCCGTCAATAAAACACTGGGTTTTATACCGTTAAAAGAAGGTTATAAACCGTTTATTTTACCGCATCGACAAATGATACCGGCAACAAAGTCAGACTACGATAAGAAGCGTAAGCGAACAAAAAGCGGTCAGCAAGTTGCTTCTTTAAGTAAAAATATACTCCCAGAAGTATGGCCCGATCGATTAATGTATGAATTGGAAGAAGGTATGTCGATTCGATTAACTTACCGTGACTGGGCCGATGGCACGGAAGATATTATTACAACCATCTCACCGATTAGTTTCAAAAAAATAAAGGGTAAGTTTGAGAAATGTATTAGTAAGCTGCCTAAATATGATTTTAATAAATTCAAAAAAACAAAATTATTCTTTACTAAAGGCCAGCGCAAATTAAGTAAAAAAATGCGCAGCAAGCTGCGTAATATGGTTAAGTTTATCAAAATGGACGATAAGATTAAAAAGGTCATGATTAAATCCTATACCGATAGCATGGGCTTTAAACGAATAAATCGTAATGCAGCAAAAGTGCAGGCGCGGGCGATTAAAGCGTACATGCGAAAACTTGGGATGAATGCGCCCATTACGGCAATTGGAATAGGTGAGGGGCGTTATGTTGCTTCAAATAGAAGCCGCGCCGGGCGAGCAAAGAATCGCCGCAGTATTATCACCCTTATAAAATAACGACTAATTTCTGAAAATTCCCATAAAACTCAAGATACTCAGTCATTGCCGAGCGATAGCGCGGCAATCTGAATGAAAATAGGTTTTAACGGCAGGTTGCCTGCTCACTTTGTGCGCTTGCATCGACTGTTCTATAGCAGAGAAAGGGATTCTTTTATCAGTTATTTTCGGGCTATTTTCTTTTCAAGATACTCAGTCATTGCGAGCGATAGCGCGGCAATCTGAATGAAAATAGGTTTTAACAGCAGGTTGCCTGTTCACTTTGTGCGCTTGCATCGACTGTTCTATAGCAGAGAAAGGGATTCTTTTATC
>CAZDEC010000144.1:0-5543 GCA_964504295.1 uncultured Thioalkalispiraceae bacterium
CGGAACTGCTTTTCGCAGTTCCGACCTCTCCCAAGGAGAGGTAAATCGGAAACCCCGAGGCAGAGCCTAGGGGAATTCTTTTCGATTAAAGCATCTAAAAACCGATTTAATTTTGGTAAAAAATAGAATCACAACCAACTTTATTTTTCAGATGATGAATAATATCAACTAAACCACTTTGGACTGCAAGTCCATAGGTTTAGGGAAGCAATAAATTGCTTTTAGTTATTAGGTTACTGGTTATTTAGTCTGAAACGAAAAACTATGAACTCAGTAGTCCAACAACTCAATAACTAGTTGAATTCAAACTATTTTTAGTCCCGAAATTTCGGGATGAAAGTCTTGTACTAAAGTGCATAGTTTTAACTAACGATTGAGTCCAATAAACATCAGAATTTAATGGGTATAGGAAAAAAGCTGGGGCTTAAAAGTAATCATTACCCATCCCCAGCTATTATTTTCGTCTTTGTCTCCTCCTTTTAGTATTTCCATTGTGTCTGTTGCAAACATTTTTGAATATCCGGCATTTACAGAAATATTCTTATCTAATTTATAACCTACTGTAAAATCAATTTCTGTCCCTAAATTATTATCCATTTTAACTGATCCGTTATAAACATCGGCAGTAGTAGAAAACAAATGAGGAACTAATTTTGCAGAAAATTTATCCTTTTTGTATGCTAGTGTTGCATAAATATCTGTCAAACCAACTGAACCAGCATGATTACCAACATAAAAATAATCCATCCAACCATTGAATTTATGGTTTGTACCAAATAGAGGTGCAAAAGACCTTACATCTGAATTGGAATCGTTCATATCTTTACCTGATAGATATTCCATCCCAACTCCTAAGGTGAATTTTTTTATTATTTTATAATCGATATTTCCTGCATAATAGGATGCACTTACATCTGCATCTAATGATTTTCCGGTTTGAAAATAAGTAGCTACATTAGCACTAAGTTTATCGGATTTATAGGTTAATCTCGGACCAATGGTTTGCATATAATCAATAACTTGTTTTTCATCTGATCCGGAATTGTCTAAATATTCGATACCTGTGTTTAATAACAAGAAACTTAAGCCAAACTTATTAAAGTCACCATGATACCAAGCATATTGAAATGCTTTATATCCTGCGGCATTACTGTACAACTCGTCAGTTATTCCTTCTCTGTCTGAATTTAGTGCTAAACCTACATCCAACCTATTATTCTTATTTGGTGTAAACTTGAACAGAAAAGCATCATGACTACGGGCTTGCTGTGCCCAACCTACATTACCAAAAATTCTATGGTCATCATATACTATCTCTTGCCTTCCTAATTTAAAAGAAACTTTATCTGACAAAATTGCTTCAGCCCATGCTTCGTGTAAGGCTGTTGCTTTATCGTCACTCGCCATTGTACCTACATCACCCCAAACCCTAATATTTTGAAGAATTACCCGTAACCTAATTTTTTCTTGTTTATAATCAAAATTTAAACGAGTTCGTTGTGAAACAAAGTTTGTACCGTCTGCATCTTTATCAATAAGTGTACTAAAACCATGTCTATTTTCATAACGTGGTCTTAATTCGGCAGATAAATCAAACTGTTGTGCACTCACTACTGTACTGATACTTATTAGTAAAATAAAAATTAACTTCTTCATCTGTTTATATTTTTATTGTTTTTCTAATTGAATTGCTTTAGGAAACAAAATATTGTTTTCTAAATGTATATGTTGATGTAGATCTTGTTCAAACTCTTTCAATTTTGCATATAAGGCTCTAAAAGTATTACAAGCCCCTTCCGGTGTAGAATAATTAGTAGTTAATCTAGCAATTTCTTTAAAAATATCTCCGGCATTCTCATGCTCGTTTTCCATCATTTGTATTGGATTTTTTACTGTTCCGAAATGAGGTTTTAAAGGAGGTACTCCTTCTTTTTTTGCCTTAACCAATTGTTTTATATGAGGAAAAAGAATGAGTTCTTCTTTTTTCATGTGCGCAGTAAGTTCATTAGCAACTTCTGTAAATAAATTATTTATTTCTACAACTTCTGTATAATGTTGTCCATGTACTTCAGCCACTCTATTTGCATATTGAATAAGCAAAGGAATGTTCTCTTCAACATAAGTATGGTGTACATTTAGAATGTGATCTATGAGAAAATTTAAATCCCAGTTATCATAATCATATGCTTTTGAAACAACAGCATCAATTGCGTCTAATTCATTTTTTAAAACGAGATAATCAACGTCTTTTTTTGCACATGCTTTTTCAATGGTGACTCCACCTCCACAACAAAAGTCGATTCCATATTTTTTAAAAATATGTGCAGATTTTATATTCTCTGTTACAGTTTCTGCTACTGTTTTATCTTTAGTTATATTCATTTGTAATTGGTTTAGAATTTAAAATAAGACTTTTTTGTCTTTTATTAAACAAAACTATATATTAATTCTACATTGAATTATGATTAATGTCATATTTTGGTTATATCAATAAAAAATTCATCATATCTTTTTTCATTATTCTAATAGTTTCAAACGTTAGCAAAAGCTATAATAATTATCTGGGGTAAAATTTGAATCTGCCAAAAAGACCTAAGAACTTACATTAGTTTCTATAGATGGAATTATCAGTTAAACTATTCTTTAATTGATGATGTTTTTCCATAACATGCATTCTATATTTCCCCAAATTACTAACAGGTTGTTTGGCATGATAGTGCCTTAACTGATGTTCATTTTGTCTCGCTGAACTAAAACTAGATACGCGTTTGAGATAGCCAATGACACGTGTGGCATGATCAACATTTATAGAATTACACTTACTACATTTATATAAGGTATGTTTGTCAATATAATCACACTCATTACAAATGGTGATTTTTATATTAAAACAAAAATAGTTACATCCTGCTGCTGCTGTAGCATGAAGGAGTTTTACAAATCCTTCTTTGTTTGGAGATTCTTCAAGGTTAAGATGTAAGGCTGAACCTCCGTCAAGGTATTTTATAATTTCATTACCGTGTAATAGTATTTTGTCTAGAGTATTAATCTGCGTGTCTTCAACGGCATAGAAATAAGAGTTATAACAATCTCTCGGTACAAAAAGACCATCTTCTTTATCCCATTTGGCATTTTTTACACCTAAATTTTCGGCAGGGACAAATTCTGTATTAAACATATATCCATAGTGTTGCCTTGCTCGTTTATTTTCATCATAAATTGCTTTAAGATATGTGTTTACAAAATTTTTGTAGGCTACATTATTTTCTACTCTTATACCCTGACTTTGGGCTGCTTCTACCATTCCGTTAATTCCAATGGTTAAAAATTGTTTGTCTAATGCGATGAATCCTGCTTTATATACCGGTAATAAGCCTGTGGCTTCATATTCTTCAATTAATTTTCTATATGCTACTTGATATTTATGTATTTTCTTTACTTCTTCTACAATATTGGCTCCCTTTTGTACCAATCTATTTATATTAAGGGTAATGACATTGATAGAGCCTGTAGCCACACCTCCTGCACCTAACGAATAGCTAAAGGTGTTGTCGCTAATCTCACTTCTCAATCTGCAGCAAGATGCTAAGCTATCAGCATTTTCAGATTGGTATATAAAAAATGAATTTCCTTCACTTAGTTCTTGTGCACACATGTCTGTAAAAATCGTGTCAATGGGTTTACCATCTTTTACCAACATAGCAGCTGTTACTACCGGAAAAGTAAGAATGGCTTTATTACGTTCTTCATTAAACCATTTCATAAAAAATGTTTGTAATTTCTTTACGCGTTGCCATTGAGGTTTGGTCATATCCGGAAAAACAAAATCACCAAACATACTATTAAAATATGGTTCATCATATAAAGAAATATTCCAAAATACCGATTGATAACCTCTGGCAGCAGCAGGTTGGTTAATAGCATATACTACATGCTGAAGATGATTGGCTATTAATTTTTCATGATCTTCCAAATAATCAGATCCATAATCTTTAGCAGCAAAATGGTCAAAGTACATCAAAAATTCTACCGTTGCTAATGCTCCGGCAAACTGAGAACTTATCGCAAACACAAGATTTACAAATTCTCCACAAAAACTCTCTAAATGCTTTGGAGCTCTACTTTCTCCTCCTAACTTGATTAGTCCGTCAAATAGAAAAGGATACATGCTTATAGATACACAGTAGGGTTTAAGCGACGTTTCATCATGCACATATATTTCATGAGCTTCAATTTGTCGTATGTATTCATCAGCTAACTCTTTATCAAAAACGGAAGCAATTTTTCGTTTTACCAAAGCTCTATTTACTTGTATATTTATGTCTTTATTCAATTCTGCTTCCATAGTGGCAATATTCTTGGAGGTAACATTGGCATTAGCATCTACTTTTGAACCATCAGCTGCATTGGCAGAACCTATATAATGATCTATAAAAGCTATTTTCTTTTTTACTTGTGTATCGGTAAGTCGTATCATAAATATGTTTTAGTTTTTAATGAATAAATGATTGTATATTTTGTTAGTTTTAACTTCTATGAATTTTTGATTTGTAGTTGTGCTACTTAAGCCACCTAATGATTGTTTCCATTTACCGGTTTTGATCCAGGTGAGTTCGTTTAAAATATTTTCTGATATGTGTTCTTCTCCTGTATAAAGACATGTTTTATATTTTTTGTTTTTTGCCAGTTTTAACATGCATATTATTTCTTCTTTATGCCACTCACCTCCCATAAAAAGAACACAGGTTGCCAAATTGCTATATTGCTCAAGAAAAACTTCAAATTGTTTTTTAGTGAGTAAACTGCCATTGCCTTCTTTCCATAAAAAAGGAGAATGGCATCCATTACATTGAAGTGAACATCCGGATATTGAAAAACATAAACTTATTTCACCTGGAACTTCTTGAAATACTATTTGAAAATCATAATAATACATTATAATAAAAGACTATTTTATCTTCTATAAAAATACAGAGCATCTTCAGTCATTTGCAACCAAAAGGAAATGAGTTATCAAAAATGTTATTAACAGTAAAATTAATGAGCAGTAATATTTAATTTGGTAAATAAAACTCTTCATATAATAGATATATTACCAACGTAAATTATTTACAACGAGACATTTACTTGTCTGATATTACAATGGAAGTTTAAATGGAATGGCTCCTAATTAATTTAACCTGAACTATCTTCGAGTTATGTGATTTTTTCAGAATAGACGAATTTTGATTAATTTAACTTCAAATGCACAACGAGTTTGGAAAATAATATTTATTATTCTTTTAAAAATAAAAACAAAAACTTATCTTCCGTTCAGTTATTTAAGGTAAGTTCTAAAAATTCATTTTTTTCAAAAAACAAAAAGAATGAATGAGATACAAGGCATATTTTTTTGGAATATCCGCTATGCAGATTTCTTGTGGTTTTTTGTGACACCCTGGCCCTTTTCAAACAGAGCACCAAGCTTCAACTGGGCCAACTCATTGCCATTGCCCGCCGCGAGCTTGTACCATTTGACTACTCTTTTGTAGGCAAAGATACAA
>CAZDEC010000145.1:0-5447 GCA_964504295.1 uncultured Thioalkalispiraceae bacterium
GTCGCACTCTTCACGAGTGCGTGGATTGAAACTAATTTAGCCTGAGCTTCTTCAATTGTAATTTGGTCGCACTCTTCACGAGTGCGTGGATTGAAACGTAAGACCGAGCATAACGAGTAGAGATTCGTTGGGTCGCACTCTTCACGAGTGCGTGGATTGAAACTGGATTGTCTTTTGCTTTTAGTTTTCGTTCCTCCGTCGCACTCTTCACGAGTGCGTGGATTGAAACTCTAAATTCTTTATCCATCACTAATCTCCTTTCTTGTCGCACTCTTCACGAGTGCGTGGATTGAAACAAAAAAGTACCCACTGAATAATTAAAATACCCAAAGTCGCACTCTTCACGAGTGCGTGGATTGAAACTAAACAGATGAAAGAGTTTACTTTCGACCCGGAAGTCGCACTCTTCACGAGTGCGTGGATTGAAACTCATGTTTATAATAAAATGCGCTCTTTACTCAAACACAATCGTCCGATTTTTATAAACCAATGTTTTAAAATTTATATGCACCCAAATTGCTTTGGATAAAACTATTTTTTCTATGTCCTGGCCAATGCGCACAAGGTCTTCGATGGTGTTGGTGTGGCGCACGTGCTCGATGTCTTGCGCAATGATGGGGCCTTCGTCTAAATCTGCGGTGACATAATGGCTTGTTGCGCCGATAATTTTAACGCCACGTTGATAAGCTGAGTGGTAGGGTTTGGCGCCGGGGAAGGCGGGTAGAAATGAGTGGTGTATGTTGATAATGTTGTTTTCAAAGTGTTGAATAATATTGCCGGATAGTATTTGCATATAACGGGCAAGTACGATGAAGTTGATATTGTGTTTTTTTAACAGCGCTATTTGTTGCGCTTCGGCTTGTTGTTTATTGTTTTTGTTCACCGGGATATGATGAAACTCGATGCCCAGTTGTGATACGGCTTGTTCTAAATTCGGGTGGTTGCTTATGACTAACGGTATTTTTATCCCCCATTCGTTCGCCTGAAGTCGGGACAAAATATCAAACAGGCAATGGGAGTATTTGGAAACAAAAATTGCCATGTTGGGAGGTTGTTTTGAAAAATGTAATGTCCATTGCATATTGAGCGGTGTGGCAACTTCGTTTTCAAAGTGGGTTTGTATTTGTTGTTCTTCGATTTTAAATTCTGAAATATCCCATTCAACCCGCATAAAAAACATTTTTTCGTGCTGGTCGACGTGTTGTTCAAGGTCAATAATATTGCCATTGTATTTTGCTATAAACTCGGTAACCGAATTAACTAGGCCTTGCCTGTCGGGGCAGGCAATAAGAACAATGGCGGCATTTTGTGTGTGGTTCATTTTAGTTGTTTTGCTGTTTAGAAATTTCGATTAATTTTTCAGTTTTTAAACTGGCTTCTTTTGCTAATAGCAACGCTCGTTGTAAACGTGCTGGTGCAGAGCGACCCATGCATTTGTGTTCTAAATCACCCTTTATTGCGGTGACCATACCATCAATTAATTTACTATGCTCAAAAGTTTGGCCGGTTAAATATTCCTGTAGGTCTATTACGTCACTAGCAACGGCTTTTGCTAAATCATGGTGTTGTTGCCATAAGCTATCAACATTTGTACCTGCCTCCAATACCAGCCCGGCAATATTGGTTGTTAGTATGTATACATTTTTTATGACCAGTTCTAATTCGAGTTCTTTGTTTGAGTTTAATTGTTTTACTGGAATATCGAGTGTTGCAAGCGCATCAAAAATTATTTGTGCATGGGCACCAAAAACCGGTGAAGCGATCAGTACTTTTGAATCCTGGCCTTTTTTCTTTTCAAACCAGACTGAAATAACGGTGGGAGGGGTGGTTTTAGCCCAGTCATATTTTAGCCAGTCTCGTGGTAAGAGTTCATTTTGCAATAAAACCAGTCGATCCTGCCATTGTTGAGGTATTTGCTCAAGTACTGGATGTAAATCATTTTCGGCCACTGCAACGAGTACCAATAATGGTCGTGGTATTTCAGTTGCGGCTAATTTTATGTCGGTCTGCCGGGTGACGGGGGTCATCGGGTGCCCTAGTCGCAGTAGGCCGCGAGCAAAAACACTGCCCATTTCACCGAGCCCGATAATGACGATAGCTTGCTTCATATTTGTTCCTGGTGGCTGATATTATTGGTTAATAATTAACCAATACACTAAAATTAGATTATACTCGTTCTAATATTTGAATATTACTTTATTCCTCATTAATCAGGATCATAGCGCAATAAAAAAAACACAATATCGCTGTGGTTACAAAAAGAGTAGCATCAAGCTACTAAAAATTTCTTACTAAAACAAAACTTAAATAAACTTCTACGGAGGAATACATCATGTCAGACGGCTTACTCTTTGCCCTCGGGTGTGCGGTTGTCGCTATTATTTATGGCGCCATATCTATTACATCTATTATGAAGCTACCACAAGGTAGCGATGAAATGAAAAAAATTGCGCGGGCTATTCAAGAAGGTGCTCTTGCCTACCTTGCTCGTCAGTACACTGCAATCTCAATCGTTGGGGTTATTTTATTTGTTGCTATTGGTATCTTTTTAGACTGGTATACCGCCATTGGTTTTGCCGTTGGTGCGATATTTTCTGGCCTGGCCGGTTATATTGGTATGCATGTTTCGGTTCGTTCAAATTCGCGTACTGCACAAGCAGCAACAATAGGCATTAATCCTGCTTTAACGGTTGCTTTTAAAGGTGGCGCAATTACCGGTATGTTAGTGGTTGGTTTAGGTTTGTTAGGCGTTGCCGGTTACTATGGTTTTTTAGTTGCACAAGGTGTCGAAAACCCTCTCCACCCAATGATTGGTTTAGCCTTCGGTGGTTCGTTAATTTCAATCTTTGCTCGTTTAGGTGGTGGTATCTTTACTAAAGGTGCTGATGTAGGCGCGGATATTGTTGGTAAAGTTGAAGCCGGTATTCCAGAAGATGACATTCGTAACCCAGCGGTTATTGCCGATAACGTTGGTGACAACGTTGGTGATTGTGCTGGCATGGCAGCGGATTTATTTGAAACCTATGCGGTAACCATTATTGCAACCATGATTTTAGGTGGTCTGGTTTTAGAAACTGCAGGTGACACAGCCGTAATGTACCCACTTGTATTAGGTGGTGTTTCAATTTTAACCTCAATTATTGGTAGCTGGTTTGTATCGGTTAAAGAGGGTGGCAAAATCATGAATGCCTTGTACAGGGCAACAGGTATTGCTGCGGTTCTTTCTGCGATTGCATTTTACTTTGTTACTAACGAAATGATGACCGGGGTAACGATACCGGGTGTCAGTGGTTCGGTTCCTGATGCGTTATACGCTTCGGCACTGATTGGTTTGGCCTTAACCGTTGGTATGATTGTTATTACAGAATACTACACGGCTACTGAGTATGCGCCTGTCAGACATATTGCGGCAGCATCATTAACCGGTGATGGCACCAATGTTATTGCTGGTTTAGGTGTGTCAATGAAATCGACTGCACTCCCAGTACTTGCTGTTTGTGCTTCTATTTTTGGCGCGCATTATTATGCCGGTTTATATGGTATTGCGATTGCAGCGACTTCAATGTTATCCATGACCGGTATTATTGTGGCACTTGATGCTTACGGTCCTATCACTGATAACGCCGGTGGCCTGGCTGAAATGGCAAATATGCCTGAAGACGTTCGTGAACGTACCGATGCACTCGATGCGGTGGGCAATACGACTAAAGCAGTCACTAAAGGTTATGCTATTGGTTCTGCAGGTTTAGCGACACTGGTATTGTTTGCTGACTTTACGCACACACTGGCTGGTAAAGGTGGAGAGCCCATCACGTTTGATTTATCGAACCATTACGTGATTATAGGCTTATTTATTGGTGGACTTATTCCTTACCTGTTTGGTGCGATGGCCATGGAAGCAGTTGGTCGAGCAGCGGGTTCGGTGGTGGTTGAAGTACGTCGCCAGTTTAAAGAAATGCCGGGTATTATGGATTACACGCAAAAGCCTGATTATTCCAAAGCTGTTGATATGCTGACAAAAGCGGCGATTAAAGAAATGATTTTGCCATCCTTATTACCAGTAGCAGTGCCTGTTATTGTTGGTTTAACAATGGGTGCGCAGGCTTTAGGGGGTGTTTTAATCGGTACTATCGTAACGGGCTTGTTTGTTGCTATTTCCATGACAACCGGTGGCGGTGCCTGGGATAATGCCAAAAAATACATCGAAGATGGTCATCATGGTGGTAAGGGTTCCGATGCGCATAAAGCGGCGGTAACCGGTGATACCGTTGGCGACCCCTACAAAGATACAGCGGGCCCAGCGATTAACCCATTGATTAAAATCATGAATATTGTGGCTCTGTTGTTAGTGCCATTATTATAAAAGCAGATTTATTGCTAGAAATTAGCAGTAGATAAAAAAGAGGGCGGCCAATTGGTCGCCCTTTTTTTTGCCTGAAATAAGCTGAATTACTAAAGATATGGCACTGATTGCCGCTATTTTATTAGCAAACCGATATAAAACCTTAAGAGAAAAACTATGAGCATAGCCGCGACAAATCAACCGATGACTGAAAATGAAAACGAAGTTTTAACGGTTTTTACCTTCTGGATTGGTGATGAGCTCTTTGCAATTGATATCGACAATATACTCTCGGTGACTCAGGATTTGGACAAAATGCTACAACCACCTGTTAAATCACGTGGTTTGATGGGTGTTATTAATTATATGGATGAGCCTGTTGCCGTTTATAATTTTGCAGAAATGCTTAATATTCCATCGACACGGCATATCAAGTCAAATCTTGTTGAGCTATTAAATGCGCGAGAACGCGACCATATTGAATGGATTGATGCATTGGAGATATCCTTGAAAGACAATATGCCTTTTGAGAAAGAACGTGATCCAGGTATGTGTGCTTTTGGTAAATGGTATGACAAATTTAAAACTCGAGATGAAGCCTTGTCGGATATTATGGAGCATTTTGATGAACCCCATAAAGCCATTCATGCTCTTGCAGATGAATTACTTGGTTTGCGGGTGAATGGGCAACTTGATGTTGCATTAGAAAAACTGGAGATGGCACGTTTAACCAGTTTAAATTATTTAAAAAAACATTTTAGTCATGCACGTAGTCAAATTGAAGAATCATTGCATACGGTTGTTATCAATATTACCAACAATGGCATTAAACCCTTAGTGGCACTACAAATTGATGAAATTCATGAGGTCATGAATTTTAATAAATCTGATTTACGTGGTTTAGAAAGAATGGGCCTGGATGCAGTTTTAGAAATGGAGGGTTTATTCAAAGGCTACCTTGGTAGTCAAGATAATCGGAGCAGTTGTTTACTGCTTGATACCGCCAATCTTTTATCTAACGTTAAAGTTAGTTAATGGGACACTGCTGTGCCGTTAACTTTAAGCCCCTGCTTTGAAATATAGAAAGCCTGGTCATTGCGAGCGA
>CAZDEC010000146.1:0-5373 GCA_964504295.1 uncultured Thioalkalispiraceae bacterium
AAAAATATTTTTAAATTTTATATTCATAATATGCCCCTTCATTGGTTGGCTAACGTTGTATTAAGCCGCAACTAACCGTGAGTAAAACGAGCGGTTGGTTGTCGGGCGAACAAAGTGAGCGAACTTTAATACCTTGTTATGATTTTCACTTTCACTCATGCTCATTAAATACTAATAATTTTGAAAATTCTTGTACTGCTTTATGTTTAGCCAGCTCTGACGCTTCAGTTTTCCACCAGTATTCAGTGCTTCTTACCAACCAAACTATATAAACATGATGTTTAGCGTAGAAATTCCCAAGCGGATATTTTTCAAAACGCTCTTTATTTACATGCCCATAAACTTTATTGCGATATATTCTTAAATCACCTGCAAATTCTGTAAATGATTCAACCTTATGTTGACCTTCGCCTAAATTTGAAGCAATTTTTTCCAGCTCAACAATTATATATTTTTTAACATATTCGTGATCTTCAGACTTGGTTTTACTAACTTCTCTGCATACACACGACTTTAAAAACTCGTAAAGGTGATAAAGTATTTTTGCATAAGAATTATACAAATGAAGTTTTACTTCATCATTATGTTCAGTATTATTCTTTAAAAATAAATATTGGAATTCACTATATGCTTGTGACAATAATTTATACTCATGCGACATAACTTGCACAAGTGATTCATCATTAGTTAGCATTGTATTTTTATTACTCATAACATTGATTTAGACAGATTCTGCCTTATACAAGAATTAGACGTAATCTGTCTAATCCAATTCAATATACAGTACAAAATGCGCTTTATTATCAAGAAGATCAAGCTGCTAATAAAGCTTAATCGTTTAATGCTCTTCGAAAAGACAGAAAGAATTTTTGCGATGGTTATTCTATAACCACTAGAGTCTGCTAGTGGGTTTTAATAAAGTAACTCTGTTTTTATTTTATAAATTTAATTCTTTTATTTTTCTTGTCAGTGTATTTCTGCCCCAGCCGAGTAAAACTGCTGCGTCCTGGCGGCGGCCACCGGTTTTTTGTAAGGCGGATTCGATAAGAATTTTTTCAAATTGTGGGGTGGCAGTGCTGAGTAGATTTTTTTCATTTTTATTGAGTTGTTGGTCAACCCAAACTTTGAAGGCATCTGTCCAGTTGCCTTCGGGGGCGGTGGGTTG
The DNA here is from genome assembly GCA_964504295.1 of uncultured Thioalkalispiraceae bacterium. Taxonomy (GTDB): domain Bacteria; phylum Pseudomonadota; class Gammaproteobacteria; order UBA6429; family Thiohalophilaceae; genus SZUA-37. The sequence goes on from CAZDEC010000146.1 coordinate 1,166, forward strand.
GGCTTTGTCGGTTAACTCGGGGGGTAAGTCGTCGATGGTGACTTCTTGCGAAGGTGTCATAACGGTTAACCAACGGCAGGTATTTTCAAGTTGGCGTACATTGCCTTGCCAATGCAGTTGCGATAAAAACTCTTCGGTTTCTTTTTTGAGTATTTTTACTTCAACGTCGAGTTCGGTAGCAGCTTTGTTTAAAAAGTGGCGTGCCAGAATGGGGATATCTTCCTGACGTTCTTTAAGGGACGGTATATGGATGCGTATAACATTTAAACGATGGAACAGATCTTCGCGAAAGTCTCCGAGTTTAACGCGGTTCTCAAGATTTTGATGGGTGGCGGCAATAATGCGCACGTCGACTTTAACCGGTTGATGGCCGCCAACTCGATAAAACACACCGTCGGCGAGTACGCGCAATAATCGGGTTTGTAGTTCGGCGGGCATGTCGCCAATTTCGTCTAAAAATAATGTACCGTTATTGGCTTGTTCAAAGCGGCCTTTGCGTAAATTTTGTGCGCCGGTGAAGGCTCCTTTTTCATGGCCAAATAATTCAGACTCGAGTAAGTCTTTTGGTATTGCCGCCATGTTGAGTGCAATAAAAGATTGTTCAGATCGCGGGCTGTGTCGGTGTAACGCATTGGCAACCAGCTCTTTACCGGTGCCGGATTCGCCGTTAATTAAAACCGTAATATTAGATTGTGATAGCCGACCGATTGCACGAAACACTTCTTGCATGCTACTGGCTTCGCCTATAATTTCGCTTACTTTGGGCTGCTCGATGGCTGCTTGAGACGGTTCAGTTTTGTTGTGATTAATCGCGCGTTGTGCAAGTGACACGGCGTCGTCAACATCAAAAGGTTTGGGTAAATATTCAAACGCACCACCCTGATAAGCAGAAACGGCGCTGTCTAAATCGGAATGTGCGGTAATAATAATAACCGGTAAATCTGGATGGTTGATATGAATTTTAGACAGTAATTCAAGGCCATCAATGCCTGGCATTCTAATATCACTAATAATGGCGTCGGGTTGCGTCGATTGTAAATCGCTTAAAACATCGGCTGCGTTTTCAAACGTTTTAACATTAATGTCAGCTTGAGTCAGTGCTTGCTCAAGTACCCAGCGTATTGACCTGTCATCGTCAACAACCCATATTGAATCAGTACCCATATTTATACGATATCCCTGTGTTAAATTGTAATTGGTAGGTTAATAGTGAAGATTGTTTTATTTGGTTTGCTCTTGCATTCGAGCAAGCCATTGTGCTGCTGTATTATAGATTGTGCTATTGATAAGCCCAGGCCGGTGCCGCTTGCACGACCGGTTACCATGGGAAAGAAAATTTTCTTTTGTAAATCGCCGGGTATGCCGGGGCCGTTGTCTTCAATTTCTAATGCCAGCGCTAAGCGGTGGCGTATGCTGCCAATGGTAAAATTGCGCAGTACACGGGTTCGATAAATAACATTGCCCGGTGTGCTTTCTTTTTGTTCGGAGATAGCTTGTATGGCATTGCGAGTGATATTGATAATGGCTTGAATGATTTGCCCAGGGTCGATATTCATATTTGGAATACTCGGGTCGTAGTCGCGAGTAATATAAATTTGATGGCCGGAGTCTGCCAAAATAAGTTGCCGTACATGCTCTAGTATTTCATGAATATTGGCGTCACATGTTTTTGGAATTTGAGTGGGGCCAATCATGCGATCAACTAACAAACTTAAGCGGTCGGCCTCATCAATAATAACGCGGGTGTATTCTTTTAAAGTATTATCGTCTAGTTGGCGTTGTAATAATTGCGCCGAACCACGCAGACCACCGAGTGGATTTTTAATTTCGTGTGCGAGGCCGCGTAAAATTTCTTTGGTGGCCTGTTGGTCGGTCGCTCTTTTTGCGTCCTGGCTTATGCGCAGCAGGTGATCGACCTGATAACACTCGAGTAAAATTTCCGGGTCGTCTTTTGAGTCGAGCATCGGGCTAATCGACATATCAACCGTAATATCTTTTGTTTTTAACAGTGAAACGGAAATTTCGTGCTGGGTAATAGGGTGGACGGTGTTTAATACATTATTAATGTCAGCCACAGAAACGGCTTCGGTGCTAAACAGGTGGTCGAAATACTGGCCAATTAAGTGGCGCGCGCTAACCTCAAACAACATTTCACCCGCAGGGTTAATATAACGTAGCCGCAGGTCGGCGCCGAACAGTAAAATAGTACTGTTTAACCCGTCGAGGATACGTTGGTAGGGGGAAGGAATATCGGTCGCCACTGCATTCATACCTTATACCTGTAGCAAGAAGTAAACCACACGATTTTCACAATGGGTGATTATAGAGCAGCAAAAATAAAGAAATTAATTATTTTTAATTCAATAAGTTACGGCATATTTAAAGATTTTTTCTCATTGTAGAGAAGAGAGATACATGTAATTTTAGCACAATATCTGTGCGTACGCCCTATAATGGGGCGAATTGTGTTTGGCTGTTAGAAGCAAATAAAACTATAGTGGTAGTGAAAGCCGCATAAATAAACGGTATTAAACGATAGGCGCTCGAAAGCACCTATCGAGAAATAGCCGTACCTTACGGGGCGGGGAAAACAACCAGCACGCCGGAGCCAACAACAAAGAGCGTTCCAGCATCCTGCGAAATGGTCATTTTTGCCGAGCTTAAGGCCGAGCCTGAAATGGTTGATACTGTTCCAACTTCAGTAAAACCGCCGCTTCCATTGGGCGCGGTTAAATCATATTTTTGAAATGAGCCATCCGAGGTATTAGAGTTAAAAGTATACGCTGTTTGTCCATTCGGGCTTATAACGTATGCCTAGCTTGTTGGTAAGCTGCCGATAAGGCTTAAATTACTATCATAAACTTTTTCGTCGACGATTAATCGTTCGCCGGTTCTGCTTACCGTTAAAGAGTCTGCAATTTCAAACACATTGAACTGGTTGAGGGTATTGCTGCTTGCATCGTAGCTTTGAATTAAATCAACTTTGCTTTTGGGAATAATGTAGATACGGCTACCGTCTAAGGATGCTTTAACGAGTCGTTGAGTTGACCCGGAAATTCGGTAGAGTAAATTGGTGGTTGTGATTGAATTATTAATTGCGACATCTGAGGACACAATAGATTTTCCGCTGGAAAATATCATTTTACCATTGTTCGCGATAGCGCCGCGCTTTATAACCGAGCCATAAGAGTTGCTTGTATTGCTGATGGTTGTTTTAACCATGGAGCCAGCATTAAATTTAAAAAAACATGTTCGCTTTCATTAAAAGAATAAAAACTTTTACCATTAGGCGACAAGGCGATAGCAGTATAATTAAGGGAGAAGTCGGAAGTAACAACCAGCTTCCAGTTAGCGCCATCAAACTTATAACGCATAAGGGAACCACTGCGGCGTATAAATAATGCTTGTTTATCCATATCAAAAAATAAACCATCAATAATGCTGCTAATGGCCTGGCTGGTTTTCCATAAAGCGCTATAGGTAACGGCGTCGGTTACTGTGAGTGACGCAAACGAGGGTAGAGCGCTTGCGCCATCGGTTACTTCAACATTGTAATTTCCTGCTGCTAAGGTGTCATGCGTTGCACGAATTTCGGTGTCACTGATAATGGTTATTGATAGAGCCGCACTACCACCAAAAGAAACAGCCGGATTCGTTAAGCTCGAAAAACCAGAGCCGCGAATAACAACCTCTTTAGAAGTATTGCTGACTGCTTGATATGGTGAAACAAAACTAACCTCAGGAATAGTAATGGTGACGCTTACTGGGATGGCTGCATCCGATACATTTGCATCGGTCGATGAAACAGTAATGTTACCGATGTATGTTCCGTTTTTAAGTTTATCGAGTTCAGATTGAACCAGTGTTAAAGTTAAATTATTAGTCGACGTGGTATCGCCACTTGATGGGCTTAGAGTCATCCAGCTTTCAGAAAAACTGGCATTCCAGCTAATGCTGCTAGCAAGGTTGCTGGCAATTGTTACACGGGTTGTTTTATTTGCTGTCGATGAACTGGGTACAATTGCAAAATTTACACCGCTAGAAACGGATAACGCGCTGGTTACATTTAAGTCGATAGGTATTGCACGTTGGCCGCCGTTATAATTAATATCACTGCTGTCCCGTTAACTTTAAGCCCCTGCTTTGAATATAAAAAGCCTGGTCGTTGCGAGCGATAGCGCGGCAATCTTGCTGGAATATACCCCATA
>CAZDEC010000147.1:0-5198 GCA_964504295.1 uncultured Thioalkalispiraceae bacterium
AAGATGTTATTGACCAATCCCAAATTCATAAATTAAGAATGCCACTTAAGGACTATTGCCTTACCCATGAGGTTGATGAAATAGTTCTTGCAATTGATGATAGACGAAAAGGATTTCCAGTTAAGGATTTGCTTGATTGCAAAATGAGCGGGATAGAAATCCTCGATTTAGCCTCTTTTTTTGAACGTGAAACAGGCAAGATTCGACTGGATCAAATTCATCCAAGCTGGTTCATTTTATCTGATGGGTTTCATAAGAGCAGTTTTCAGGCGGTTGCCAAACGCATATTTGATCTTGTATCAGGATTATTATTGTTGATAGTCACATGGCCATTTATTTTGCTTACAGTCATTGCCATTAAACTTGAAGATGGAATCAGGGCTCCGGTTTTATTTCGCCAAATCAGAATTGGAGAAGATGGCAGGCCGTATAAAATTTACAAATTTCGTAGTATGCGTGTAGATGCGGAAAAAGATGGCAAAGCACAGTGGGCAGTAAAAGGAGACTCAAGAATTACCAAAGTGGGTAATTTTATAAGGAAAACACGATTTGATGAGTTGCCGCAGATTTTCAATGTTGTCAAAGGAAATATGAGTTTTGTTGGTCCACGTCCTGAACGGCCTGAATTTGTCGTTATGTTAAGTGAAAAAATTGACTACTTCGAGGAACGGCACCGGGTAAAACCGGGGATTACCGGATGGGCGCAAATACGTTATCCGTACGGGGCCTCAGATAAAGATGCGTTAGAAAAATTGCAATATGATTTATATTATGTGAAAAATCAAAGTCTGTTTCTGGATTTTCTGATTTTATTACAAACCGTTGAAGTTATTCTTTTTGGAAAAGGCTCGCGTTAATTTTATTTAAAGTCAGACAGCGATGTTTGAATGCCTGCTTGAAATATATTTAAGAAGACAAACGGCATAGCTAACATAAAAATATAAACAATTAAGTGTAGAGCCTCATTATGATTCTGTTATCACCGTTTGTTGTGTTTATTTATTTTGGTCTGGCATTACTTTTGTATCATTCCACCGTATATGGTTTGTATGATTTATGGGTATTGTCAGATAGTGGTACATACACGCATGGTGTGTTGCTGTTAGGCGTAAGTATATATTTTTTTTACAAAACATGGCTTGCCGAGAGGAATGCATTATCAGTTCAGCCAAATACCATAGGTTTTGTTTTTTTAGTGTCAACATCAATTGCCTGGTTTTTAGTAGCATTAGCCGATGTTGCTGTAATGGAGGAGATTTTATTAGTATTTATTTTTTTATTTATAGTATGGGCCATTTTTGGTTATAAAAATGCGCTGAAATTCAGTTTTCCGATTTTATTGATTATATGTGCTATACCAGTGTGGGATATTTTACAGGGGGTGTGGTTGCAAAAAGCTACAGCAGAAGTTGCCACAATCATGCTTAAAGCAATTGGAATAAATTCTTATCGGGATGGTGTGTATATACATATTCCAGCTGGAAAATTTCAAGTCGCCGAAACCTGTTCCGGAATGCGGCAGCTGGTTGCTGCAATTAGCCTGGGGTTTATATATGGTTATATGAATAATTTTCGGATAGTAGCCTTGTTCGCATACACGTTTTTAATTGCCATTGTATCATTTTTCATTAATTCAATTCGAATTTTTATTGTGGTGATTGCTGGCGAGCTTACAGAAATGCAACATTATTTTGTTCGCAAAGATCATGTGACATTAGGGTGGGTGCTTTTTGGTATTGGAATATTTTTGTTTATCTGGCTATCTAATGTCGTTTTGAGAGCATCACATAAAGATGAGGTAGCTGTTGAGACCATATCAGAAGGTAAATGTGAAGCGAGCGAGAAGCCCAGGCACCAGTATTTAGTAATGGTTTTGGTGTTATTGGGGCTGTCTACAGGGCCTGCCCTGGCGTTCTTTCATTCAATTAACAAGAATGAATGGAAAGGTTCACTTGTAATTCCATCGGTTTTTGATGATTGGCAATTGAAGTCGAAAGAAGGGGATTATCGGCCACATTTCATCAATGGCGATGTGGTCTATGAAGGAATTTATGAAAATTCGGCAAAAGAGACTGTCTATTGTTATGTTGGATATTTCTGGGATCAGGAACAAGGAAGAGAGCTTATTGCAAGTTTTAATACCGTTGAAGATAAAGGGAAGTGGAAGAAAGTTTCCTCGATTCAAAATGAAGTATACATTTCAGGAAAAAAAATCAAAATACAGGAAACTCTTTTGAAATCATCTGTAGGTCGTAAAAAGCTGGTATGGAACTGGTACGTATTAGCTGGGAACTTGCAAACAAGTCGCCCAGACATGGCAAAGCTTTTTGGGATTTGGGGTGAGTTAATAGGAAAGCCAGGCTCAGCATCATTCTTGGTGGCAACAGATGTCGTAGATAATGAATCAAATGCCAGATTGCGGTTAAAGAACTTTTTGGATAAATCTCTTGTTGAGGTGGAGACCGCAATTTCGCAAGCACCGGATAGTATCCTGAATTAATCAGTCTTATAAAGACAACACTAAACAGCATTTATATTTATTAAAGATCTATGTTTTTGTTTGTTGGTGCGAATGGTGGTTACAGAGGAAGGGGTGATATTTTGAAATTTATAGCCATGAAATTGAACAGCCATTTGTTCCCGGCGGTGAAATATGTATGGGTAATTTTATTACTTAACATTGCAGGGTGCAGTGATAATCCTACTGATGAAGAAAGAATAAAAAATGCAGAAACCTATATGGCGGAAGGCAGCTATAGAGCTGCGGTTATTGAATTAAAAAATGCGATTCAGGCCGACATGGAAAATAAAGACTTCAGGTTTTTGTTGGGCCAAATATACCTGAAATCAGGAGAAGGTGTTAATGCAGAAAAGGAATTGCGCCGTGCTGAATCATTAGGCGCAGATCATTCTGCGATCACTGCGCCATTGGGGCAAGCTTTGATACTCCAGAGAAAGTACAAAGAGGCATTGAAGATACTTCAGGCAGGTGGTGTTAAAGAGAATAAAGATGGGGTCCAGATTCTGTTATTAAGTGGAGAGGCATATTTAGGGCTATTTGATTATGAACAGGCTAAAAAAGCCTATATCACAGCCCAGAAACTAGATCCTGAAAACACAGAACCGTTGCTTGGACTTGCAAAAATATCAGTTAAACAAGGAAACCTTGCACTGGCTGAGATACATATTGAGAGAGCCAAACAGTTAGCCCCTGATAATATCGATTTAATTCTTTTTAGTGCAGAATTATCTTTCTTAAAAGGCATGTATGTGAAGTCTGAAGCCGATTTCAAAAAGGCACTGAAATTGAATAAAGAAAAGGATTTTACCTCGCAGAAATTTCAGGCCTTGACCGGGATGGCAACTTCTCAGATTTTACAAAAAAATCTAGATGCCGCCTCAGAAAACATTGGAGTATTAACCAGAGCCAGGCCCAAGCATCCCCGGGTCATGTATTTACAAGGTTGGCTTGCCTTTCAAAAGAAAAATTATGAGTTAGCCAATACCGTTTTGCTTGATCTGCAAGGACAAGCACCGAACTACATGCCGGGATTGTTATTATTGGGCGCGTCTAGCTTTGCGCTTGGTAATTATGAACAAGCAAATATTTATTTGTCACGCTTCGTAAATGAGGCGCCAACACATATTCAGGGCAGAAAACTTTTAGCTGCGACACAATTAAAATTAAACCAGCCAGAAAAGGCAATGGAGATTCTGCAGAAGGATATCGAAACGACTGACGTAGAACTGATAGCGATGGTGGGTCAGGCAGCGGCATTAACTGGAAATGCTGATGCACATATAAGTTACTTAAAGAGTGTTATAAAGAAAAGTCCAGATAATTTGTTGCTCAGAAAAGAGCTGGCAAAAGTCTATATGCAGCAAGGATCTCTAAAAGATGCTATTGTAGAATTGGAGTTATTACACAAAAAAGGGGGGCAGGATAGAAACGCCGACCTGCTATTAATTTATGCACAACTACGTGCTGGGAATGTTAATAGTGCAAGAAGTCTGGCACAGGAGCTTTTACAGAAGAAGCCGTCCGATCCAGATCTACATGCGCTAATGGGTGGGGTTGAGCTGGTTGCGGGAAAGCGCGACTTGGCCAGGCAGCATTTTTACAGCGCCCTGAAACTACAAAAAGATCATACACCCTCTCAACTAAGTCTGGCACGAATGGAACTGGAACTTGGAAATCTGGCTGAGGCAGGTAAATGGTTTGACAAAATTTTATCTGAAGATAAAACATCAGTTGCTGCAATATTAGGGCATGTTCAGATAGCCGAACAGCGTGGCGACACGGAAAAGGCTCTGCTCTTACTGGAAAAAGCACGTAAGCTTGATGCTCAGGCAGTGTTACCGCGAGTTATCCTGGCGCGTTATTATTTGGCCACAAAAAAGGCGGATTCAGCATTAGAACTGGCCGATGAAGTAAACAGTTTGCAGCCTGACTCCGCCAATAGTCTTTTGTTGCTAGGGCGCGCCTATTTGCTGGCAAAACAGCCACAAAATGCGATTAACACATATCAAAAACTGGTAGACAAGCAAGCTTCTGCAGCTGCATATACTGAACTTTCTGTCGCACAACGGGCTTCAGGTGATCTGACTTCTGCACGTGTTTCATTGGAAAAATCATTACAGCAGGATGCAAAATATCTGAAAGCAAAAGTGATGTTAATTGAGCTTGATTTAAATTTAAATCAGTATGCCAATGCGCTTAAGCTGGCCAATGAAATAAAACAGCAATATCGTGATAAGAGCATTGGATATTACCTTGAAGGTAATATTTATATACGACAAAAGCAATATAAGGATGCACAAGGCGCTTTTCAAATGGCAATAAAAAAAGAGCCAGGTGCAAATCTGACAAGGAAACTCAGTCAGTCCTATTTTTTGGCAGGGGACACCACAAAAGCCCTGGTTACTTTAAGCAAAGGTATTTCAAAATATCCGGATCACACTGGTTTGAGATTAGCGTTAGCGACACATTATCAGTTTATTGGTAATACTGTATCGGCAGAGCGCCATTACAATAAACTACTGGAGAAGCAGCCCTCAAACATCGTTGTGTTAAACAATTTGGCCGCACTTTTGACAGAGAAAAAACCGGAAAAGGCGTTGGCTTATGCACAGCAGGCCTATCAGCAGGCCCCGGAAAATATGGCAGTGGCAGATACATTTGGTTGGTTGTTAATCAG
>CAZDEC010000148.1:0-5168 GCA_964504295.1 uncultured Thioalkalispiraceae bacterium
TTGATTATATGGTGCGCCTGGAGCGATTCGAACGCCCGACCCCTTAGTTCGTAGCTCTGTAAATAATTTATTAAAAGTTACAGTATTTTCAATTAGTTACATGAAGTTGTATGCTGTAATCCAGCTTTCTATATCGATAATATTAGTCCAAATATATCAATAAGTTGGAAAAGTAAAAATGTATATTTGCCAACAGTAAACAACACTAAAAAATAATTAATAAAAATTATAATTTTATTAATCATGAATTCATTGTCTTTAATAAATTACAAAACCAAAATATATTAAGCATCGTAACATCATCCAAAATAATCACGTTTAATATTTCATTAATAAGATTTCTTATTTCAACTTGATACCTAACCATAAAAATTTAATACATATTCAATTATCATTTTGAATATGTATTAAATGTATGTATGATACAGCAATACAATACATACATTTAATTAAAGGATAATCTAAAATGGCATCAATTAACCCCGATATTAAAAATAAGATCATCAATGCAGCCGAAAACCTAATAGCTCAGGGTGAAGATGTAACAAATAAAGCTGTTCGTGATACTTTAGGTGGCACTAGCTTTTCACACATTAGTCCGGTTATGCGGGAATGGCGAAAAAACCGGGAACGCACGTCTGGTGTGATTCTGGAAATGCCTGGTGCAATGAAAATCGCCCTTGAACGATTTGGTGTTGAATTATGGAAAGCGGCTGATAACGAAGCACGTAAGAAAATAGAGTTGATACAAACAACCAGTGATGAACGTATCGCCACTGCCGAATTAGAACTTGATGAAGCACTCAAAGAAATCCAATCCCTTGAAAAAAGCAACTTGCTATTGGTAGACGAAAAAAAGGAAATGGTTAGTAATATTGAAAAGCTCAATACAACATTGAGCAATGAAGAAAAAACAACTCATCAAATCACGATTGAACTTGAAAAAGCGAAAGTCGAAATAACCGCATCAAATGCACGTGCGGATGAATATGCTACCACACTAGAAAAATCACAGAAACAACAAGATAAATTACAGTCTGAACTTATTACCCTAGTAAAAGAAACCTCAAAGCTAGTTAAAGTTTCTTAAACTTGAAAAATCAAATTAAATATTTGTAGCTACAATACTGCCTTTAACAAAATAAATGTTGGTCAATGACTCAAATCCCGAATCAGTCGCAAAGAGGAACCACAATACTCCATTAGGATCTGCTGTTATAATAAATAGCTTATCATTAACATTTGTTAGTGTTTTCAATTCAAAAAATGCGTTAGTCGGATCACACTCTTGTGAATTAGCAAAATTACCAATTGCTATTGCATTTAAACCACCATTTTTTTGATTACCAATATCAATATTCATACGGTACATATTTTGATCATTGAGTATTTTTAATGGTTCAATACTGGATGCACCGGCTTTAATAGTAACAGCAGTCCCTGGTGAACCTGGTCCAACACAATTCGATTGTGCGTTTGTTGCAAACGTAATATCGAATATAAGTTGATATGTTGCACCTGGGATAAAGCCACTAAATCCTTTTTTGATAAACATAAAAAGATCATCACTACGATTCATTCCTGAAAGCCTATAGCCTGAGATGTTCTGTAATTTTGATGGAATTGATTCTACTCCTGAAATAAAATCAAACAATATTTCATCTTTTATAGGGTAATCCGCAAAGTCTGCACTCCACCCATCGGCTCCCTCAGAGAAGTCTATAACTAATTGAACAGGGCTATTGTCCGTTGGGGTTGGGATTGGAGTTAAACGTGGAGATGATAAAGGTGTATCTTCGGTACCCGCACCACCACCGCAAGAAAATAAACCAAATACAAAGAATAAGCTTAGGAGCAGAGTTTTAAGAGTTTTCATTTTTTAAACCTAAGAAAAATGTTAATTCAGTATAAAGAAACTTAATTAATAAACCTAATTAAATTACCTAATAACGCATCCAATGATTGATTGCATTGCCAATAAAAACAAATATCCGAGTAAAATATTTTACATCAAAAATATATGGCGCTTGCTCGAAACTATTGAATAATAGGATTACCTAATTGTTTTTTTAATGAGAACACATTACCATTGTCAAAAACTATAATGCAGTCACAATTTTGTTTTTTACTTAAAATTTAATTGTTAATCTTCACTTTACAATAACTTCATCATCATCTATACAAGATGTTGATGCACATTAACTTAATCATTATACTTAATGAAAAATACTAACAGGGAAGAAACATTGTGAATCATATTCTATATCGATTGAGAGTAAGCATTTTAATTATTTTTGGTTTAATGTGTGGTTCATGCAGTAATGGTAATAATGGTTTACCGGATACAGATAAGACTCCTCCAACCATAATATCAACATCCTTCGAAGCTTTATTAACAAATAAAACTGTTCCAGTTTCAACAGAAATCTCAGTTATTTTTAGTGAAGCAATGAAAGTCCAATCCGTAAAAGATGGGTTTATCGTTACCCCTAATAATGGTGATGGTGTAATTGAATATGATAATAGTGCCAGGAAGGCCATTTATCGAACTAAAGAAGCAAATCTAAAAGGTAGCACACAATATACAATAACATTAAAAACTTCAATAAGAGACAATGCAAACAATCCACTCAAAGAAAGAAGTTGGACATTTGAAACAGAAGATAATGTACCACCAACCGTAATATCAACAATACCTGATTCAGTCTCAAACCCTATATCTGTTAATGATACAATCAGAATTGAATTCTCTGAACCAATAGATACCAACACATTAAAGCAAGAATTTAATAACACCGGTTCAAGAAATTTTGAAATTAAAGCTGGTGGGTCAATCATTACTGGTACTGGTACGTTAATAAACCAGGATAATTTTCTAGGTGCCTTAAAATTAACAGGCTCTATTCTTGATTATAAACCAGAAAAGCTACTCCCTGATACAATCTATACTGTAACAATAAACACAGGTGTTACCGATACTAATGGCAATACTTTATCCGGGCAACATAGTTACTCATTTAAAACAAGTAAAATCAATGATGGGTTGCAACCCAAATTTGAAATAATTTCTCCAATTAATAATTCTACCGGTAATCAACCAAACTCAACTATTAAAGTAAAATTTACTAATTCAGATAACAGTAAAGAATCAATGAACTGGGGTTCAATTAATTTAAACAACTTTATTGTTAAAACAGAAAGCGGTATACAGGTTTTTGGTAAAATCACTTATGATCCAATTTCAAATATTTTAACATTCACCCCCGGATCAGAAAATACACCTAATATCCCAAAAAGTTTGCGTTTGCTTGAAACATATACAATTACGTTACTCGATAGTATTTCGGATGTAGCAGGCAACCAACTTATCACCACTAACGATATTGCTAGTAAATTTCATACCTCTGACGGTTCATTTATAAACAATCCAACACCAACGCCATTAGGCATTGGCTTGGGTAAATGGGATACCATCCATTTTTCAACAAAAAAAGATGGTTCTGTACACGCATTTTGGGAAAGTACTGAGGCTAATTCAACAAATAGAATAATAATGACAAAGCGATATCAAAATAATACGTGGGATTCTAACTCAACGGATATAACAACACCAGTAACTGGTTTACCCCGTTTATTGTCACATATAAATTCAGTTGTAACTGATGACGATGATAACCACATGATTATTTGGCGAGACAAAGTCAATAATAGCGGCACTACACAAGAATATACATCATATGTAGCTTCAACCTGGTTGAAGTCGACAGATAAATGGAATACTCCAGAAATTATTCATAAAGGATCTGCGACTCAAACTCTTGACAGCACATATGATAGTTTCAAGAGAAAAGCATCTGTTTATCGTTCAACAACAGGGACTGTTGCTGTAGCATGGACTGAACAAGATACTACTATCAATCCAAAAGTTGTAATCGCTATGCGATTGTTACAATCAAAGAATGGAAGGTTTGGAACATTATGGGATGCCAAAAGTCGTGTCACCACTATGGAAATACCAACTTACGAAGGAATTTTGTTTGAACATAGACCCGTTATGAGTTCAGATAGTTCTGGAAACATCTATGTACTTTACAAGGAACTATTCCTTCCCGAACCAGGTTATACCAAGCATCGAAAAGTAATTTTGGCAAAATTTCCATTTCCTTCTAAAGATCGCGTTGTATTAGATACATATCGGATATTGCAAGATGATACTCAAGGTTCAACAATCGTTTCTAGCAGCTCTAAGAATAACATCGTGATGGGTTGGGTGAATGAAAACTACAGGCTATTTTTAACTTATGACACCCAAATAAATTTGAACCCAGATTTACCATTTATTATGAGTAGTCAACTTCCTGGTTTTACTGGAAAACAACTTGATGTAACAACCTTCCCTTCTGGTAATGCACTTGCTATTACTCTTGGTAACACTGTAATAAATTATGCTGAGTACGACACTACTATTAAAGGATGGAAAGTACCGCAGATTTTGGAAACCGTAACAACCAAGTTGTTTAATTCTTTTCAAGGTCCTCGTGATATTGTCACCATTGCATGGGCAGCAAACTCAAAAATATATATCAAGAGATATAAACCAGGCGTAAATTTTGGATGGCAACCAACCCAAAATGTTATAGCTAGGGATGTAAAAAGTATCAATATTACATCTGGTATCGATGGCACTACAACTGTTGCATGGCAGTCATTTAAGTTAAACCCTAATGATCCTAGCATACCACCAGAAAACTCAAATTTATTTGCTATACGGCTAGAATGAAAATTTCGTTTATCGCAATAACGCCAAATTTTGGTAACAATTAATTTACCAACAAAATACCTAATTTTCATTTAGTGTTAGACTGCCTTTTTGATGCGCTGCAACCAAATGTCAAATTTGTAGCAGGATATATGATTTTGGGTTATTGCGATTACGGCTTAAATTAATCCATTTTATTCATGTCAGTTTACCTTTGTGATCAGTTGTTTCTTTGTCAAAATTTCTGATCGGTAAACTGACTTTTAGTTCATCCCTTATCCCGAGTTCAGGTTATTTAACCTCTTACCCCATTTTTTTTCATCATCCAGATTTTCTGAACTTGGAATTGTAAATACGTAAGCGTCGGCTAAATCACACCTAGCAAGAATTATACTTTAGAAAAATTAAC
>CAZDEC010000149.1:0-5165 GCA_964504295.1 uncultured Thioalkalispiraceae bacterium
ATGACCAGAAAGAACTGCGCGCCTACCTCGTCGGACTACGGCGCAAGCTTGAGCGTGAAGAAGCGGCGAAATCTGATGCAGGTGAATTGCCGGTCATGCTACAGAAACAGTGTGGTTTGTGATGATACTACTTAGGCGAAATAATCAGGTTGATGATAGCTTTTCGGTAAGCCGTGATATCCCATGCGGAACGATTGTTTCACTGGTATGCGTAGAGAGGTTTAAATCAGATTTAGCTACCGTTAGATACATACTGCCAACTAATCACAAAGATAATTACGGCAATTATGAATGGCCTGGAAATATTAACTGCTTCGACTACGTTAAGCAGGTGCAAAAATGAACGCTGATGAACTACGCCAGATCAAAAAAGACTACGGGCTGACTTCTGGTGACGTTGCCGGGCTTATCGATGTCTCTGAAACGACAGTTATATCATGGCTTCGCAATCCTGCCTCTGAATCCCACCGACCTATGCCAAAGTCACGGCTAAACCATCTCAAGCTGGCTTTGCGTGGCAGAAAGAAGAAATAACCATGCGGCCTGTGGTCGCTTATGTGCGGCTACAGGCTGTTTTAATCCTAACCTATCCAT
Source organism: uncultured Thioalkalispiraceae bacterium (assembly GCA_964504295.1). Classification (GTDB taxonomy): domain Bacteria; phylum Pseudomonadota; class Gammaproteobacteria; order UBA6429; family Thiohalophilaceae; genus SZUA-37. Next base: position 595 of record CAZDEC010000149.1, read on the forward strand.
GCCTACGTATTCTTTGCGTTAATTGCTGTACGGGCTGTGTGCTCTGTCTTATCGTGCTAATGCTGGATGTTTTATGATGGCTTTATTATACCATAACTTACGTTAGAGCCGACCGTGGGAAACCGGCGGCTCAACTTGTTGTTATGTGAAAGAATCAATAGCTTTAATAATTCTAATTATATCTACACTTTCTTTTGACTTCGGGCTTTTATTGTTTGGGCATCCACAGTCACAATGCTCCCATAAAAGCTCAATATCATTTTCTTTTACTAGTCTAAATAACTCCCTAAGCGCATCCAATTCGCGTTGAGCTAGTCTATTCCCAGCGCAAACATCATCAATATCTAATTCTATTCCCATTTTCCTGACTCCGGTAATATGGTTTAAATCACATAACAAAAAGTTCAAACGGACGCTAAACAGCAGCGCCGGTTAACAAGGTGTTAGCTATCAAAAGCATCACAGTGTTTTTTGCTGACAGCACCGCGTAGTAATATCTCAAAAAAAACAGGGTCGTCCTCATGCCAGCGGATTAGCGTTTGCACAGGCCTGTCTGTTATCTCTGAGAGTTCATTTAGACTTTTAAGCCCGACTGACTTACATTTTTCAGAGGGTTTCACAATATTCTCTTTTTCATTTCAATGTTTATTATATTCATAATGTTTTCAATTTTTATACCAGATTCAATAAAAGCGCTGAACCTGTCAGCAAATTTTTTACTATCTGTGAAAAGATAGCCAGCGCTTCCGTAAGCCATCTCTAGGTAAGTGTTATCATCCCTATTTAATAAAAACATCTTTGCGCTCATGTGAATGTCACATATTGTTTGGGTATCGAATCCGCTTAAATTCTTCATCTTGATAGCCTCTTTGTTGTGTGTTTTCCTAACCAGTGACTATATTATACTAAAACTATTTAAGTAAAGCAAGCCTTTTACTATAAATATATCAAATTATTTTAGTTATTCCGCAAAATAGCTAACAAAAAGCTGCACCGGACGGCAAAACACGCCGCCCGTGAGCACTGGTCGTTATGTGCTCCACCAGTTTAAAAAAACTCCTATCGCTTTAAGCGGCTTTATAATAAATATTTCTTTTATAAATAAAATAATCGCAATAGGGATAAGTATAAGTACAAAAGCAAGCTTCTGCTTTATTGATAATTTTTTAAACATCTTTCATCTCCAAAATTAGCACCACACATAACAATTATATGCAGTGGGCTGCGTTACGAAGCTGACAACAGGTCGTTATTTAATCTCTATAAGCCCCATATCAATCAGTATTTTACGCGTTCTCATGCAGCCCTCATGGTGGTACAAGCTAACCCTTAGCGGGTTAAGTATTCGCGTGGTTCTTCTGTCAACCTCATTATGACAATCTGAACAGCAAAATGCCCCCTCTGTATCCGGTTGCTTAGTTCCCATGCCGCCACCACCAATGTGAGCAAATACCGTAGTATCGCTATCATGGTTACATATCCCGTCTAGCCTTACTTGACACTCCTGACCTCGTGCTGATTGTGTAATCTTACTCACTCAAATACTCCCGTATTATGATTTCAGTGCGCGGATTATCCTTCTCTATCTGCCACCCGTGTTTGTGAATCGCTGGTATGACATAGAGCATTGAGTCATCCTCTATCACTCCTGCGTTCACCAGAATATCCAGTATCGAGCCTTGCATGTTATCAAGGTCAAACTGCCGTTTTGTCTGCCGGTAGAAGAACATCTCAACAATAACAGGGTATTCACCTTTCCATTTATGCGCTGAGGCTTGCTGTATTGCTGTCTTAGCGTACTTCTCATAGGCTTTTGATGCTCGTATTGCATAGCGACTACCCATCCTTACAACGCGCTGCGAGTTCTTCTTGGCTATTACCTGTCCAAAGATGGTTATATTCACTTTCTCTTCTTCTCGCACTTCTCAACATGCTCGCGCTGCTTTGCATCAAGGTCGTCACGATCTGACTTTAGGGTCAAGGCTTTGAGGCAGTGCTCGCAGATAAAGTGGCGGGTGTATGTTGTTGGTTTCATGGCTTTATCCCCATAGCTTCATTGTAATAGTCAGACTCACGCGCTAGTGGAATGTGCTGACTGAAACAATATTCCTCGATGTTTTTCAGGTAATCAAGAAATTCCGGCACTTTCATCGCGCTAGATACCTGTATCGACTCCGTGCCAAACAGTTCGATTATCTGCTCATACTGCATATTGTTTACTATCGAATCTATCAGGTTGTTGAATTCAGGCTCGCCCCGCGCTAGAAGAATCGGCACCCCATATTCCCATTTTATAAACCCCCGGGTATAAGCAATGCCATCGCCTGTGTACTTCGATATCTCTGACAGCCACGCATAGTACAGCGCATTCATTGCGATAGAGCGGCTAGGCTTAAACAGATCGGCGTCTACTCTCCACGGCTTGTCCAGATTTATCCTGCTGATCTTCTCGATGCACTCTTTTCGGTCTGATTCTGTGCGGATAATCATAACTCACCCCATGAATCTACCATTGCGACTGCTATCCCCTGAAATGTCTCCGATCTATCCCTTTTTCGATTTGGGCCAGGCGCCATAAAGTGCTTTTTCTCGCGCTGATTTCTTGGTAACTTCATCATCTCTTCGTAGACATTATCAGTAGATTTAAGTAGCGGCAATCCGTGCAGCGCGAGACTTGTCTTTTTTTGCTCCATGTGTCCAAATTCATAAGGCTGTATATATTGCATCTTTTTTCCATGTAAATGCTTGAATACCACGCTTACAGGATTTTCAAGAGCAACGTGATCACAGTGTAGCTTCGCTCTTTCCCACAGTACCGCCGTCCATTTTATCGCATCAATTCGTTTTTCATGCAGCGGCATATTCTTTCCGTACCACCTGTTACCGCTTACAGCCATAGCGGTACAATCAGGATGCAATATAATCAGATCAAACCCTTTTAGATTGTCCATAATATCGCCTTTTATGTGCCAGTCAGGGTTTCCCCTGGTATCAACCAGATCACATGAATACGCTTCGTGTCCTTTATCTCTGAACGCTTTGCAAACTACCTGGCTTTCTTCGCATCCAACCATGACTATCATCTATAAACCCTCGTCCTGTAATAAATAAAATCAACTAGCGTCCAATATGGCACATCAATGCCAGAACTTGATAACTTATGCTGAATATCCCTTATCTCCATTTTCTCATATTCGCGCATATCTCTGGCTTTCTCGACTATCTCAAACGGCAGCTTAGAGCGATGATGTTTTGTTATGTTCATGCTGGCTCTAACCAGCTTTCTTCGATGTCCTTTATCTGCTTAATAGCATTGTCAAAGCTTCCAGCTACACCACATAAACAATTTTCGCCGTCATGATCTTTATGCGAGTAATCGTAGTCGAAGGCTATTGATCCTATTGGCTTTGGATTGTAGGTTATCTCCCAGTCGCCATAAACTTGCTTGTATTTGTTCACCACAAGTCAACCTCCTCACCATACAGCCGATTATCTTTGATGTCCTCTATCCGCTTCCTGTCTTCTTTACTCAGCGGGTCAGGGTTTATCTGAGATACGGCCTTTTTATCGCTTAACTTGAAATAGCTAAACCCTGACTTAACCTTTTTTCTTGCTGCCTTAACACGTAGATGGCTCAGTTCTTCTTCTGTTTTAGCTTTCATCGTATGCCTTCAATGTCATCAGTTGATACTTTCCAAAACCCACGGATTACCGCCCTTTCATGGGTAGTAAACACCCCTCCGTACAATGGGGCGGTTATTAACAATGACTGTGTTTTGTAATCAAGCTCACCCCATAACTCCTGAGCGCCTGTAATCTGTTCTAAGCGTAAATACTCCTTTATCTCGTAGATATATCCATAATACTCATATATCGCATTACAGAGACTATGGGTGCGTTTTAGTTTGCTTTTAAGCTTGGCAACCTCCTTGTTGCCGTTAAATGCTTCGTTTACGTTCATCAGAATGGATCGTCAACGCCTTGTGCTGGATTTTCAGACTGCCCTGGCTGATATGTTTGCGCTTGAGGAACTTGCACCCGAATGCCGCCCTTCATTTCACCGGCAAACATGATAGTGGGGTCGTTATACAGCGTGATCTCTTTGCCCATCCAGTCATCTGACTCTGGACTACCTAAGACGTGAGCGATTAATTGCCCGTTTGTTTTGTTTAATACCATCGGCTTAACGTCACCGTTAAACTGTAGCGTGTACTTCATTTCTATTGGCTGACCATCCTGCGCCATGTTTTCATGCTTTATTCCTGCAATCGTTACTTTTATTGGCGGCATACAGTCTTCTTTCTTTAAAAAATTACTTGAGCCTAGTTCATTAATGTTCATATCAGTTTCCTATTTATGTTTAAGTTTATGTTGAGATTTCAAAGGCAGTCTCAAAGCCCGTTTAAAATAATCTATCTTCGCCCAACTCAGAATCAAGCCGCTTCTCAACCTTTTCAAGATAATCAGGGTCGTTCTCAAGCTCGATTACCCACTGATTAAAGTCAGGGTACTTATCAACCTCTCGTTGCTGAGATAGCAGGGCTTGTTGTGTTTGTAGCTGGGCGCGGTAG
>CAZDEC010000150.1:0-5152 GCA_964504295.1 uncultured Thioalkalispiraceae bacterium
CCGCAATGGACGACGACGATCTGCGTCGCGGCCAACCCACTTGCCATATTCGCTACGGCGAGGCGATGGCTATTTTGGCAGGCGATGCCCTGCAACCCCTGGCATTTCAAATACTTACCCCGCTGGTCAAAAATATTCCAGCTGAAAATGTTCTAAAAATGACAGAAATACTCGCCGAAGCCAGTGGTTCACGCGGAATGGCCGGTGGCCAGGCCATCGACCTCGAAGCTGTAGGCAAAAAGCTCAATATCGCCGAACTTGAAAATATGCATATTCATAAAACTGGCGCGTTGATTCGAGCCAGTGTGCAACTCGGCGCACTTTGCCAGGCTAATGTTACCAGCGAACAACTGCAAGCCCTTGATCATTATGGTAAATGTGTTGGCCTCGCCTTTCAGGTTCAGGATGACATTCTGGATATTGAGGCTTCAACTGAAGTCCTTGGCAAGCCCCAGGGAGCCGATGCGGCCTTGAATAAACCCACTTACCCAGCCATTCTAGGCCTGGCTGAATCAAAAACGCTGGCACTGGAACTCCATGAAGAAGCCGTATCTCATCTCGAAATCTTTGCTGAGAATGCACAAATATTGCGGGAACTATCGGCTTACATCATTGGCCGGGAATTCTAACGCAGCGTATCATTATTCTCTTCTTTTTCAACAGCCTGATTACCCTGTCAAGCCCTAAGTTAGCTTGCATAATGGCGTTAAACAAAGCATGATCGTTTTGTTACAAATGAATGAATAGAATATCAACGCTGGCTAACCGAAAATGACTTTAAAAACACCCACTCCTTTGCTCGATACCATCCAGTATCCTCAGGACTTGCGTGCTCTAAAAGCCGACCAGCTCAGGCAAGTGTCTGATGAACTGAGAGATTGTGTTATTCAAACGGTCAGCGAAACAGGTGGGCATTTGTCTTCCGGGCTAGGCACCGTCGAGTTAACCGTTGCCCTGCACTACATTTATGACACCCCAAATGACCGACTGGTGTGGGATGTTGGCCACCAGAGTTACCCGCACAAAATCCTAACTGGCCGACGTGAACAAATGCCCAGCTTGCGTCAAAAAAGTGGTTTAAGTGGTTTCCCTAAACGCGAGGAAAGCGCTTACGATACTTTCGGTGTTGGGCATTCCAGCACCTCGATTAGCGCAGCACTCGGCATGGCCGTAGCCGCCAAACAAACAGGTGATGATCGCCATGTTGCTGCCATCATCGGTGATGGTGCGCTCACTGCCGGTATGGCGTTCGAAGCGCTTAACCATGCCGGCGATTTAGACGCCAACCTGCTCGTTATTCTTAATGATAACGATATGTCGATTTCACCCAACGTGGGCGCCATGTCGAATTATTTTGCCCGGGTGCTTTCCAGTAAAGTTTATTCCAGTATGAAACAAGGCAGTAAAAAGGTACTCAGTGCCATGCCGAGCGTATGGGAACTGGCACGCCGAACAGAAGAACATGTTAAAGGCATGGTGGTGCCTGGCACCTTGTTTGAAGAACTCGGTTTTAACTATATCGGCCCAATTGATGGCCACGATATTGATATTCTCGTCAGCACCCTCAAAAATTTACGCGATCTTGATGGCCCGCAGTTCCTGCATATTGTCACTAAAAAAGGCAAAGGCTACCAACCCGCCGAAGAAAACCCCTGTGCTTACCACGGTGTCGGCAAGTTCGATATCGAATCGGGCAAACTCGAATCCAAAACTACCACTGGCCCCACTTATACTCAGATCTTTAGCGACTGGATATGCGATATGGCTGCAAAAGATTCCAAACTGGTGGCGGTCACCCCGGCAATGCGAGAAGGCTCCGGCTTGGTTGATTTTGCCCAACGCTTTCCAGCACAATATTTTGATGTCGGTATCGCCGAGCAACATGCGATTACCTTTGCCGCCGGGCTGGCCTGTGAAGGTATTCACCCGGTTGTCGCCATCTATTCTACTTTTTTACAGCGTGGCTATGACCAACTGATTCATGATGTGGCCTTACAAAACTTGCCGGTTTTATTTGCAATAGACCGCGGTGGCGTTGTTGGCCCCGATGGCGCAACCCATGCGGGTAACCTTGATTTAAGCTACTTACGCTGTGTACCCAATATGGTTGTCATGGCCGCATCAAACGAAAACGAATGTCGACAAATGCTTTACACCGGCTATCAATACCATGGCCCCTGTGCAGTACGTTACCCTCGCGGAACCGGCATGGGCACCGCGGTTCAAAAACAAATGACGGCCATCCCCATTGGTAAGGCAGAAAAAATACGCAAAGGTAAGTCCATTGCCATATTGTCCTTTGGCGCCCTGCTCACAGCTGCAACCGAGGCAGCCGATGCTTTAAATACCACGCTAATGAATATGCGTTTTATTAAGCCACTGGACGAAAAAGCCATTTTGGCACTCGCCGATTCACATGACTTACTTATCACTCTCGAAGATAACGTGGTGATGGGCGGCGCTGGCAGTGCCGTTAATGAATGCTTACTCGCTAATAAGCGCAATATTCCCGTCCTTAATCTGGGGCTACCCGATAAATTCCAGGCACATGGTAGCCGAGACGAAGTATTGAGTGAGGCAAAACTCTCAAGCTCTGATATAATCGCACAAATTGAACACTTTTTAAAAGATAAGCAACATGAAAAACATTTAAGCTTGGCTTAAAAATACGATACAACCCCAGCTCTATTAATACCCGATTAAAATACTCAAGTAATGCCTATGACTTCCTGTTACACTATGAAAATCTTAACTGATTTTTCCGCCGCGCATCTCCTTCGAGATTATGAAGGCCCTTGCAGTCGCTTACACGGCCATAACTGGAAAGTCGAAGTTAATGTAAGTTGTAAAGAATTAAATAATATAGGTATGGGTATGGATTTCAGCGATATAAAAGCTGCAACCAAAATCCTTATCGAAAAAATGGATCACCGTAATTTAAACGACATTCCACCCTTCGATAAAATAAACCCAACGGCTGAAAACCTGGCCGCCTATTTTTATACGCAATTAAGTAACGAATTAAACGATACACGCGTGACGGTTAAGAATGTCACCATTTGGGAAACCGATCGCGCCTGTGTCAGCTATACCGAGGAAGATTAAGATGAGCACCGACGTTATTGCAGACGTTCAAAACAGTAAAGATTTGCGTCATATTCCAATTAACAAAGTAGGCATTAAAGACATTCGCCATCCCGTTCGGGTGCGCGACCGAAGCGAAGGTGAACAACACACCATTGCTAATTTTAATATGTACGTTAACTTGCCGCATGATTTTAAAGGCACGCATATGTCACGCTTTGTTGAGATTTTAAATAATCACGAGCGCGAAGTATCCGTTGAATCCTTTAAACAAATGCTCGTTGAAATGGCAGAACGTTTAGAAGCACAGTCTGGACATATTGAAATGTCATTTCCCTACTTCGTTAACAAAACAGCACCCGCATCAAAAGTGCAAAGCTTGTTAGACTACGACGTAACCTTTATAGGTGAAGTACACGATGGCAAAACAGATATGCAGATTAAAGTTGTTGTTCCTGTAACTAGCCTTTGCCCCTGCTCGAAAAAGATTTCGGACTATGGTGCCCATAACCAACGTTCTCACGTTACCGTTACCGCAACAATTAATACATTTATCTGGGTAGAAGAACTGATTGATTTAATCGAGCAGCAAGCATCATGCGAGCTATTTGGTTTACTTAAACGCCCAGACGAAAAAATTGTTACCGAACGTGCTTACGATAACCCCAAATTTGTCGAAGACATGGTACGTGATGTAGCGGCACAACTTAATGCCGAAGATCGTATTTCTGCCTATGTGGTTGAGTCAGAAAATTTTGAATCGATTCATAACCATTCGGCTTATGCGTTGATTGAAAAAGTGAAGTAAGCCGAATTACTTCTTTTTTAAAATCATCAGCCGTTTCGTTCGCGGCATTTCGACGCGGTTTAAAAATGAATTGCCTAACAAAACCTGATGAGAACGATAGCCACCAATAATCGCTACACAGACATGGCGTAATTCAATATCACCCACTTTTACTTTATTTAAAGTCACTTTATAAATAGGTGCAACACCACTGGCGGTACCGGCATAGCCTTTTGTGCCACCGTGATACTTAATACCCAAACGCCGTGCCACCGTTTCGCCCATTGCAACCCAAGTTTGCACCAATATCGACTAAAAATTCAACCAAAAAATTATTGATTGAACCTTGTGTAATATACATGTCATTACGTGGCCAAATTTTAGCGACCGCATTTTTATTATTTTCAGGGGGGTAAGATCAAGTCTTGCCCCGTGCCTTTTCAGAAGATTCGGTTTACAAAGGCACGGGGCAAAACCTGACCCTGACAAATATGATTGTAAAGTATACAAGTAGTTTTTTAATTTAGTCCAGTTCAGCTTCTATTCAGAAATACTTCGATATAATTCAACGACACAATATGTGCAGGCAAAGCCATATTGAAATAACTAACCATAAAAGGGATTTATTATGTTGCTACGAATTTTATTGATAAGTATGGCTATTGTTTTAACAAGTTGTGGTGGCGGTAGTAATGGAACACCTGCACCTACAGGAAGTGGCAATGCAGGCAATACAAGTCCAGGCAATACAACTGGCACGGTCACTTTAACGGGTGATGATACGTCGTTTTTAGGTTCACAACTCGATACTGGCTTTATTGGTGAATCGCCAGCGGCTGGTTCACAGCCTGATTATATAATTATTGTGGATAAAGCAAGTACTGTTGATTTTACTGCACCGAATATTCTTACCCCAAATATAACAGATCCGAATAATGCTTTTATACTTGTAGTAACCGATGCGAGTGCAATATCTGGTTTTAAAGGGATATCAATGAGTATCCTTTCTAATGGTACTAAATACGATTATGCCTGTACCTCACCGGTAAGTACTTTTATTGAGTGTGGTCTCGATGCGATTAAACTGGACCTGATTAATAAGAAAGTGACCTTTATCAATACGGTGGTAACGAATGTGGTAAGTAGTACTGTTTTAACACTCAATGGAGAGCTGACCTGGTAGTAAATAAGACCTCCTTAAAACATGAATAAATTATATAACACTAAAAATTAACAGAATTCAGCCTCGTTAATTCTTAGTGTTATATAGGTTATTAATTG
>CAZDEC010000151.1:0-4987 GCA_964504295.1 uncultured Thioalkalispiraceae bacterium
AATAAGTATAAGAGATATCGGCATAGTGGTTACGTTGGTTATGAAGAACATTAATTAACTCACTCTATGTATGGATATTCGTGCATTCCAGATGGAGGCCTCAACGCCTGTGTCCTGCGTGCGCCATTGAAGGAGAATGTCATGTGAGGCGTTCGTTAATACCAAGTAATCGAACCCGCTGCTTTGATACTGTTGATTACTGCCCGAGCCTCCAAATGTCCCCGCTGAATCCTTTAGCTCCTGACGATGCACCATAATATCCGTGCCGTCAACTCTAAGCCGACCTCGGTAATCCTGTGTGGTTGAGTCACAGTTATATTGATAGCTCCATTCAATTTTATATGTTCCTGCCGGGACGACGGCTGTTGCTAACAACACCTTATCTTGGTATGTCGTTGATAGTGTCGTGCTAACTGCGTCATCCTTCAGGAACTCGAACTGGCTGCCAAAAATTTCTTGAGGCGACCACGAGATGTAAGTGGTGCCGTCATGCTTCCAGGTGCTACTGTCATCCGTCTGGAAGAGTGAATCACCTTCCTGGCGAGATGGTATCAGCGCAATACGGGCTGCTGCGTTCGCCACCACGTCGACTTCAGGGATTGCCGCGCTCGGTATATGGATTAATGGTATTTCATTCAGCGCGTTAAGTGGAGCCACGCCATTGGCTACCCCTTTTTCAGCCGTCGGTATCGCACCCACCTGCACCGCAGTAACGACATGCGGATTACCGGTATCACCTAAATGCGCAGTATGATCAGCCTGAGAAGCTGCACCTAAATTAGTGCGTGCGGAAGGAGCTGTTAATGCTCCGGTGCCACCATTAGCGACAGGGATGGAATCAATGCTTGTAAATTCAGCCAGCGCATTTGTATCCCCCGACGGATCTGGAAGGGCTTTAATTGGAATGGACATCCTAATCGCCTCTTAAGATTTAATTGATATATTTTAGCACATGGTTAGTTTGATAAAAACACACATCCACATTTGACTATAAAGAGGTGACTGAATGAAGCACATGGTAAACGGGGAAGAGCTTAGCGTATATGATGCGGCGATGAAGTATGGGTTAAGTGTTAGTGGAATAAGGATGCGAATTAAGCGTTTAAGTATAACGGTTGAGCAGGCGGTTAATATGCCGAGACAATCCCCTAATCAAGGGGCTGCCTTTGTCGTCCATAAAGTCTACGGTGAGGAGATTACGGTAAAAGGTATCGCTGAAAAGTATGGCATACCAAGAGGTAGTATTTCTCGATGGAAGTCTTTGGGCTATTCAGACATGCATTATTTCGTTGTTGAATGGCTTAAGTATGGAAAAATGGTTAAAAGCCCATACACCTCACCGCTCGATATGATGATTAGGCGGCTACCAAAGTCGGCGATTGCCTTTCTTGGTGGTGAGTTAGGGGCAGCCTCATTAACACCAATAGATACAATGGCGCACGGAAAGGGATCCGCAAGAGTTAACTCTATGTGTTTAAATTATTATGATTTTAATAATTAAACTTGATGAATATAGCTATAACTTACAAGGTAGATAAGAATGAAATATGTATCAACATTTAATTTCACAACACCCAACAATATAATCGATGTGAGCGTGTTCGTCAGCGCGGGCGGAACGCACTCATTTTTGGCGACCGACGTGGACGGCGATGAGATGAATATATCTTCTGACGAGTTTATAAAATTACTCACCGCCACAAATCCAGGAGGTAAATAGGGCTAAGGTTTTTTGGCAGGGACGCCGTTAACTTCATTGCAAGTTAATTAAAGTATCTAGGGGGTTGTAATGATAAAATTAAAGGTTTTCAGTATCTTCTATGTCATCATACTGCTGCTGGTTGGTGCTGTATTTCATCAAACCGTGGCTGTTGACTTGAGCGTTATGTCTGGAGGTGGTGAGGTTAATCTTAAGCGCCCCAATAAGGAAGATATGATCTAAACGAGCGCGATATCGTCCTGGACCCCATTAGCACGGAAAAATGGGAGGCCACTTACGGTGACGGCGATATTATCTTGTATCCCATCAGCCCTAAAGAAGGGCACATCGCCTGTTGCGCCTCCTCCATTCGAACTTTCAGGTAAGACGTAATCTAGTGTGCCCCCGCCCATCTTGAGATAGATGCGGGGGCTCCCTGGTATTGTTGAGAAAAAAACCGCCGGCTCAGTCAGGTTCTCCAGGATAGAGGATGACGGATCAATCGGCCCAGCGGCCAATGTTAACTCCCCTGCTGCTCCGTCATCATTGATTAGGACGACACGATTGATTGGAGCCTCATCAATAGCGTCAAGAAAGTTACTCACGGATCACCCCCTTAATTACGCGCTCTGGCGTGTTGGAATTCATGCTCACTTGATAACCCTTTAGGATAGTGCAATGCTTCATATGGCAAAGTCTTTCAAGGAGACTGTCGCAGCCCAGTCCGACATGAACCGGGCAGTGGATTGATGGATCGTCTTTAGGTGAAAGATCAGCCTTCTTTTTATCTCTTAAGTATTGCTTAATAAACATTTCAGGGCGGATCATGCGGGCCTCTTGTAAGTTAGCTAACGCACTACGGCGTGTTTGATTTCATTGATTCTCGGTATTTGTCGAGAATAGTGCAATCTCTCATATCGCAGATCATCCCGTCAACATGGGAGCATCCGATCTTTATGTGAACCTGGCATGATCTTACTGGGTCGTTCTCCTTGGCTTTTCTTAATTTTTCCATTATGTAATGAATTGGGTTCATCATGTGGACCTCTTAGAATTGAGCTAAAGTATCTGTTCGTCTGAACGAATAACTGATGGCAGCGCCTAGGGATGCCACATTTAACGTCAATGTTTGAGCGGCACCTGTACCTGCAAGCACGGCAGTGAAGTCAAGTGTGGTGATTTTGGTCCCGGTTCTAGCGCCTGCTCGGGTAGTCACTCGTCGAGCGGTTGCATCAACAGTCAAGGTGCCATTGTGGTGAGCCGTACCAGTGATTACCTGTGTTCGAGTGTTGTCCGAGTCGAGTCTGACGAAGATCTCCCACTCAACCTTTACGAATGATTGAATATTAAAAGCATCAATCGCGGCAGCCGCTGTAATTCCGGTCCCTGTTCCTACTACGCCCGCGCCCAGTGATGAGATTGCGGTATCAAGAGCAACAAGGTTAGCTTGAACTGTATTGGCAGTCGTGATGACGCCCTGATCCACGAAATCTGCACCGATCTCAATGTTAAGCTCGTCAACCGCTTGCTCAAGATTGGTGGTTGTTGGGTTATCAATGACCAAGCCCGGAGTAAAGGTGGGGTCTTCTACACCTGCGCCACTTTTTCCGACAAAATTTCGGATATTGGTGAGTTCAGTCAGGATTGCCGCTAATGTTGCTGGGGTTTCTTCCCATGTGCCTGCGTTGTTATAGAAATACCATTGACCACCACTCGTGCCTTGAGTGATAAGGATGGTATCCCCCTCAGCTGGGGTAGCAGACTCAGTTGTTATCGTGAATACCCAAGCACCTGTAGATCCAGAGACAAGGTATGAGCCCTCTTGACCGACCGTTAGGTTGTCGAGGAAGATAATATTGCCTGCGGCGATGGTAACGCCATCAAGCGAGTCACCAATGTTGGCTGCTGTGACTGCGGCGGCGACATTGGCATATAGTGTATTGTCGCGCAGGATCGCTGGGTCATAATGTGAGTCGGTATTGAGGATAGCCTCAACTTGCGACTGGGTTAGGTTGGCCGTTTCCCAGGTGGTGGCACCATCGGTGTTTTTGTACTGAATGCCGGTGGCTTCATCGACGTGCCATGAGCCATTGGGTGCGACATGGGTAGGTGCGCCTGTTGCGCCAGTGGTTTCACTGGTACTGAATTGGATATCACCAACCGCCAGGCCATCATAAAAGGATGGAAAATCTAATGCCATGAGTTAAGTCCTCGTTGATCAGCGCTACCGATCCATTAATGTAATAATACCACGTTAAGAATTAGAGAGCAGTATTGGTTGCAGTTAATTACCATTTATTAACAGGTGAAGATATGACAGTTGATAGTAAGATAGTAGAGTTTAGTGAGCACCTTGCTAAGGCGATGGATCGAATTGGACCCCCCAGCTTTGAGATAAAAGTTGATAAGTATCAAGGGTTTATGACGATCATTGTCAACCACGGATCTTACCGGTTAATACGCTCAGTATGCTTGCTTGAGGTGGTTTATCATCGAGACGCTGAAGATGCACGCCGCCTTGTGCAAGAAATTGACCGACAGCTTAAAGCGGACGGAATAAGTGTATAGCATCCAGGTGGCGCATTGAAATAAATTGAAATTTCGGTGCGCTCTTAAGGGTTACTTAAGAATGTTCGGGTAATATAGAATCTTAATTGAGCAATAGTTACATTAACTAATTAGGAGAATTTCATGGACATAAGTGCTGATATATTACCTTTACTTTTTGGTGTAATTGGTGGTGTAGTTTTTTGTGCAGCTCGATTCCCCGCGTTTTTAATGCAGTTTCTATTTTCATTTGGCTTGGCTGCTTTCTGCTTTGGTTTGCTTTTATCAAGTATTAGTTTATTTGGTATTTTAGTTATTGCGCTACTTCCCCCGACAGGGATTGCTGTTTTTTCTTGCTGTAAGAAATGATACGACATCAACCCTTGTGATGGTGTGGCTTTGATAATCCATGCCAAATACCTGCATATAAAAATATATATATTTATTTTAATGCCAATTAATTTATTCCATGCCAGTATTAACTCACATTTATATTGTGGATATAATTTCACGCAAGTGCTTGATTTTATTGAGGTATAATCCATGCCATATAAATCACCCTTAATGTTTATTTTATGGCACGATTATTGGTAGGATTGAAATTAAAGTTTTAATTGGCATGATTCTTGCGCAGATTATGCTAATTCAAGGATTTTTGTGGCACGATTATTGCAGATAGTTAAAAGCTATTAAGGTCAAAAGATTAATTTCATAAGCAATAGCATTACAGGCAGGATGTAA
>CAZDEC010000152.1:0-4913 GCA_964504295.1 uncultured Thioalkalispiraceae bacterium
CAAAACCAGTGCGTGTTTTTGCGCTATCGACACACGGCGTAAAAAGTGTCTATGACACTGCGTTTACCGAGGGCGATGCCTTTTTATTTGGCCCCGAAACGCGTGGTTTGCCCAAATCGATACTTTCCGGGTTAGGTAAAGACAATGTACTGCGCATTCCGATGAAACCACAGAGCCGTAGCTTGAATTTATCGAATACAGCGTCAATACTTGTGTTTGAGGCGTGGCGGCAGTGTAGCTTTACTGGCAGCAGTTAATGAAATGGCGAACTGAATGAAGTTGGAATTAAAACAGCAAAAATTGTTTGCCGGTGAGCGCCAGTTTCGTTTTAAGGACAAAACAACACTCAATATTATTTCCAGAACATTAAAAACCCACAAAGAATATTTAATTGATATTGTTGCACTTGATCCAAAAATAAGAAGCCACTTTATTTTTGCAAAAAAGCCGCTGATCAGTTTTATTATTTTTGTAAATGTTAGTTTAATCTTTTATTTAACACCCGTACTGGACTCTTTTCCTGCAGCCTATAAAAACTGGGCTATTGCAGCAGCTATTATTTTAACCTTAATCAGCCTGATTACCTTTATGGTTTTTACACGACATGATCGGGTATTCGTATCTCGGCATTCAAAAGTACCGCTGGTTCAATTTTACAATGGCCTGCCAAATAAAAAAGAATTTAAGCAGTTTATTCAAACAGTGCAAACAGAAAGCCAGCGGCGTTTTGATCATTTAGGGCTAAATTTGCAGCAACAACGTGCTGGCGAATTAAAAACAATCCGCCGTGTACAGGAACAAGGTGAACTCACCACAAGCCAATATGAGCGTGCAAAAAATAAATTACTAAATTTATCGGATAAGTGAAGATAGACTACCCTTGCTATACTCTTTTTTCCACCTTTTTGGCTCAGGCCTTGCACGGTGGTTTTGGGCATATGGTTATGTGATATTTATTACAGTATGCTCTTTACTGACTCCAGGAATTTTTCTGGAAACAGTGGTGTAAATCTTATTTCTTTTAAAGAGCCCTTTTTTCTTTTTATTCCTATGTGCGTATAAAAATCTGCCAAATCTATTTTTAAGGCAAAAATGGATGTTTTTATAACGGGTGGCGAAAAGATATTTATTTCTTCTATGTCTATTTTTTTAATTATTATAGTTTTAAATACGGTATCTAGCTCAATACGATCTTGATATACCCTGTATTCATGCCAAGTATTTCGAAAGGCCTTCTCAGACTTATATACTAAGAAACTCGGTTCCACCATTATTTTCCTTTAAAAGTCGATATGACGTGTTAGGTTACTTTGCTAATGCAGGATCACCAACATGTTCAATCCACACTGGCAGTAACGGTTCTGGGAAAATCGAGGCTTGATATAGAGCTTTGTAACTATCACTCTTTATTCCATATTCTCATGTTAAAGCTGGCGCTTATGCCTGGTATACTCGCAGACACATTGGTTGAGGGCTGCACATATTTTGTTCTGGCTGCAAGGAAGTAAGTTTTTTGGCCACACTGATTTCCCTCAGGAAGTAATATTAGGTTTGTTGCCCATTTTTTTCCGTTGCTGTTTAACATTAATTCGCCGGCAAGCATACCGATTACATCATATGCACCACTTATAGCCAAGAGTACGCTAGCCAAATTGTCATGCTGAAGAATAGTTTGCGTGACTTTTATTCTTTGACCTTTGTACATAATAACCACCTGGCTGGATCGTTTGTGAATAACCCTGCAAAAATATTCAATATCAGACTCAGAAGGTATTCTTTTTCGGAACAACTCTTCTGCTAATTTCTTTTTTGCCTGCTCCTTACGGTAATAATCTTTTAGCCTTACAAGGACAATTTTTGATGTTTTGGTACTGTAATCCTGAGCTTGCATCCATTCATTTTTGTTCACCCGTAAAATCATGGTTGTTGGGCCGGTAAATGATATCGTGTATTTACCATTGCTATTCGTTATAACAGGATCGGAACAGTAACCCTTATCCCATACCAGACCAGACCACCGCTAGACCAGCCCCAGCCATAGTAGCATGCGCGTACAGTTGCATTATTAATCTTTGCCCCGTTTTCATCCACAACTATTCCGGTGATGGTTTGGGTCTCATTGCTGCAACTGGCCTGCAATAGCATAAATAAAATCAGAAGAAGCTTCATAGTATGGATTTCGTTGTTATGCATTTGGCAAACATTTCAATTTCATGGTAGGTACGAACTAGCGGCAGTACCGCAGATAAATTATTTATAGATGCTAATTGAATTATCGCCTTCATTTTTAAACACCACAAGCTATTGGTTTTATTGTGAATTCTTTTGGTGCCATAACAAACCCCCTGTCTTTAGTAAGTGTTATTTTCCCGCTTCAGTTAGTATAGTCCTGGCTAAATAGAATTGTATAAAAAGCAATAATTACTTATTTTTATTATTAGTTAGAGACGCAAGCCAACTGACAATTGATTTTATCTCTCTTTGAATCAACCGTGCATCCTTGTGAACATAAGCCATAGTAGCAATACCCTGTGTCCTCACCATAAGATGTAGCGTTAATTCAGATGAATTTTTTCTACACCCCATTGCCTGAAACTGCTCTTTTATCCATTGCTCAAAAATTTCAAATTGTTCCTTTGCTATGGCCTGCAAGTTCTGCTGCACCTTGCCTAATTCCGTATTAAGCGTCCCCATAGGACATCCGTAATTAATCACTTCATTTTTTACGTTGGCTGCAATTTGTGCATATCGCTGCAGACGCTTAAGTGGAGTTTTATACTCTTTTTCCCAGCCTTGTAGCATTTGCAGCGTTTCATCCACTCGATACTTAATAACAGAAATTAAAACATCATCCTTTGTTTTAAAGTAATAATTTAAATTACCACGCGGTATTTTAGAGACAGTTGCAATATCACTGAACGAGGTCAGGTTATAACCCTTTTGGTAAAATAACTGATCAGCCGCCCTAACTATCTGCTGCCTAAGTTCTTCTGTTTTCTCTCTTGTGGCCATGGTATTTTCAAGATACCTTTTTCTGGTTTATTACACAATCGGTCGGGCCATACTCATCGCTGTTTTTTGCAATTTGTGCATTTTATTTATCTGCATATCTATTGCATTCTGCCAATGATGTTCAGGATGGTAGCCTAATATTTTAGTTGCTCGGTTATTATCGGCGTTTACTTCTTCCAATAAATGAACAACACTGCGGCATATTAGTGGTTCCCAGGGTACAACAGGATCCAGCTTTTCCATTAGCCAGGCAAAAGGATAGGCCATACAAAACGGCACGCTAAAATGAGGTTTTGGATAACCAAACTTTCTATGTATATATTCTATAACCTCTCTAACAGTAGGTACTTTTTTGCCTACAATATTGAATGCCTGATAGCCGTTGAGTTGCTCCGCAATTGAGGCACATTTCATCGCCTCACCAATATCCCGCCCATCAATCACTGGTAAACTGGTTTTGCCGCCAGCCACCCAGGGAACCAGATGCGTTTTTAAGCGCGGCAGCAATATTGGTAGTATTCCTAAGGCATAGTGCTCACCAGCAAAAATGCCAAAACGCATATTAATCATGGCAGTAGCGCTGTTCGCATTACGTCTCATATAGTTTTCAATTTTAATAACATTGCATAAATGTGGCCAAAAGGCTCTTGGCATACCCGTGCTCATGGCATCTGAAGATAGCCTGGGTGATGCTGCAGATGTTGTACTAACATTGATAAATCGCTTAATCTTTTTTTCTATTGCTTTATTAATGAGTTTAATAGTTGGCAGATAGTACAGTTCTTGTGATTCTTTATTGTGCCCCCATAACGATGTCCATGCCATCGCATTACAAACAACATCAACACCATCTAGCATGCTATCCAGATATTGTTCATCACGGTAATCGCCCTCACGAACTTCTCCTTTATACTCGGAAATTAATTTTGTTTTATCGCGACATGCCACTATCAAATTTATTCCTTTCAATTTCATTAAGCTTTTAAGTGTGTGCGTACCTACAAAGCCATTTGCACCAGTAACCAGTATAGTTTGCATAGCATCCCTCCTGCATTATCAGACGGTCGTCTGGAGTATTAAATCAGATGTTCATCTGACTATCAAGCAATATTAGGTGAAGAAATGAAATAAATTATTCGTTGGGGTGAAAACTATTGCTTGGTTATTTAGGGATTGTTAGGCTATGCTTCATTACCAACTTGGTAATAAATACCATGTTCCAATAGAAACCTAATAAAAACTATACTAAAACCACCAGAGAATATTACTGGGAAAAAGCCCCTTCTATAGGCATTAACTTCGGTTTTTGATTAGTTTCAGGTAAATATAATACTGTAACATTTACCCCTTTGCTATATTTATCATGCCAGATGTAAAGAAAACAGAAAATATATTTTACTCATTTTGTTATGTATTTTTTGCCATTTTTAATATTGCCAAAACAATCGTTATTAGTACTAGAGCTACCCATTGATAAACCGGGATAAATAATAATGCTAAGCCGCCTTGAGCATTTATACCGATAAGAGCTGTATCAATTTGTAGTGATACTCCAAGCAAACATATTACTAGCACTGAACCTAATATAAATTTTATATTATTATTGGTTGAATACTTCACTAACAAGAATAAATATAAATATGGTGACATTGCCCACGCCATGAAACCTAATACAACCAAAGTGAATTCGCTACTAGATAAATATATAAAGATTAAAATCGTTATTACTGCCGACAAGTTTATTAATTAGATAAGAAGCTTTTTTCATTATTTATGCATAGCGCCCTCATCCAGCAGCTACATTCATTCAAGTATATTAGGGATTTTTGTTGTCTCTCCCTTGTGGTTTCGTAATGTATATTCTTTCTCATTTTTATCGACAATGTAATAGTCCGGCATCA
>CAZDEC010000153.1:0-4798 GCA_964504295.1 uncultured Thioalkalispiraceae bacterium
GGAGGCACACCCGCCGCCACTGGTGCGAGGGCGGCGCATTAAACTTCGTTATGCGCATCAGGGCGGGCAGAACCCACCACTGATTATTATTCATGGCAACCAGACCAGCGATGTGCCACTTCAATATAAGCGCTATCTTATTAATGCTTTTAGCAAAAAACTGAAACTGGTTGGAACACCTCTGCAGGTTGTATTCCGCACCGGTGATAACCCTTATAAAAATAAGAAAAATACACTGACCAGGCATCAAATCGATAAAAAACGCCGTCTGATGAAACACGTAAAACGGTAACAGATCTTTTTTAGCGCACTAAAATGATTTATTTGGCCAGGCGCAAACCCCAGCTTGCTATTCTACTTTAAGTGTCTACTATTAATGCACTAGCAGGTGCAGTCTTTATGATAATAATGATATTTTGGTGTGAGGACTATTTATGGATGAACAAGCGGCTATTGGGCCAGAGCTACCTGCTGATGTAGTCAAGGATGAGTGTGAAGATTTACCTCCCCCTTCTGAGTTAGACATATCCAGCATATTAAATGAAAGCCAGTATGTACCTGGTATACTATCTGCATTAGACAGCATTCAGGATGTTGTTGTTATCTGTAATCTTCATAGTCAGATAACCTATATTAACAATAAAGCCGAACAATTATTAAAGATTAAAAAGAATAATATTCTTGGCAAAGACTTTGATCATGTTATTACTATTTACAATGAACTTAACATGCCATGCTACTTAAGCCCGATACAAGTTTGCCTTAATGAAAAAAGAGTTATTAAACAACAGTCGGAAGCAAAGCTACTAAAATCCGATGGCAGTCAGATATTAATTAATTATATGGTAACCCCAGTTTTTGAAAACAGCACACTTAAATCAGTTGTTCTTGTTTTGCAGGATAAAACCAACGACCATATTGCACGCCGCCAGCTTGAGTATATTGTTCAGCATGATCCTTTAACCAATTTGTATAACCGGAATTATTTCGAAAACCAGCTTAATCATGCTGTCAGCATATCAAAACGTGGCATGCATACGTATGCGATGTTATATGTTGATATTAATCAGTTTAAAGTAATTAATGATACAGCCGGACATACGGTGGGTGATGAGTTACTTTGCGAAGTCTCTGCTATATTGCAACAAAGAATCAGGGAATGTGATCTTCTGGCAAGGCTGGGTAGTGATGAATTTGGTGTTCTTTTAAATGATGTTGATTCACTCGGTGCAGTTCATATGGCCGATGATTTAATAAATGCAATATCATCCCTCACTTTCATACGCAGCGGAAATTATTATGATATTAATATCTGTATTGGAATAACCGTGATTGATAGCCTGGTGCGTAACAAGGAAGATGTATTGCGTCAGGCCGATATTGCCTGTACGGTTGCTAAACAGCATGGTCAGAACGGCTGCCATTTGTATTCCGATCTGGATAATGATGATGTGCTGGTACGTGATGAACTGCATCTGGTTAATGAATTACGAACTATTATTTCAGAAGATCGTTTTAAGATGTTCTTTCAGCCTATCATTGAACCACGTTCAGGCCAGGTCTTATTGCATGAAACTTTATTACGAATTGTTGATAAAGATAATAGTATTCGGCCTTCATCTTCTTTTATTGAAACCGCAGAACGTTTTTCGATGATGCATAAGATTGATCGGCGTGTTATTGAGTCCACCTTGAATAATATAAAGTATTTATCCAGTAAACATGGCAATGTGAGTATATCAATGAACTTGTCGGCAGTGTCGATAGGTAATCATGATTTACTGATTGATATTAAACACATGATTATTTCATCTGGTGTTAATCCTGCTCAAATAGTATTTGAAATTACGGAATCATCGGCGGTATCTCAAATTGAAAGTGCCCGGTTCTTTATTAAAGGCCTGAAAGAAATAGGTTGCAAGTTTGCTCTGGATGATTTTGGTACCGGCTTTAGTTCTTTCGCCTATCTGAAATATTTACCCGTTGACTATCTTAAAATAGATGGCACGTTTATTCGGGACATTATTAATGACAAAGTTGATCAGGCAATGGTGAAATCCATACACCATATTGCAAAGTCATTAAACATTAAGACAATTGCAGAATATGTTGAAAATGAAGCAACATTAAAATTATTAGCGGCAATGGGTATTGATTATGCGCAGGGCAACCATATTGGTGAGGCAGCGGCTGAACTGAATTTTGGTTAGTTTTTTATTTTTTGTAAGCTCTGTTTCCATTGTTTGTTGGGTTCTCCTTTTGTCAGTAAAATATAGCGACCTACCTCGTTTTCATACCAGCCATGGTCGTGCTGTAAGGGTTCAACACTATAACCCCACCAGTGGCCATCTTCATCCTGAGCTATCCAGTTAACCCAGCCAGGGAAAGTGGCCAAAGCTGATGGCATTTGTGTTATTTCTTTGAAAATAATACAGGCAAAAATAATGTAGGTTCTACTCGTGTATTATTCAGGTTAACACTCCAGTGCAAATGTGGTCCGGTTACCCGACCCGTCATACCCACTTCACCAATAATGTCTCCCTGATTAATTTTTTCCCCGGTTTTTATTGTTATTTTACTTAAGTGGAAATACATGGTTATTAATCCTTGACCATGGTCGATGAAAACAGAATTACCATTAAAAAAATAATCACCTGTATTGGATACGATGCCTGCTGCGGCCGCATGAACGGGTGTACCTGTTGCCGCTGCAATATCCAGCCCACTATGTGGTCGTCGTGGTTGTTTGTTAAAAAATCGGCGCAGTCCAAAAGGGCTACTAAACGGGCCATTAACCGGGACAATAAATTCTGTACTTACATTTGACACATC
Organism: uncultured Thioalkalispiraceae bacterium; assembly: GCA_964504295.1. Taxonomy (GTDB): domain Bacteria; phylum Pseudomonadota; class Gammaproteobacteria; order UBA6429; family Thiohalophilaceae; genus SZUA-37. The sequence continues at coordinate 2,833 of CAZDEC010000153.1, forward strand.
ACGCCATTTCTTAAATACAGTTTTAATCACTTTCTTTTCTTTTATGATTCGCTCAATGTCTTTTTTGGTTGGATTGACTTTGCGTTTATTTTTAATGGTTAAGTATTGTGTCTTGTATTTTTTTTGATTTACAGTGAAAGGATAGCTCTTGCTATTAGAAGTTTTAATAAAATATTTTCCTGCTTTTGTGCTCAGAGGAATACCGACAATAGCATGCCATACACTGTTTCTTTCTTTTACCATAACGCGGTGTTGCCTGAATGTGGCTCGTGGTACGGGCTGGTTGCTGGAGAGGCCAAGATTAATAATGGCAATACCACCGGGCACGGTACTGTTTTTTGGTAGTGAATCAGCAAAACCATTCGGGCTTAACAGGTAAAAAGAAAAAATAAAACTATAGAATAGTTTTGACTTTAAACTGAATAAAGTATTTTTTTTGCAGGTCATTGAGTTAGTCTTTAATCCATTTGTTTGTGACGGTTGACGAGAACTTGCCTTTTGCCAATGTTGTGACAAGTTCATCGCCACTTTTTATTTGCGTAATATCTTTAATTATAACATTCGAGTTAACATGGTTTACATAGGCATAGCCACGGTTAAGTGTTGCCAGTGGACTCACTGCTTCCAGTGTTGATGTGTTACGAATAAATCGCTGTTTCAGTATATCAAGCTGGTGTATTTGAGCCGCTTTAAGTTTTTGAAATAATTGCGCCATTTGCTGTGAGTGAACCTGAATTTTATATTTTGGGTTTTGAGACTGGCAGCGGGTCTGCAAGTTTCTTAATTGTAATTTTTTTGTGGTTATTTGTGTTTTTATTCTGTTTTGCAGGCGATATAACAGTTCGTCAATTCGCTGGCTGGTTTCTTCAATGTAGTAGCTGGGATGAACAATGTTTTTTGCAAGCTGTTCAACGCGAGCCTGTTTTTGGCCCAGGGTATTTTTTACAAGTTGTACCAGCCTTTTTTGTAAATTGATGAATTGTTGTGACCAGTGTTTTGTATCCGGGCTTACAAGTTCGGCTGCTGCAGTGGGGGTCGCTGCACGTACATCGGCAACAAAGTCGGCAATGGTAAAGTCAATGTCATGGCCAACGGCGGAGATAAGTGGAATTGTACAATTAAAAATAGCTTGCGCCACCACCTCTTCATTAAAAGACCACAAGTCTTCCAATGAACCACCACCACGGGTTAACAATAATACGTCACATTCATTCCTTCTATCTGCGAGTTGAATTGTTTTGGCGATATCCGCTGCTGCGGTTTTACCCTGAACACTAACCGGATAAATAATAATCTCTAATGCTGCAAAGCGACGTTTTAATGTGGTGAGTACATCATGGATTGCGGCACCTGTGGGAGAGGTGATAACGCCAATTCGTTTAGGGATGTGTGGCAGTGGTTTTTTTATTTCAGCCGCAAAGAGTCCCTGTGCGTTGAGCTTGTTTTTTAGCTGCTCAAACTGTTGTCGGAGCGCACCTTCACCGGCTTCTTCAAGGTGCTCGATAACCAGTTGAAACTCGCCGCGTGGTTCATAGAGCCCAACTTTGGCACGTGCGATTACCTGCAAGCCATTGCGTGGTACAAACCGGAGTAGGCGGTTGCGTGTTCTGAACATTGCACACCGAACTTGAGCATGATTGTCTTTTAAAGAAAAGTACCAGTGTCCGGAAGCAGGGCAGGCCAGGTTGGATAATTCACCTTCAAGCCAGATAAGTGGAAAACCGGTTTCAAGAATAGTCCGTACTTCACGGTTTAAGCGAGTGACGTTATAGATATCGCGCTGTGGCTGGTCTGGTTTCATCTTTATATGTTTATGTATTTATATATAGCCTGGATGTAGTGTAACGGAATCCGGGAGGATTATTGCATTATTTCCCGGATTGCATTTTATTTCATCCGGGCTACTAACTCGCACTACGAATACATCATAAGTGCCAGTAATAATAAAGAAACTGGCACTACGAAT
>CAZDEC010000154.1:0-4765 GCA_964504295.1 uncultured Thioalkalispiraceae bacterium
AAACAAATAGAAGCGGGACACTGTCGTGTCCCGCTTCTTTGTTTTGTGCGGATATATTAGCCTTTGCTCGAACTCACTTCGAGTCAAAGTCCGACTAGTTCCGCGCCGAGCGCGGTGGTAACTCCAAACTCTCAACTACGCCCTAACAATGCGGTAATGCGAACTATGCGCCTCTCACGCCTCCGCTAAAGCTACGGCGCACACAAAACAGAAAATTTTTCTTTGCGTTTTTTCTTCTTCTTTTCGCCCCCAAACATTTTTTCAAAAAGGAAAAGAAAATTTCTGTTTTGCTCGCTTTGTCCAACGGCTCAACGTGTTGAGCCGTTGCTTCTTAGATATTTACTAAATGATCAAAATTTTGTACTATATCAATATAGATAATTAATGAAAGATAATTCATTATCTATATCATAATATAGATAATATAATACCACAATGTCGAAAACAATATCAATAGTGGCTAAAAACATAAAGAAACTTAGAAAAGCAAAAGGTTTATCACAAGACCGCCTTTCTAGATTAGCTGACATATCTCACGCTACTGTTATCAAAATTGAATTAGGTGGAATAAAAAGTCCGACAATCGATACTGTTCAAAAAATTGCTAAAGCACTTGATGTTAGTGTTGATGATTTAATAAAATAGAGGCATGTCAGAAAAACAAAAAACAAAATTAGAAGAAGTAGAATCAACTCCCTTTGTAAAAGAGGTAGCTAAGTACTTTATGAATTTTTTGGAAACTGATTTCAAGAAAAGAAGAATTCCAAAAAGGAACACAATTCAAAAAACACAAAAAGGCTTAAAGGTTGGTGTCGATCTTGAAAAATACCCAGAACTTAAAAAAACGTTTTTTGCGCTTCTAAATAGTGGTTTTAGAATAGAAACTTTGCAAATTAGAAAAGGTGAATATATAAAAAATGTTCCTGAAGATCTTTTTAATTTAATTGAAGCTAAAATTCAAAAACTTTCAAGCAAACACCTTGATAAAATTTTTGATAAAATTGAAAAATTAGTTGAAGAAAAAGAAAATTTATATTCAAAAGAATATGATAAATTTCTGGAAGAGACAAAAGAAGAAACAAAGAATATTCTTTCTAGAAACTTAATCATTTCTTTATTGGATGATCTTGATAAACCACTTGAAAATTTAGACATTGCAGATGAAAATAGCAAATTTCAACTTGAGACTGATATAACAGACTCTATTTTTACTATTTTTGAAAATAAATATTCAGAAGCACTACAGGCTTATTTTCAAAAGAAAAAAGGTTTTGACTTAAAAAATACGTTACAAGAAATTATAAAACTGCAAGAAATTAAGAGTAATCTTATTAAGTTTTTTGAAAATTTTGTTATTAGTGATGCCTTTTTCGATATCTATCAATTATACAGAAATAATAAATTAATAGATAAAACAGAAATATATTTATATTTTTACGAACTTTCTTTAGGAAATGAAAAATTTCCTGTTTTTTATATTCCCATAACAATCACCAAGCAAGAAGATAGATTTGTTTTTCAGTTTGAAAAACGTGTTTTTGTAAATACAAAAGCTATTGATTTTGTTGTGCAAGAATTTAACTCACAGACAAAAAAGAAATCAACCCTAGCAGGAGAATTTGATAGAATTTTATATATAAACGGAGAGGAGGATTTTTCTTCTATTTTAAAAAATACTATTCAAAAAATAGAAAACTTTTTTGAATTAAATAAAAATATAGATTTTAAAAATTCAGAACTCCAAAAGGGGATGAATCTCATAACTTCTTTTTCTAATAAAAGCTATTTGTATTTATTTGATAAATCTGACGAGGCTCTTATTAATGATTACGAAGAAATATTAAATGATGACGGAGATATTCTTGAAAACTTTTCTTCTCTACTCAATGGTTTCATTGAGGAAAATCCGAAGGCTTTTATGGAAGAAGTAGAGGATGAGTGGTTTGAAAAAAATATCTCTCAAAAATTGATTTTTGAGAGCCCTATTCCTCTTAACGATGAGCAGAAACAAGTTTTGCTGGCATTGCAAAAACCAGATTGCAACTTTATGATAATAGAGGGACCTCCTGGGACAGGTAAGAGTCATACAATTACTGCAATTATTTGCAAGGCATTGCTAGAAGAAAAATCTGTACTTGTCTTATCTGATAAAAAAGAAGCTCTTGACGTTGTTGAGGATAAAATTTCAGATACTTTAAACAGGATAAGGCACGAGGATGATTTTCAGAATCCAATTTTAAGGCTTGGTAAAACAGGAAATAAATTTTACAAAATTGTTCAAGGTCAAACTATTCAAAAAATCAAAGAGCACTACAATGCTTACAAACATAAAAAAGATGAATACGATGAGCTTAGAAAAGATTCACTTCAGGAATTAGAAAAAAATATAAAAGAAAATATTAGTTATTTTGAAGGAATAGACATTAAAGATATTGAATTTTATTTTCAAAGTCTTAACAAGCTGTCAAATATTGATTGGCTTAATTCTTCCGAAGAATACGATATAGACTTACTAAGAATTAAAAGAGGGATACAAAAACTTTGTAAACATAACGATAATTTTAAAATCAACAGAGAACTGTTAGATGATGAGAATTACAATCTGTTAGTTGAATATAAAGATTCTCTAAATCTTTTGAAAGAATCAAAAAAAGATTTTGAAAAACATAATCAGAATGTTGATATAAAAGTATTGATTGAAGAATTTGATAAACATACACCTTATAATAAAGACGTACTCAGCTCTCTGGGTTCTCTAAAAGTAATTTTGTCTGAGTTGAGTGATTTATATAAAGATAAATCTGTAATTTCAGAATTATTCAAATCGAAAAAAGAGTTAAACCTCAGTGTTTTGATGTGGCGTTCTGCTATTGTAAATATGTCCGCTAACTTATTTTTTGAATCAAAGAAGTTTTTAGGAGATAAATTTGATAATTATGATATTTTTTCTAATTTTGAAATTCCAAAAGGGGTAAGACCAGAAGATGCGGTAATTGAATTAAAAGAATACGCCAGTAACTTGAATGCGATCAAAGCGCCTATTGTCGGATATTTATTCAAGGGTAAAGAAGTTGAAAACATAACTCGTAATTTGAAAAAAACTTTTAGCTATTTTGATATAGAAAAACCACAAAATAACATTAGAGAAATTCAATACGTTTCTGATTTATTTGATTTTATTATTAAAAAAATACCAGATGAGTATAAAGGAAGAGGAGAAAAAGATAATACTGATCATTCAATTTTTAGAATTTTGATAGATTTATTATTGAATAACAGTAATGAGAAATATTTATCTGATTACAAAAAAATTACAAAATTACAAAAAAAGATTGCAGTAGTAAAAAATTCTATAGAAACATCTGAACCATCACTTGTGAATATTAGTGATTTAGATTTTGAAATTCAGCAAGTGAATTGGAACATAGAAGTATTTCAACAAATTGATGAAATTAATATTATTACTTGTGAATTATCCGAGATAATACCAAATAATATACAAATAAATAGCGACGAAAGCTGTGGTGTGTTTTTTGAAACTGATACATTAAATGCTTTGAGTGAACTTACAAAAACTATTGAAAAATTGCGTGACCTGAAAGATGAAATCGATTTTATCTTAAGTATAAAAAAAGAATATTCTGATTTTTCAGAAAAAATAAATTTAAAAATATCAATTGAGAATATAAATAAATCCTCAAGTGTTTTATCTGATTACGCAGATGAAGAGCTTGAAGAGTATTCAAGGCATAAAGAGTTGGAGTTGAAATTAGAAAAGCAATTTAATAATCAGCCAGAAGATAGATTTTTTAATTCAATAAATGAAATAGAAGATTTAACTACCGCTCGAATGACCTATTTCTTAGATAAAAGAATTATTGAATATACTCGAGATTGTGCTGGTGAAGTGAATACACTAAAAAATATTGTAAGAAAAAAGCAAAAATTCCCTAAAGATCTATTTCAAAATTTAAAAAAAGCTTTTCCTTGCATTTTGGCAGGGATTAGAGATTATGCAGAATTTATTCCATTGGAAAAGAATTTATTTGATTTAATTATTATCGATGAAGCTTCGCAAGTTAGTATTGCGCAAGCGCTACCTGCTCTTGTAAGAGGAAAACAAGTAATTGTACTTGGGGATGATAAGCAATTTTCAAATGTTAAAGCCAACAATGCAAGCAAGGTAACAAATCAAGAACTCAGAAAAAGAGTCCAAGATACTTTTTTGGAAGAGAGGCTCAGTGGGTTGGATAAAAATACAAAAGGTTGGCTTGTAAAAGTAGAAGAAAATTTTGATATTAAGAATTCCATTCTTAAATTTTCACGGTTCATTAGGAATTATGAGTGTCAGCTAAAAAAACATTTTCGATGTTATCCTGAAATTATTTCTTATTCTGATAAGTATTTTTACGATAACACTCTTCAGTGTATGAAAATTAGAGGCAAGGGAATAGAAGATGTTATTAAAATTGAAGTTATCGATCACGATGGAAAGTTTGATGAAAATAAAAATACAAATGAGCTTGAAGTTAATCACATTATTAAGAAACTAAAAGAATTTAAGGAAGAAGGGATTGAACAGAGTCTTGGTATTATTACACCACATAGAGAGCAGGTAACGCTTCTTTTTGATAAAATTAACGAGCTAGCAGAAAGAGATTGGTTTTTTGGAAAGTGTAAGTTAAAAATAATGACTTTTGATACTTGCCAGGGAGAAGAAAGAGACTATATTTTTTATTCAATGGTTGCAACAAAAGAAAAAGAT
>CAZDEC010000155.1:0-4760 GCA_964504295.1 uncultured Thioalkalispiraceae bacterium
CACTCCATTGATAGTAAAAAATAACGCAGGCAGGGCTAAAATTAGCCAAAATCAGGCAATAGATGAAAGATCAACAGCCCCTAATAAACCATTAATTTAATCCGCGTATTACCAAGTGGGAGTATTACCTTGAAACTAACCAGATTATTTACAGTGGTTGCTTTGATAGCGACCTTATTGATGGCAGCAGGATTTGTTGCTGCTGCCGGTTCTACTAATCGTGTAACGGCAGGCTTAACAGATTTCAAAAATACCCCCAAAACAATAGAAGATTTTACCGCTAAGGGGAAATGGCTGCTGGTGATGTTCTGGGCGTCAGATTGTCATATTTGCAATAGAGAAGCACATCAGTATGTCGATTTTCATTTTACGCATTCAGATAAGGATGCGACTGTATTGGGCGTTTCAATAGATGGACAGGCTCGATTTAAAGAAGCCGAAAAATTCATCAAGAAACACAGTATTGATTTTCCAAACTTGATCGGTGAGCCTGAAGTTGTAACGGCTATTTATAGTGAATATTCAAATTCTCGTTGGGTTGGAACGCCGAGTTTTTTATTATTTAATCCGCAAGGTGAGCTACAAGCTGCGCAAGCAGGCGCGATACCACCTGAAGTAATTGAAAATTTTATTAAAAAGAATACACAAAAGACCAGCCAAAAGGGTGCCTCTAAATAATATAACAGCATACGACTTTATACCGGGGCAGGGGGGATTAAATTAAAGTGTAAGGTATTACCCCGTTCACTTGAACCATCACGTTCAAGTGGGTGCAGCAGAGATGCTTCAGGATTTCCAGTCAGGCTGGACATTCACACCACATCTACAAATTAGCTCCCGGAATTAATGGAATAGGCTCAAAGAAAATCCGGGGTAACACGTTTACAGTAATAAAGACTAGTCGGGATTATTTTTTTTGCTATATTGAATTTTAGTAATGCTTTTGCTACGCCTGAGTTACTTTCCATATGTTTTGTTTATTATTAAGGACTTAGAATCATTTTTTAAAATAATTCTTTTTTAAGAAAATCCGTAGAAAATCATTTAAAATAGTACCGCCGTGAGGCTGAATGCATCTCATTGATTTTATTTGTTGCTACTTTATAAGGTTATTCATATGTCCGGTATTTTTGTTGTTTTAGTCAATGGTGACAGCCAGATTGAGTACGATCGTGCCAGGGCGTTACCGGCGAAACAAGTAGAATTTCTTGATAAAATGGATACAAAAATGACCCAGGGGATTGTCCTGAACGGCAGCACTATTGCTCACCCTGATATTGTGCAGCGCGCGCAGTTTGTGTCTATGCAACTGATTGCAGCACTTATTGATGGCAATGATCAGCTTATTGCGGCAACCTGTGCCTATCTCGCAAATCGCTTGCCTGATTTAAAACAGTTAAAAGTAGACGAAAATTATAATTTTACTCTTGTCTTTGATGAAGAATATAAAAATAAAGTACAGGTTGCTTTTAATGCTGATGATTTAAAGAGCTCCCCGGTACATTAACCGCCCTATAGCTAAACTTAAAAGAAGAAGAAAAATAAAATGTTATCCATATTAAAAAAAATACGGCCAATGCGAGTCGTGCTGATTTCACTGGCTATTCTCAGCCTGATTTTTAAGGCAAAAACAGGTACAGCCGTTTCTTATGATGGCTGGCCAATGATTGAAACTGTTTTTATCCCGGTTATGGCGCCACTGATCACAATGGTGTTGCTGCTGGACAGCCTTATTGCGACCATCTGGCTAAGCCAGAGTTCCGGCGAGGAAAAAAGCCGTTACCGGCTGATTCTGGGCTGTAATTTGACAATGGTTATTATCATGTTAGCTGTGTGGATACCTTTCTTTATAGCAGTTTTAACCTAAAGTAGTAGTTATGGCGAAGTTGCTACAGATTAAAGACGGTGGTGCCGGGATTGTTTTTCCCATTCAAAAGGCAAAGATAACATTGGGGCGGGATGAGGCGAATGACATTTGTTTAAATGACAGCCTGGTTAGCAAGTTTCATGCGGTCATTGAAATAACCGTTAACAATGCGAAAGGCGGTGTTTATGAATACATCCTGCAAGATCTCGAAAGCACCAATAATACTTATGTGAATGATCAGCTGATTAACCTGCACCGTTTAAGCGAAGGTGATCGTATTCGGATTGGTGCCAATAATTTCACCTTTGATGATTCTGAAGATCAGCGTCTGGACGAAACGGCCAAATTACATAAGTCATGGATACCGGGTGTTTATTACACTAAACCTAAATAGTATTTTTTAATCACTAACAACTCCGGGTATTTTATTAAAATTATTTCGCCGTGCAGCTGTGGTTAATATTACTTTAATAAAGCACTGTGCTGTTGAATAAACTGGTCAATATAAGAATAACTCTGTGCACTGCTAAAGCGTTCGACTTCAATACCTCGCTCAAAAAGTATAATGGTTGGAAAACCACGTACCTGATATTTTCCTGCCAGTTTCATATTTTCATCTTCATCAACTTCCAGCTTGGCTAATTGAATCGCACCGTCATAGTCATTAATAATTTTTTCAAGGACGGGGGCAATAACGATACACGGGCCGCACCAGTCAGCCCAGAAATCAACCAGAACCGGTATGGTATGGGAAGTTTGAATAACTTTTTCATCAAAGTCATCCAGATTTACATTAAATAAATTATTGGAAGTCATCGTTTGTGCTTAAATAGATTTACTGTTTACGGGTAAAAGTCCAGTCTGTTGTAGTTGACAGTTTTTTATTAAACTTATAGCCGTCTAAGTTAAAGTCTTTCAGTTCTTCAGGATCTTTTATTCGGTTTTTAATGATATAGCGACTCATTAGCCCGCGTGCTTTTTTTGCGTAAATACCAATCATCTTGAAGCCGCCATCACGTGCTTCTTTAAAAGCAGGGGTAACAATAGTGCCGTCAAGGTTGTTCTTTTGTATTACTTTAAAATATTCATTGGATGCCAGATTAATCAGGGTGCTTTCTTTTTGTTTTTTGAACTCACTGTTAATTTTCTCCGTCACCTTGTTATCCCAGAATTCATACAGGTTGTTTGCTTTTTTCACAGGGAATTTCAGGCCCATTTCCAGGCGGTATGCCTGCATCAGATCAAGTGGCCGCAATAAGCCATAGAGCCCTGATAATATCCGCAAATGTTTTTGTGCAAAGTCTAAATCCCGGGCATTGAAATCTTCAACATTCAGGCCGGTATAGACATCTCCTTTAAAGGCCAGTACAGCTTGTTTGGCGTTTTCAGGGGTAAAAGGGGCTTTAAATTTTTTAAAACGTTCAACATTCAAGTCAGCAATTTTATCACTTACATGCATGAGTTTTTTAATCTCATTGCGGGAATATTGGCACATTTCCCTGACAAGTTTATTTGACTCGCTTAAAAAATCAGGATTGGTGAATTTTGACGTTTGTGGCGGTGTTTCAAAATCGACTGTTTTTGCAGGAGAAATGACAATAATCATTGTAAAGGCCTTAAATGCGGTAATTTTGCAAGGCGCTATACTAGCAAATTTGCCGGTTACGATAAATATAAAATAGTGTGGTAAGCTTGGGAACCAGTCTGTTAAAAAGGCGGTAAAGTTGTTTATATTTAAATATTCTGGTACAAAGCCCTTGCCACTTATAGCGGTATTATTTCTGGCTTTTGCTACTTTCTTAGTTCAGGCAGAAACAAATAAAAATATTGGTTATAAGCCAGGGCAAACGGCACCGGAATTTAAGTTAAAATCACTGGCAGGGAAGACTTATACTCTGGCATCTTTACGCAAGCAGGGGCATGTATTACTTGTTTTCTGGGCGGTGGAATGTGTGTATTGTTATGCGGAAGTTAAAAATCTTAATGCTCTGCATAAAAAATATAATAATAAAGGTTTAACCCTCGCTGCAATTAATATTGGTGCCGAGTATGATGAGGATGTTGCTGCATATGTTAAGGATAATAAGATAGAATACCTTATATTAAGTAATCGTCTGGATAACCTGGATGCAGCGGAAGCCTACCATTCTATTGTTACGCCTACCCTGGTACTCATTAACTCTGAAGGTAAAATTGTTTCGTATGGGCATTCTATACCTGATATTTCAAAGTTCGTTAAGTAGACATTAAAAATATGCAAAAACAAGTTATTGCTCCTGAAGTACTTCACCCTTCTTTTGAAAAGGTTAGTAGTGAACTAATCAGTTCATTAAATTTAACCATCGAAGAATATCGACACATTAAAACAGGGGCAACCCACTACCATCTGGCGACCGATAACAGCGAAAATGTTTTTCTTGTTGCTTTAAGAACGGTGCCAATGGACTCGACCGGTGTTGCTCACATACTGGAGCATACGGCGTTGTGTGGCAGTAAAAAGTATCCGGTACGTGATCCGTTTTTTATGATGATTCGGCGTTCACTAAATACGTTTATGAACGCCTTTACCAGTAGTGACTGGACGGCCTATCCTTTTGCCAGCCAGAACCGTAAAGACTTTTTCAATTTACTGGATGTTTATCTGGATGCGGTTTTCTTTTCAAGGCTGGATGAACTGGATTTTGCTCAGGAAGGCCACCGCCTGGAATTTTCAGAAATGGACAATGCTGGCTCCGAGCTCCTGTATAAAGGAGTGGTGTTTAATGAAATGAAAGGTGCGCTGAGCTCACCGGTGAGCCAGGTATGGGAATCGTTATATAAATATCTCTACCCCAGCACAACCTATCATTATAACAGCGGTGGTGATCCGGAATTTATTACCGACCTCCCTTAT
>CAZDEC010000156.1:0-4750 GCA_964504295.1 uncultured Thioalkalispiraceae bacterium
CGAAATATTTATCGATGACATCCAAATCAAAAAATATAACATCGGGTGAATATTATAATTACGTCCGCATCATTATTCGTCATACTCTTTACCTCACCCAGACCGCGTTAGGGATCGTTACCCGTAGGGCTGAGACTTACGTTTTTTTGTGAGGCTCAGTTTTTATCCAAACTATATTAGTATTTAGACATAATGCATATCATTAATTAATGAAAATTTTGTGATATCATACTCTTAAAGTTTTCTCCTAAATTTGAGGATATCTAAATGGAGCCTATAACTGCATCAATAGGATTAGCTGTTATCTATTATTTAACAGGAAGAAATAATAAGAAGGCCGCAGAAATTAATAGGAACTCCCAACAAGATATTGCAAAAGAAAATAGAAAACATACAGAAAGGATGCAGCAACGCAATGAAGAAACACAATGGGAATTACATAAAGATTCATTAAAGAACCGTAAAGAAGAAATAAATTATAGTATTCAAGAGCAAAAACGTTCTGGGATTCATCCTTTTAATTCTCCAATTGAATATATAGAAAATAATGTACCTTACGATGCACTAAGATGCTTTATTGTTCCCCCGCGACATCTCACTCTTAGAGGAGCTTATAATGACCAGTCATGGAATGATGTTCATTCAAACGAGCTAAGTGAGAATATTCGCAGTTTTGTGCAATCTTATTTTAATGCCTATAGCAGTCCACGACCTGTTTATCTATATGATCCAGATATTTTGAATCCTAAAGGGTTAAGAGGAGAAAGTGCTTATCGTGTTCTACAAACGGAATTATCCCACCACCCTTATATGTGGTTAGAGGCAAATAGAATAAATGAACAATCATGCAGTTTAGGAATGGCGACTTGGAATAGTAATTATGCGAGTGGAGGGTTTTCTTCTCTGGGTAGAATTCCTAATTATGCAATTGCAAAGAAAAGAGCAGAATCACAGAATGTTGCATTGTCTATTTTATTTCGAAAACAAACAGAACAATTACATAGTGGCTCCAAATTATCAGAAATACTTAAAGAACAACAGTTAATAGGTGATAAATCACCACTATATCAATTATTCCAAACCAATGAACTATTAAATCTAAAAAAGGTGTTTGCTGAAGAAAATATACAACAGCCTATAGAAAACACTCATAGTACAAGTATCCATAATAGTGCCATAGAAACACAAGCTATTAACTACCTTGCTGAAGCTTATAAAATGCAAATAGCAGTTAATGCTGATCTCCATTACTTAAATTTTGGTATTGCTCCTTTATTGCCTCAACTTATTAAAGAGGGTATATTTGATGTTGAAAATCAGTATATTCAGGGAGCTACAGGGCAAGTACTTGCCCATTATTTAATCGCCTCTTCGGCATTAGCATCCAATATACCAGAGATGGCTCCAGAAATATGGTTAGGGATGGCTGAATGTGTAGTTAAATCCAGAGGCAAAGAAGAAACAAAAAATTTCATTCTGGAATCAGTGAAATGTTTGGCGGATAACAACCAAATCACAAAACCTGAACGGATAGATGATATACCTAGAATTATGAAGCAAATGCCTCCTAATCAACCATCGTGTATAGAATACATACAAAGATTAAAAGATATACTTGATAATGTAGGTTTAGAATTACTGACAAATAACATTGATGTTGCTAATAATGAGGCTGAAAGTAATGAGAAATTAAGAGATGTGTTACGAGTGGCAGGAAAATCTATTGCTAATGAATTTTAATATTAATGAAGTATAAATATGAAAATAGCCATGTTAGCCCCTCAAAAAGCAGGAAAAACTTGTTATTTAACTAGCCTCTTTAGTGAATTAGGTGAAAGAAGCTGTCAAATAAAATCGGAATATCCTATTTTATTTGAATTTTCAAATCCGAAACAACAAGGAGATTTAGAGGTATGGTTTGAGAATATGCTAGAAGGCTCGTTACCCGACGGAACAGGAGAACGAACCTCATATCAAATAAATCTCCTCCATCAAATAAAAAGAGAGAATATTAACATTGAACTCATTGACTATCCTGGAGGATATACTAAGAAAAAGGGGAATAACATTGATGATATCGAGAATACTATAAATGAACTATCTACATGCGATGCTTTTATTATACTAATCGACTCAACTAATGTAACAGCAAATAGTAATGCTAAATTCAAAAGCTATAGTGCGATAAAAAATATTAGCTCTATTCTTGACTCAGTTATAGAAAGAAAAAAAGGTGCAAAATACTCATTACATGGAGTTCCTTTTGTTTTTGCTCTAAGTAAGTTCGATAAAATAGGTCACGATAAAGAATTAGTTGAAAAAGGTTATCAGAGAATAATAAATAGTTTTCCTAATTTTTTTAGCGAAGAAGCTGAATGTATATCTATGATAACAGGGGTATCTATAGGTAATAATATAGATAAACAAGGGGAATATGAACCATTAAATATCACACTACCTTTTGAGTTTTGTCTTAGTATAGGGTTACATAGTGGAGCTAAATATCATAAACCACTAAAAGAAAAAGCTGAGGAAGAAAAGGATAAAGCATCTAACTACCTAAGAATAACTAAAAAATGGCTAAGCGATTCCAAGCATAAGGCCGAAAAAAGAAGAAATATGAATATGTTTGATAAAATAGATAACTTCTTTTCATCAGGTTATAAATTTCAAAGTGAGTTAGACTTTAAAGTAGACTCAGATAGCTATCGGGTTGAATCACAAGCAGAGGAACATCAAGAGTATTTAGATAAATATTATCACCATTTATCAGAATTAGAATCTTTAAAAAAATTTGGTTCTAGCATCTTAAATGCTATTGATAATGATGTATTTATAAATAATGAAGCGCTAATTATTTACAAAAAGAGGCTATATGCTATATCTAATAATCACGAACATAGCCAAGGGCTGCCACTTAGGAAAATCAACACTAACAGATAGGGAAACTTAATGAATAAATGGCAACCAACATTACGCTCTAAAATCAGAGGTGAGGATTATTTTGATATTGCGGGTAATTTGGAAAAATCATCCAGATGGCACAATGAATATAGATTTATAAGCAGATATGTTAACGAAACAAATCAAGCACCTGGAGAGAAAAAAATATGGATGTTAACAACATGTGGTGATGATGTATTAATAGGTTTTAGTGATAGGGTTCACAATATTCTTGGTGAGCACCATCCGCAATCCATTGACAGAAGGCATGGAGATACATCTGGGGGAAGAAACAAACCTTTTTTTCTAGGCTATCACGCACCTATAGGAACTCGCATACCTAACCACTCAGAGCTTAACCAAATATTAGAATCAGATACTATAAAAGATGATTTAGAAAGATTATTTGAAGAAGCTGAGAAAAATCATCCAAATTATAAGAAAAGCCAAATATTTGAAACCGAACTACCAAAAGGTAATATCTTAGGAGATAACGAATGGGATAAAGCCATTAAGCATATATCCTCTGATAATAAATTAGACAAAATTGTTACCTCACAGAATGGAAAAATTTCTACTATCCCGATAGAAGTTGAATCACAAAGAGCAGCTCCTCAAACGGAATTTGCTACGAATGATCCTATAAATAGTTATAACGAAGTAAAAAATAATCAAGATACGATTGAAGATAAATTAAAAAAAAAGAGTCAACTTCAACGCCTAGAAAAAAAGCCAAAATGGGGGCTAGTAATTACAGGCCTGTCCATTATATTATCAGGGATCTTTGTCGCCGTTTTTTTCAAGAAAAACCAGAAAAAACAGACGGAGAAAGAAAAAAAATGGACCGAGAGGATTACTGACGATCCAGCTACAGAAATAAATCTAAATTAGTATAATCATCCCGACTCTAATTTTTTGGGATGGATTAATAAGAAAATTTTGAATAATCTTTTTGTGGCTTAAATCCTATAAAGGTACGTAAAACGCCACTTGTTGGGTAATTTATGATTACTCGATGGGTTTAATGTATTTTTCATAAAGCATTCAATACCGTTACAAATATATGCTAAAATAAAATTACAAGCATATCAAAGGATAATTTATGAGCAGAGAACAAGGTAACGAGAATAACACAAAAGATATCATCCCTGCATTTGTTGGTAAAACATGTGGAACAATTGCAGCAGGTAGCGTTGGGTGGGAGGCAGGAGCGGCATTAAATACAGAGCCTCGTCCTTTAAACGAAGAACCAGAAATGTATCTCTATAATGATATGCAAGACATGGATAGTTTTCCACTCGCCGAACCATTATTGGGGATATTGGGAGCAGCAGCAGGATACTCATTGAGTGCAAGAAACCCAGCTAAAGGTGTATTAATTGGAGGCTTTGTATTAGCTGGAAGCTATACAATTAATGAGATACTACCTCAAGATGATTATATAGTTGATGCTCCTAATTTGAATATTTTATGATATTTAGTAATGACAGTCACATAAAACCCTATAATATCGCCTTCTAAGTTCCTATCAACGATCAAAACGTACAAAATTCAATATCCCAAATATTAATGTGAATTTTTAGTGAAGATTTTATGTGCAATTATTTTCACTTTTTTGAGCTGTAATAAGTTTCACAAGATCAATGGCAGCACTTACATTATCCCCTGCACTATCAAAAGCCTCTTCTGATAAGTCTCCTGATGCACTAACCCATAACCAAGTAGCCCCACCCTTTGCAAATTCAAAGCCAAATTTGGGTGGTATGCACATTTGTGCGTAAATGGGCGCTAAGGAATTTTATGCATT
>CAZDEC010000157.1:0-4707 GCA_964504295.1 uncultured Thioalkalispiraceae bacterium
TTAAATAGGCCTCATAAAAACATCTTATTCATAAGTTAACGGGACAGCAGTGAAAACAAATAACTAAAAAAGCTTAAGGATTCTGCAAATTAAACGATAACTATGGGTAACTCTTCTTTTCCTGGCGCCCATAATGTCTCTGCACGAACCCCATAATTTACCCCATTCTGCTGCTAGCCAGGAGGCCCTTAATCAGCGTATGGCTAAAATAAAAGAACGTTATACAAAGCAACTCCCCGGCAAGCTCGAACAAATAGAGCAACTTTGGGGGAAATTACGCTATTTCAACTGGACAAATGACGCACTAAAACTTTTATATTCTATCGTGCATACTTTAGCGGGTAATGGTAAAACTTTTGGTTTTCATGAAGTTACAGATTATGCTCAAAAAATTGAGGCCCATTTACATGACTACCTTAACAATAACGATATTCCCAATGTTGAAGCACAAGATGAAATAAGCGAGCTAATCAAACAGCTGGTAATTTCAGTTAAGCAAAACAAGGTACAGATCGAGAGCAATCGCAATCCCTGCCAATCCAGCGAAATACAACTTCAAGCTTCCTTACAGCGCCATAGTCACCTCACCTATATTGTTGATGATGATGAACATATCGCTGATTTTTTAGCGGCGCAACTCGAGTCTTCCGGCTATCAGGTTGAAACATTTTATAATGTACATGATGTTTTAGATCGGATTAAAGAAAACATACCCTCTGCTCTGGTGATGGATGTTATGTTTCATGGTGAAACCGGCATGCACGGCATTCTTGCAGCCGAGCATATCTTGGCAATTGCGGGCGAGCACATCCCCACCATTTATATATCTGCACGCAGCGACATAACAGCACGCCTCGGCGCATTGCGTGCAAAGGGTAATGCTTTTTTTAGCAAGCCGATTAACACCGAAAAGCTAATTAGTAAAATAGATGATTTAATTCTGACAAAAAAATGCATCGGACGCATTGCCATTATTGATGACGATGATTTTGTCTCTGAATCGAACTCTCTTATTTTACAAAAATATCGTTTTACCACCCTGGTTATTAACCAGCCGCTGCATGCTCTTGAAGAAATCCAAAAATTTAAACCGGATTTAATATTAATGGATATTCATATGCCCGATATTAACGGCCTTGAACTCGCGCAAATCATAAAACAAGACGACGCCTTTCTAACAACACCTATTTTATTTTTATCTGCCGATACCAGTGAAGCGGTTAAACAAGCTAGCATGACCATCAGTGGTGATGAGATTTTGTCTAAAGATATCGCACATAACGAACTACTCCGCAAAATACATAGCCGCCTGATTAATGCCAGTATTGTTAAAGCACAGATAAAAGAAGTCAGTAAAAGAGATATGGCCACCGGCCTGGTTAACCGAAAATATTTCTTTACTCTGATTGAAAACACACTCGCACAAACTGCAACAAATAGCGTGCAATTTTTACTGCATATTAGCATCGATAATTTTGAGCTTATTTCCAAACAAGTTGGCTTATTACATTTTGACGCGTTTATAAACCATCTTGTTGCCACTATAGCGCCTTTTTTAAACACTACTGATTCCGCCTGCCATTTAAGCGATCAAAGCATCGCTATTTTATGCTCAGAAGATTTAAAAACAATTCACACTATAGCAAATGATATTATTAATGCCGTCGAGGGCAATGCTTTTATTTATAATAATATTAACACTGAGTTTACTGTCAGTATTGGCCTCGCAGAAATTAATCAGGACTCAACAAATAGCGAACAAATTATCACTCAGGCTGAACAAGCCGTTGCTCAAGCACACGCACAGGGTGGCAATCAGGTACATCAATACACTATAAATGCAATCAATAACTCTTCTGCCAGTATCGTTTCACCGGATCTTGTTAGCCGAATTTATAGAGCCGTAGATGAACATCGCTTTAAACTTGTGTTTCAACCGATTATTGGAATGGCCGAGCAAAATGACGAACACTATGAAGTATTATTACGGCTAGTTGACGATAAAGATAAACTTTATCTACCCAGTCAGTTTTTCCCGGTTATAAAACAAAATAATTTAACGCATGATGTTGATCGATGGGTTATTGAAAATACACTCGATATATTTGCAAACAATCCTAAAATGAAAGTTCGCGGAAACTTTTTTGTTAAGCTTTCCGGTGAATCATTATCGCAAAGCGCCTTCTCAATATGGGTCAATAACTGTATTAGTAGCGTAAGCTTACTCGGTCAAAACCGTATTACGTTTGAACTGCCGGAAGCGGACATTATTACTCGCATTAAAGATACAAAAAAATTCATTACCCATTTACCACGACCTACCTGTCAATTCGCAATCGATCACTTTGGCTCTACCGAACACAGCGTAAAATTACTCGACGAGTTTAAGGTGGACTATGTTAAATTAAATGGCAGCTTAATTAATAAAATTCTCACCGACAAAGAGGCCAGTTTAAAAGTTCAGGCTCTAATATCGGCAGCACAGAATGCCGGGGTAAATATTATTGCTGGCACGCTGGAAGATCCTAAAACCCTAACCTTGTTATGGGCTTGGGGAATACGCTACTTCCAGGGCTATTTTATTCATTCCCCGAACGAAGAACTCGACTACGACTTTTCGGCTACTGAGCATTCACTCTAGATAATCTCTGGTATAATACCGCCTTATTTACCGAGCCATTGCTCACAATACAATCCTCATTACTGGTTCTCTTGCATGACTAAACAAATTAAGGCCGTCTCACTTATATCTGGTGGACTCGACTCACTTCTTTCCAGCAAACTCATCATGGAGCAAGGCATCCATGTAGAAGGCATTAATTTTTTTACCGGCTTTTGTGTTGAAGGCCATACCCACGCTATTCGTAAAAAAGACAAGGCCAAACCAAAACGTAATAACGCCCTGTGGGTTGCCGAGCAACTCGGTATTAAACTGCATATTATTGATGTTATTGAAGAATACAAAGATGTGCTGCTTAACCCTAAACACGGCTACGGCCAAAATATGAATCCTTGCCTCGACTGCAAAGGCTTTATGGTTAAAAAAGCACTTGAGTGGATTAAAGAAAATGATTTTGACTTTATTATAACTGGTGAAGTCGTTGGCCAGCGCCCAATGTCACAACGCAAAGACACCATGCCGGTTATACAACGCGAATCCGGCGCAGGCGATTTATTAGTTCGCCCCCTCTGTGCGCAACACCTACCCCCCACATTCCCCGAACGTGAAGGCTGGCTAGACCGTGAAAAACTTTTAGACTTTTCTGGTCGTACGCGCAAACCACAATTTGCGCTCGCCGAACATTACGGCTTTGAAGATTACGCCACACCGGCCGGTGGCTGCTGCTTTTTAACCGATAAATCTTATTCAGTAAAACTCGTTGACCTCTGGAAACATCGCGGCAACCGCGAATACGAACTTGACGACATTATGTTATTAAAAGTAGGCCGCCATATTCGCCCCAACGATAAATTTAAACTTATCGTTTCTCGCGAAGAAGGCGAGAATAAATTTATGGAAGGCTATAAAAAACAATTCAGCTACCTTTATATCAGCAGCCACCCCGGCCCGCTTACTTTAGTCGAAGGTGAAGTAACTGAAGAAGACTTAAAACTTGCCGGCCAAATTGTTGCACGTTACAGCCAGGGACGAGACGCCGAAGAAGTTGAAGTGACTGCCAAACTATTAAACCCCACCGACGACACAGCAGAAGAATTTTCTTTTAAGATTGCGCCGATGTTAGCAATCGATATTCCTCAAGACTGGTATGTTTAATTGTAAAAGAAATCCAATGGTTTTTTAATATCTAAAAATCCTTCTACCGCTATATTTGCCTGAAAATTTGAACGGACAGATTTAAATTTATATCAGACAGTCGTTGCAACTAAGCAATCAGAATATATGTGGTTAACCATCTCTATCCCTTGTTTAGTTTTTATACAATAAATTCACGTACCTGACATATAAGTTAATAAAAAAATATTTTATTGCTCTGATAGCGAGAATTACAATTATAAATTGCTGTACCTTTCTCAGGGGAATATTCAATGAATGCACTAACCGTGTTGCGCAATCTTTTTGCTTTTATTTTTATACTGCTCATCACTGCATGTGGCGGCGATGGTGGTGGCTTAAAAGTGAACAAAAATAACGTAACGGATGTGTTTGAGCTAAATGGCCTACGAACAGATAATGGTATTACGGTTAGTTGGACAAGCTTACAGGTAAGTAAAATCGCCGTCACAACGCCAACTGGCACTGCACCACCGTCCTGGTTAAACGTATCGTTTACCGGCAATCGAACGCCTATTTCTCTATCAATTGGCATTACAAACTCAAATTTGGCCGTTGGTTCTTATCAAACAGCCGTTCGTGTTAATGCCATTAACTTATTAAATGAAGCAATGGACTTTGAAGATATTAATATAAACTTCGAAGTTAAAGAACGCCCCAGTGCCAGCCCACAGTCAATTTCTATCAGCATGGTCGAAGGCACCTTACCGCCAAGCCAAACCATTACCCTTTCAAGAAACAACGATACCGTTGACATACTTCCAACGAGCTTTATATCTGGCTTTACTCGATGGGTAAATTTCAGCATTAATGGCCAAAGCGTCGAATTAAACTTTAGCAGCAATACACAAGCTTTGGCCATTGGCCCACACCGAACAAACTTATATATTAATTCACTGCTGTCCCGTTAACTT
>CAZDEC010000158.1:0-4658 GCA_964504295.1 uncultured Thioalkalispiraceae bacterium
AAAATCAGGCATAACCCCTGCCAAATGGCGAAGTTATGGTTCAGAGGACAAGTTTGATATCTGAGGCATAACATTTCCAGGAATCAGGCATAACTTCGCCAAAATAAGTCATTTTGATAAGGAAAATGACCCTATTTGGGCTTTGAAATAAAGTTAATCAGGCATAATATTGCCTAAGTATAAAGAATCAGGCATAAAAGCTGTTTAGGTTTAAGTGCCTTTTAACTAATTGATTCTAATAGAATTATATTACATATATTTTAAATTTTTATCAAGATATACAGCTCAAATGACTCCATTATCTTAATTTTGTTTAGTCTAGGTCAGATTCATGCTTAGATTAATTTAAGATAAAGCCTCAGTTCGATTTATCTATTTCAGAATTAAGATGGTTATGTTCTTCTTGCATCGTTTTCGTTTCAATATGCTTAATATCTTCGCCTGATAGCTCGCTAACGCTTAGCACAATACGTGCTCGTTTTCGGAGTTGCTTATAATCCTCTGAACTCATGAGAGCTAATTTATCTCGTCCATTTTTGGTAATAATTATAGATTCTTTGAGGGCTAGGTTTTGGTAATAATCCAAATTATGTTGGAACTCTTGGGATGTTATTTTAAACATGATGTTACTCCATATGAAATAATAGCTACATATGGAAATGCAACTACTATTATTAATCATTTAGTTAATCAAATTGTCTTGATTTAACTAAGATATAATAGGAATTTAAGCATGTAACGTCTATTCTTCAAAAGCCCACTCAGAAACACCTTTATTCAGAAGTTCACTTTTGTTATTTAGAAACAATTGTTTTGCTCGTGGATTTCCTGTCGCATCGTCAGAAAAGTCTATATTCCATTGTCGAAGAAAGTAACCGATTAAACATATTTTCAATTTTATAGATTTAATATTTTTTTTAATATCGTAATCCATTATTATCGTTTCAGGATGCTCACTTTTTGGATGCGGGACAAGTTGAATAGTTACTTCTTTATTCCATTCTGTATCATCATCTAATAATATATTGGATGAATCCGTTTCTTTTGCAGATTTAAAACGAGTTAAATTATAATCTCGATATTCATTGTTTTTATAATCGTAACATCGAACATGCCATCGTAGACCATCATGTACTATAGTCATAGGCGATAACTCACGCGTCTGACTTCCGCTAGATAATGAAACATAGTCAGTTTCCATTTTACTGTGCTGGAATATACACCTTGTTATTGTTGATACAGTTTTTAATGAAAGATTTCGCTTGATACTAGAATCAATCCAGCTTGGTAATCGTTTTGCATGATTTGAATCAATTGCTATAGCTCTTTCTCCAGCCAAAGAAAATAATGCTTGGTTAATGTCATGTTTAAACAGTGTTTTACCATTAGTATAAACATAACACTTCTTTCGGAGATCGTATTCTATAACTTTGGGTGCGATTTCCACATATGATGAAAAATCTTTAGTAGCGGCTGGCTCACTTATACCAAATCTAGCCACTAAATCTTTACGTCTAACTTGACCGGTAAACAAGGCCAAGAATTCGATATAAAATAACCGTTCTCGTTGTGTGTCGCGTAATGATTCCATTTATAGTCCACCAAGTAAAATAAAAGCATAGTACTATATTAGCATATTATTTATTATATGATATATTTTATCAGGTCATAAAAAATAGTTGTATAAAATATAATCATGTGTATAATGGAATTATTAGCACTCTCATTGGTAGAGTGCTAAAACAAAGTAGGTATAATTGAAAATGACAAAGCTGCATGTAAATCATACAGATATCGCCCGATTTGCTGACGAGAGAATTAATTTAAAGCAAGAAAACGCTACCGTTTTACGAAAACAAGCTCAAAATCTACGAGAAAAGTTGAAATCACATATAGCAGAACACCCAGATTTTGTCTTGAGGAAGATAATGCTTTCGGGGAGTTTAGCTAAAGGAACTGCTCTTAAGTCGACGAGTGATATAGATATGGCAATTTATGTCAGTGTTGATGATGTACCTAATGTAGACGATATAGCTGAATGGTTAGCTGAAAAATTACGTGAACTATATCCACAAATGAGCCATGGACAAATTAAACCACAACGGTACTCTGTGTGTGTTTCTTTTAGTGGTACTGGTCTTGATATAGATATTGTGCCAATACTGTATGACGGTGATCCACAATGGCGTGGTAATCTTGTTTCACAACACGATGGCTCATTACTTATGACGAGTATTCCAATGCACTTGGAATTTATACGCGCTCGTAAAACTAAAACAGATCGACACTACGCGCAATTGATTAGATTAATAAAGTTTTGGGCAAAACGAAAGAAGCTTGAAAATTCAAACTTTCGTTGCAAGTCATTTTTGGTTGAGTTAATCGTTGCTCATTTGTTTGACCATAATCGCTTGACAATTGATGATTACCCACTTGCGTTAAAGCAGTTTTTTGATGAAATTGCTTCTGGTTTACTCGATGAACCAATTATCTTCAGTGATTACTATAAACCTGATTCAGTTCCAAAATTGGATGATATTGTGAAGGTATTCGATCCGGTAAATCAAATGAATAACGTCGCATTAGATTATGATCGTGCGAATCTAAATTGTCTTGTCGATGCAGCTCTAATAGCTGGTGATGCAATTGAAGCCGCACATTACGCTCCCACTAAACATGAAGCTGTTAATTATTGGCAAGAAATTCTTGGGAACACATTTAAGGTATAATTATCATGGTTTCTTTTACATCAACAGTCACTGAGTCAACTACATTTTCATTAGCTAATGCTCGTCACATATCAGCTAGGATCGCTACTGATTTATCAAGGTTAACTTCTTTTTATCCAACAAAATTAACTGAGTTACGTATTAGTCAATTTCAAGAAGAGGCAACTTTATATCTTAAAGCTGGTTATTTAAAATCAGTAACTTATGGTTTTCGTAAGGAAGAGAGTAACTGGATGGGTGATACAAGTTATGAATGGGTACTTGCACTTAAATATGTTGCTAATGAAGGTGAATTTGAAGGCGGTAGCTCCATTCCTGGTGGAATTAAGCCTGGTACAGATGTTAGTGGTACACACTTTTATTCTTACCTAGTTTTAAATTCCAAATTTTTTGAGCTTGATCAAACCGCACAGGATGCCTTTGAGAATACTCTTCCAATTAATCGTTCTAACGGAAAAGAACCAGTTGGTACTTGGAGGCAAGATCTTGTATATGGACAAGGTGGTCGTTATATGAATCGTTTTACTTGTGGGAATTAAATTATGACAACTCTAACAATTGATGAACTTTTTGATCGAAGGCTAGACTTTCCTGATATTGAATCAAAAGTAAAGTACAACAAACTTGTAGGTATTGATGTGCCTAAAAATAGACTGGAGAAGTTGTTAGGTTTACTTATTAATCCTACTAGTCTTGTCGAATGGCAGAATAAATACCATCCAATGGCTGATGTACTTATAAACCGTGTAATGCGTAGACCCCCACTTATAATTTTGGCAGGTGATGTTGGAACTGGTAAAACTGAACTAGGTGAGACGGTTGGTGATGCAGTTGCTCGTCGGTTTGATGTACCAATAACTTTATTCCCAATGAGCTTATCGACCAGAGGAAGCGGACGAGTCGGTGAAATGACTCAACTTATTTCTGTTGCTTTTGATCAAGTATATGATGAAGCGTATAAATTAAAACGAGAAAAAAATGCGGTTGGAGGAATTATATTATTAATTGATGAAGCTGATGCTTTAGTGCAAAGTCGAGAAAATTCTCAAATGCATCATGAAGATCGCGCAGGTGTAAATGCATTTATCCGAGGTATAGATCGACTTGCTGAATCTGGTGTTCCGGCTGCAATAATCATGTGCACTAACCGACTTTTAGCACTTGATCCTGCAATACAGCGAAGGGCATGTGAAATATTTTCATTTAATCGACCAAATGAAGATGAACGATTTCAATTACTATTTGACTCTTTAGATGGCATTGGCTTGATGGATAATGATATTAGGAAACTTGCTCAAATAACAGGTGAAAATCAAGATCGTGATTATGGATTTACATATTCTGATATAACTCAACGCTTATTGCCTGCTATAGTCTTAAATGCTTTTCCAGATAAAGGAATTACTTACAATTCTGCATTTCAAGTGGCACAAACAATTAAACCAACTCCACCATTTAGAGAGGTTGCCAATGGTTAATCGAGCAAAACAATCTTCAGAAAATAATGGAAAAGAATATTTAAAACAGATATTTCATGATATTGAAAAAGAATTTCAACATTCTATAAAAAAGGAAATATCCCAATCAACACATGATGTTACTCTTGGAGAAAATTGTGAACAGATTTGGATTGATCTTTTTAGGAATTACCTTCCTGCTAGATATGGTGTGGCAAAGGCCTTTGTAGTTAGTAGTAATGGTAAAACATCTGACGCTATAGATGTAGTTATATATGATCCTCAATATACACCAATACTATTTGGTCACGGAAAAGTACAATATATACCGAGGGAAGCAGTATATGCAGTATTTGAAGCAAAACCTACTGTGAATAAGCAATATCTTGACTATGCTGGTGACAAAGCAAAATCAGTTCAACGTTTATATTGTACCTCGGCGTCTATTATAAATATTGGAAAAACATCCCCC
>CAZDEC010000159.1:0-4602 GCA_964504295.1 uncultured Thioalkalispiraceae bacterium
AAATTACCTCAGGTTTACCACTTATGCTACTGTGTCATTTTTGGGGTCCACTTCATGGTGACCAATCTTGTAACAGTTTACGCTCAACAACGTGTTTAAGTTTCGTATTTTTTGCTAATTTTGATGATTTAGGTCTTTTTGATTTTTTCCATGCAGCTTTATCTGCATCGACGGCTCGATATTTTAATACTCCTCCATTTTTATTGATTTCACGACTAATTTAAGAAAATGCGCAATTGAGCGAATACTTCTACCAGCAGATAAACCCCGTGATATGTCTTCTCTTTCAGACAATGATAATACGTAAAGTGACCTATATCTTTGCCGTGGCTGAATTCCTCCATGATATTCTAGGTACGAAAAGACAGTGGCGGGTGGTTTATTTATATTCGAAGCAATTTCTGACATAGGAGTTCCTGAGCGCCATAAATTCCATAGGGTAACTTTTTTAATATCCGTCATGGGGTTTGGGTGTGTCATAATTTACATACCTTTAGTTAGCTAAATAATTTAGGTATGTTGCAGTGACCGGTTGAATCCAAGTCTGTTATTTTTCGGGGGGATTACAAAAGCACGTAGGGGGTGTATATGAAGAATTTAGCGTGTAGAAGTACATTTAACAGGAAAAACTCATTTTGAGCTAATATGCCGTATAGCGATACACAGTAGAGTGATTTTTTTCTTGATAATGCCATACTGCTGGTGTAATTTGTCAAGTATCAAGGAATATAAGAGATTTTTATCGTTATACGTTTGCGATCATACTTGACGATAAAGTATAAAAATTCTCTAAACTTCGGTAGAACCAAAATCTACCGCTAGAAGGCCAGATATATTATGACTGTTAACATCAACAAAGAAAACGCGAATAGTATGGTCTGGTTAACTGTAGTGTATCAGAACGTTCTAAATCACCTGATACGAAAATCAAACTCTTCTAATATCTGTATTGATTGAGAATTTAATGATTGAGCTCATTGCGACATTAATTTTTACTATCGTTATGCTTCTTGCTCACAAGTTTGCGTCCAATTTTGGACACTCTGTATTAGTAAACCTCTCGAAGGAACTACAATCTCATCGTATAGAGGGAACTTCAATAAAACGAGATAGAACTATAGAACGAGTAAAGTCACGCTCACCTGATAGAATGGATTTATTTGTCGCATTATATTTTTCTGGGCTACTGACACTTTTCTTTTTAGTTCGCAAGTTGTGGAATGTACCTAAAAATGATCTAATCTATATAGACTACGCATATGGTATTCTACTTGTATTCTCTTTTTTTGGGCTCTTTATGTATTTTTCGGCTGAAATTTACAGGTATGGTCGCTTTTGCAAGGATCATTTAACAAATCCTACGATTAGACTTAAGGGTAACCCTACTAGTCTTCTACTTAAATGGGATAGATACTCTATGGGAGTGAGTTTATTTGGAGCAGCGATGGCCTTTTCCATATGGGGTTTTATTGCAGAGTTCTTAATATTTAATCCTAAATACTTATGACAATACTAACTATAACTATAATTACCATACTGCTTCCAGTGTCGGCACTTGTCTACCTTGCCTATT
Source organism: uncultured Thioalkalispiraceae bacterium (assembly GCA_964504295.1). GTDB lineage: Bacteria > Pseudomonadota > Gammaproteobacteria > UBA6429 > Thiohalophilaceae > SZUA-37. Next base: position 1,574 of record CAZDEC010000159.1, read on the forward strand.
GTTTTCTGGCAAATAATGAAGATAAAAATGTTTTATTGGATGCGCCTCTATATGTTCGTGATGCGATATTATGGGTTTGGTGTTCTTTCAGGTTTAAAATTCAAGAACGTCTGATGTATTTGCATATACAAGAGCAATTATATATGGGATCGGGTACTAGTCGAATCAGTGCTTTTCTGAAATCAATACCGCGTGCATTCTATTCACGTAAAAAATTAATTGACTGTTACATGGAAAATAACAGGTTAAAAGCTTCACTTGGAGAGTTATGGAATAATTATTATACGTTTCGTAATGATAATGTGAATACTAAGCAAGACAAATTAAACGCTACAATAAAATCAAATTTTTTATGGGTATCTGGGGCTTTTGTCAGGGCTGTTGATAAGGATGAGATTGTAGTAGGCCTTGTTGCATTGCAATTATGGTACTTGTGGATGCGAGAAATGAAGAACCATCCTGATCAAACCCTCATGGACGAAGCGAAATATGGAATAGGTATAGTCGATGCCGTTTCACCTTTGTTTGAGTCACTGTACGCTTCACGTCGTGGGAATAAAAAAGGGACATCTTCAAAATTAGCCCTAAGTATTTTATCTTTTACGGGGCTTCTAGGATTAGATAATTTAAAACATGGCATGGAATTAGCAAAGGGTTGTATATGTTTAACACTTGGAATAGGTAATCGAAAATGTGCACATCATTAGCAAAAAATGAATTATGGCAAATAGAAGCTATCCCAAATGCTGCAAAATGCTTATTAATTGAAATTGGCCGTAACGAACAATATATACCAATTCCATTAAGTACATTTCAGGCTATTTTTGTGGGCAACGCTAATAACCCCGATGATAAAATGCAATTATCTGATTTCTTAGTAAGTCATGGACTTAATATAGAAGAAAGGGACTATGATTTGTTGGCTGGGTTAGTAACAGAAGCTCAAAGAAAACTGAGCGCTATTGAGAACACGCACTAATTTTTGAAAGTATTGTAATCGCTAACTGGATACTATTTGACAGGTTTTTATTTAGGTTGACGGGGGCAACATTGGGGGCAACTGAAATACGCGATAACAATTTAATCATTTAAAATCAACCAGTTATGGCGTTGCCTCGATTCCCCCCCCCCGAGCTACAATATTCTCTCTTCTCTGTTTTAAATTAAAATAATTATCTTTGTTAATTTAACTAATTACACTCATCGCACTCACTGTGAATATTATTACTACAACAGGTTTCCCAGCTATCGGCACGGGCTAACGCCCAGTCATGAACCCAACCTTCTGGAATGGCATCGTCCTGCAACAAGCTGCCTTTTTTTATCCAGTGATATATTTCGTTATAGGTCTGAACAGTTGCGTTATTGATACGCCGTTGGATATGACAGGCGTTAACCTGAGAGGGTTCACTTAAACCCATGCTTGTTACCATTTCCATTAAACTATGCATGCTTGCTTTATGATAATTCGCGACTCGTTGTGCCTTTACTTTAATATTAAGATGTTTATAACGGGTCGGATCCTGTGTTGCGATACCGGTTGGACAGGTATTGGTATTACATTGACGCGACTGAATGCAACCTAACGCAAACATCATACCTCGTGCAGAATTTACCGTATCAGCACCCAAAGCTAAAACGCGTAATAAATGAAAAGCGGAAAAAATTTTGCCCGAGCCAATCAACCGAATTTGTTCTCTCACACCAATACCGATTAGAGCATTATGAACAAACGATAAGCCATCCCGCAATGGCGTTCCAACCGAGTTAGATAACTCAACCGGCGCAGCACCGGTACCCCCTTCTCCACCATCAATGGTAATAAAATCCGGCAGTATTTTTGTTTCAATCATGGCTTTGCAAATGGATAAAAACTCACCTTTATAACCAATACATAATTTAAAACCAACCGGCTTGCCGCCAGATAGCTCACGCAGCTTTTGAATAAAATGTAATAAACCCACCGGATCAGAAAAAGCTGAGTGTGCCGGAGGTGAAACAACGTCATGCCCCATTGGTACATGGCGAATCGTTGCAATTTCTTCAGTTAATTTTGATGCCGGTAAAATTCCCCCATGACCAGGCTTGGCTCCCTGAGATAATTTTATTTCAATCATTTTAACCTGATGTAAATTGGCTTTTTCTTTAAACAATGCTGAATCAAACTTGCCATCTTCTGTACGACAGCCAAAATAGCCTGTACCAATTTGCCAGACAAGGTCTGCACCACCGGCAAGATGATAGGGGCTCATGCCGCCCTCGCCCGTATTATGATAAAACCCACCCAGTTTAGCGCCGGCATTTAAAGCATGGATGGCATTTTTACTGAGCGCGCCATAACTCATCGCCGAAATATTTAAATAAGACGCAACATAAGGCTGTGTACAGTCCTTTCCACCAAAGGACAACCTGGGCATTTCTATTGGCATGGGTTTGGGCGAAAGTGACTGGTTAGTCCATTCATAACCCTGACGATAAACATCAAATAAAGTACCAAACGGAATGGTATCACGGACACTTTTCGCGCGCTGATAAACCAAAGAACGAAATTCTCGACTAACGGGTACGCCATTAATATCCGACTCAACAAAATATTGCTGAATTTCTGGGCGGATAGATTCAAAAAAATATCGCAGCCGACCAATAACAGGAAATATACGTGGAATGGTACGACGGGTTTGTAACACATCGTATAAACCCAGACCAATAAACGGGCCAATAATAACAAATAGCCACCATGCATATTCAAAAATTTGAGCCAGCAGAATAACCAGAAGTATCGCGCTAAGCGATAAAGCAAAGAAAAGTTTACGTACCATTAGTTCATCCTAATTCATTAATTTTTTTTTGAAGTCCAAACATCGAACCCAGAACATCGAACCCAGAACATCGAACCCAGAACATCGAACCCAGAACTTTGGAATTAGTCCACTGAACTCAGAATCAGTTCAATACACTGCTGTCCCGTTAACTGTAAGCCCCTGCTTTGAATATAGAAAGCCTGGTCATTGCGAGCGATAGCGCGGCAA
>CAZDEC010000160.1:0-4584 GCA_964504295.1 uncultured Thioalkalispiraceae bacterium
CATCGGGGTCGATGGCTTTAGTTAAGCGTTTGCCACTGTATTCATATTTCCAGGTGTTGCCGCGAACATCAATTACCTGTGTAAGGTTGTCACCGGTATAAATGTATTTTACGGTGCGGGGTGTCGTGGGGGTGTCATCGCGAATGGTTTCTATTTTACCGTTTATATAATAGGTATACCAAAGTACTTGAGTACCAAAGTGATCGAAGACACCGGTACGTTGGCCGTTACTATTATATTTAAAACTGACTTCAACATTATTGCGATCACCGTATTTTTGGATAACGCCTTTGGCGTTGTACTCTATCCAGTTGCCTTTGCGATCTTCCCAACGGAAACCGCTGGCAGTTTTACGTATCCATTTGGTTTTATCGTATTCATAGAGGCTACTGCTGCTTGATGGTCGGTCGTAACCGTTATTATTACGGGTTATGGATTTTACACTGCCATCTATGCTGTCAATTTCTATTTCAAGATTATTCCAGGCACGGTTGTAGAGCCAGGTATCTTTATAATAGGTACGGCTGGCTTTTACAAAACCACCTTTTACTTTTACGGTGATATCGTCGGTGGTTTGATGGTAGTTACCTAAGGGGAGTTCGACTTCGGCATAGGCAATTTGGGCGTATAATAATGCCAGCACCGCTAAAAATAGTTTAGCATAAGAATTCATTAGATTAGTGCATCTTTGAGTCATAATATTTTTTACAAATCCCCTGTATATTTAACTACTTCAGTATTTTTTTAGAAATCGTTCTGCATGTACACTTTAAAAAACCCGCAGGTGAACATTTAATAGTTGCTTCATACGCTTTATCCATTGATACTATTGTTAAATCATAAATACGATTTACATCATCAGATATTTCTAAATTGACCTCAAGCAATACTACTTCGCCAAAAATAATTTCTGCAGATGCTAATCCATCATATTCAGGCAACCCTACAAAGCAGCTATTCAAATCATCTAGAGTTAAACTTAATTCTTGCTTCAATTTATCCCAGGTGATTTTTTGAATATTCGCATCATGAATCCCACCCAAATCCTCAAAGAATTGCACTGGTTTTTCTATTTTTTGTATATGCATATAATTTTACCTAATCATTTTTTTCATGGAATTGGTATTAGATTTCTAGGAGGGAAAAGACGAGACCCTTCTGAAATTATTAAATAGATAATTAAAGCTATACCTGTTAACCCTGTAACCTCCTCCCAATATTCCATGCTATCAGTATCTGGCTCAGCTTCAGGTTCATCCTCTGGTTTTGGTTCTTCCTCAGGATCTTTATCCTTAGGACAATTTAAAGGATCGGGTAAAAAATCAACGGTTGTACCAGGTGGGTAGTGTTCATCTTCACCATTAGCGTGCCAATGATCTTTCCCTTTCCAACCCTTTGCTCCATCTGTTCCCGGATGCCACTCAACATCACTTCCATCAGGATGATTCCACTTTTCACCATTTGGATTCTTATGTCCATCATCACGACTCCACTCAGGAGGAAGACCACTAGGATCATTGGGCAAAGTTAATGCCAAGCCAAGTGGATCAACCCAATACAGTGGATTCCCTCCAGCATAATTATAAGTATTAATTCCTCCAACAATACCAATAGGATCACTTTGTATATATCTACCTGTTTCTGGATCATAGTCTCTGAAATAATTCTGGTGATAACCAGTTTCGGCATCAAAGTACTGTCCAGGGAAACGTAGATTATTAGTAATTTTTTGCAATACAATATTTGCATATCCAAAGGAAGAATAATTTGCTTGCCATACCTTTTTACCGGACTTATCAGTTACTATCTGTGGTGTACCAATATGATCTAAATGATAATAGAAAGTACCTGTACTTGTTTTTGTGATAAGAGGTCTTGTACCCCATTGAGTACTCGGCTCATACCCATAGGTTTGCAAGATATTTCCGCTATTATTAAATTCAGCAGCTATTCCTTCCTTTCTAGGCATGAAGTACGTTTTTCGGCCACCAACATCTTTCCATAACCTGCGACCAAAAGGGTCATAATAGTAGTTAACAATATTTAAATTAGCCGTATTTAGAACTTCAGTTAAACGATTCTCAATATTATATTTATAACGTTGGACAGCAGAACCTGTAGTCTTATCCTTAAGACTACCATTACTATTGTACGAATAAATTGAAACCGTATCCGTCAATAATTGGTTTGTTGTATTATATGACCAGTTATCTATAGTATTAATACTAGTTAGTCGATTTCCTGAAAAGTCATAGCTAAATGTTTCTATACTATTCCCTTGCGAAGTAACCGTAGTTAAGCGATCTTGTGAATCATACAAATAATCATATAGACCAGTAGAATTGCTTTTAGATTTAACTGTATCATTTAAATAAAAAGAAAACGTCAAATTTTGTATTAAATTAGCCGCTGAATCTTCACTAATAATTGACTTTTTACGCATAAGTCCATCATAGCTGTTTATCTTAGTGCCCCCACCTGGAAGACTAATTTTTAAAGGGCCATACCATTTATATTGATTAACGGTAATTTGTCCTTCCGCAGGTATACTCATTCCAGAAAATTGATTATTTGAATCATAGCTATATACATATTCAATATTATCAGGCCCTTTGTATGAACGAAGTCTATTGTTTTTATAATATGTATAATTTTGTCTTTTACTAAAATCAGGGTAATTTATAATTTCGGTTATACGACGCTGTTTATCATCATATTCATATACGGATGATGTGATACCATCATTATATCCAGTAATACTATCTGAGTTATTAAAATTAAAATTGATAGTCTTGATTAAATTAACCTTTGTCGGTGACTGATATATTTCTTTCCTTATAAATCTACCAGCATCATCATACGTACGAAAAAAATATGAAGCCTTAGAATCAATGTTTGACTGCAGTTGGCTATTAGCATTGTATGTATAACTGATAACTTCACCGCTAGGCCAGGCAATAGTTTTAACCTTGTTGTTTTTATTATATGTATACCTACGAATTGTGTTGGAGTTTTCATTTACAACTGCAAGTTTGTTATTACGGTTATCATAACTAAAAAATATGTTTTTTAGTTGGGGGTTTGTTATCCTTGTGACACGATTTAATTTATCATACAAATACTTCGTTACTTTACCATCCGTTGCAATAGACTCAATAATATTACCCACAGCATCATACTTAGAAATTTGATAAGTATTTTTATTGTCATAGTTTTTTACCGTTTTTACAACACGCCCACGATTATCATAATAATAATCCTTACTGTAAGTGGGGAAAACAATCTTGCTACGCTGAGAAAACAAAGCCAATTGTGACGAGTTACCGTATGAATATGTAAGTGCATTATTATTACCATCAATCTTTTTTAGCAATCTACCTGAATCATCATATCGGACTAATTTAACTTTATTTTCCTGATCTGAAATTTTTTCAATTTGTCCTTTAGTATTGTATGTGGTTAACTTTGTATTTAAATATGAATCAATAATTTTGTATAAACGGTTGCTTTTATTGTATATCCGTTGTGTTAATTTCCCACTTTGATCAAAATATTTTATAAAATTTCTATTACCATCGTATTCAAATTTTTTACTAATACCTAGTGGATTCGTAGTTTTTACAATATTCCCAGTACTATCGAACTCAGCTTTCCATAATTTATTTCGTCCATCCAACCATTCAATTGGATTCCCCATCAAATCATGCTTAAAAATACTAGTTATATTGCCTTCAGGATCTGTACTTAAAATCATATTCCCTTGCTTATCATATGAAATAAGAGTAAGGGTGGAAACTGTAACTGAATCCCCAATTCTTTTAACTTTCTCAATCTCACCAAATAAATTTGGTTGATATTCTGTTATCCTCTGTTCAGGAAAACTTACAGCCTCTGTGGCACGAATTAAATTTCCCAATGCATTATATTCATACTTGGTTATCACACCATTTTCATTTGTTTTTGTTAATCGATTTGAATATTTTGAGCCGTAAGTTGCGCTTTTACTACTCCCATCCGGGTAAGTTGTTTTAATTAAATTATCAAAATCATCATATTCGCGAACTGTGACCTGGCCTAGTTCATTGGTGGTGGTATCTTTTTTTGTATCATAAACAATTGTTTCGGTGGTTATACCATTTATATCTTTACGTATAAGCTCACCATTCCGGTTGTACCATAACTCTGTTACCCGTCCACTACTCAGAGTAATAGACAAATAATATTCTCTTTTACTTTTATCATAGTTATAACCATAAACAGGGCCGGTACCATCGGCTAAAGTAACTGACTTTGTTGCACCATTGGCATGGTAGGCAATATTGGTTGGACGACCATCGGGGTCGATGGCTTTTGTTAAGCGTTTGCCACTGTATTCATATTTCCAGGTGTTACCTCGAACATCGATTACTTGCGTAAGGTTGTCACCGGTATAAATGTATTTTACGGTGCGGGGTGTGGTGGGGGTGGCATCGCGAATGGTTTCTATTTTACCGTTTATATAATAGGTATACCAAAGTACTTGAGTACCAAAGTGATCGAAGACACCGGTACGTTGGCCGTTACTATTATATTTAAAACTGACTT
>CAZDEC010000161.1:0-4462 GCA_964504295.1 uncultured Thioalkalispiraceae bacterium
ATAGTATCTATGATGCGAACGGCAAACTTATACAATCTTATTCCGATAAAGACGGCACAAGTATTTACTATGTTTACGATCAACAAAACCGTTTAACACAGCAATATGATAGCTATGGTTTTACCCTTAACTTCGCGTATAACGAGCAAGGTTTTGTGTCACAGGTAACTGATCAAGGGGCAAGAATATGGACTTATACCTATGATGAATTTGGTCGTTTAGCACAAGTTCTCGATCCTGATAGCAACACAAAAGATTATAGTTATCAGCTCATTGATAACATTGGTTATAAAAAACATTTTTTAAATAGCATTAATGATAATGGCATTGACCCTGTCCTATCTGTTACTTGGGCCAATCGCACGATTGGTTCATCAACAAGAATGCGCGTAGCGAGCTATATGGAAAGTGATGGTAAGCGCCATGATTATACTTATTCATCAACAACCTATAATGGCGTTCCTGCTATTCGTGTAATCAAAGATACTAAACAGGTTGGTAGTAATACGACTATTGAAAGGAAAACTTATATTGCTGATACTGCAACCTATCATTTGTTAAGTGTTGTAAATAATACAGATAATACATCCGTTGCTACAGTATATGATAATCGAGGGAAAATAGCATCAAGGACAGATAAGCGTGGAAATATCACTCAATATGAATACAATATTGCTGGAAGTCCGAGTAAGATAATTGAATTAGCAGGAACACCTAATGCTAAAGAAATTAATTTTACATACTGGAATAATACAGATCGTGTAGCAGTGAAGAGTGAATATGGTTTAAGGGAAACTCGCTATACATATGATACGAATTTACGTGTGTTAACAAAAACACTCGTTGATGTTGGACGTGGAAAACAACGTGTGACGACATATACATATCATCCAAATACATCTGATAGTAAGGGCAATCTTATTTTGGGCGAAATTCAAAGTATTGATGGCTCTCAAATTGGTTCTCAAGATATAACAAGTATTGAATATAATGCTCAAGGACTTAAAACAAGGATAAATTATCCTGAGAATCAATCAATACGTTACACTTATAACTCTGTTGGTCAACCACTAACTACTACAAATATAAATGGAGTTGTATCTGAACTAAGTTATGATAGTAAAAACCGCCTGGTTCAAATCAGAAAGAATGGTAGGGTCTTACAGCGAAGATATAATTCACAAGGTTTGTTAGAACAATCTACAGACCAGTTGGGCCGAGTCACAAGCTTTGTTTATAATGCTCAAAAGCAACCCACACAAGTTACGTATCCGTCCGGTGATTATGTAACTTTAACGTATAACTATACTGTAGCGAATACAGAAATCACACGACGTTATTACCAATCAGATAAAACACTAATTAGCACACGTTCAGTACGACATGATGCAATTAGTAATAATCCCTTAAGTGAGTTTTTATCATCCTCATCACTGCAGGTTCGTTTACTTCAATACAATCAATTAAATGAATTAACGCAAAAAACATTGTATGGTCAATTTGGAACAAATACTACCTCTGTATCGAATTATCAATATAACAGTGAAGGATTTTTGTCGCAATTTCGAAACAGTTTAGGAGGCATAACAACTTTTGAATATGACGACATTGGTCAATTAAGTAAAGTAACAGATCCTAACAATGCAGTTACGCAATATACAAATACTGTATGGGGTGAATTATTACAGATGACTAGTCCTGATACAGGAACAACAACCTATCAGATTAATCCCGCAGGTAATATTGATAGTCAGGTCAGCGCTAGCAATCAACAAGTTATATATAGTTACGATGCTAGAAATAGAGTTACTCAAATTGATCATGATGGAGTTAGTCTTGACGTACAACTAACATATGATCAAGGATTATATGGAGTGGGGCACTTAACGTCTGTCATTGATGGTTCAGGGAATACTCAACAGGTTTATGATGAATATGGGTTATTAACTCAAGTAAATGCATCGGTGGCAGGTACTTCATTAAATATTATTTATAGCTACAATGAGGTAAATGTATTAACTAATATCACATACCCCAGTGGTTCTCAATTAATTTACAATTATGATTTATCTGGTCGTTTATCTGGTATTCAATTAACTGAAAATGCTTCAACACAAGATATTGTAACTAATATTAATTGGCGCGGAACCAATATTTCTAATTATCAACATGGCAATGCTCTACTGACTGAATATAATTATGATACTGCGGGTCGTCTTATTTCAAAACAATTCGGTAGCACAAACAATCGTTTTCAGAACCAACTGGACAATCAAGGAAATATTACACAGCAAATTTTGTCCCAGAATGGTATTCAATCATCAAATGATTTTGAGTATGATCGTTTGGGTCGATTAATTAAAGATACTAACGCAATACTTAGCCTAGGACTAACTTATGGATATGATTCAGTCGGTAATAGACAATCAAAGCAAGAATCAACTAGCGGCAATTCTTTTACTTACACTTACGAACCAAATACTAATCGACTAAGTCAGATCAATAATGTTCCTATCCAGCGTGATGCAGTAGGTAATAGATTAGCTGATGGAGTAAGACAGTTTCAATATAATGCAATGAATCGTGTTTCTCAGATTAATAATCAACAATCGAATATTCAAGCAGTCTATACATATAATTATCTTGGACAAAGAGTTAGAAAACAAGTTTCTGGTACTCAAATCGATGACAGAAGATATGCATATGATTCAGGTGGGAGATTGTTAGGAGAATATGATTCTTTAGGTCGTCGTATTAAAGAGTATGTTTACCTTAATAGTAATGACTCTATTCAACTTGTAGCTCAAATTGAGCCTGATGGAACAATTATCTACATACATACTGATCACTTAGGTACGCCTCGCTTAGCATCGCGACAAGATCAAACTATTGTTTGGCGTTGGAATAGTGACGCTTTTGGTGAACAGGCTGCTAACGAAGATCCTGATACTGATGGACAAATAATTACTGTTAATCTCCGGTTCCCCGGGCAATACTACGATAGTGAATCTGGTTTGCACTATAATTACTATAGGGATTATGATCCATCTATTGGTCGTTATGTTCAATCTGATCCAGTTGGGCTTGCTGGTGGTTTAAATACGTATGGATATGTATTACTGAATCCAAATAAGTATGTTGATCCTACCGGACGGAATACTATTGCAATGGGTGCAGGTATTGGGTCTTTTGCTGGTCCTGTTGGAACAGTCGTTGGAGCAGTTATTGGGCTAGGTATTGGAATAGGTATTTATTTACTTCTACCTGATGATTGGGCCGGAGATGATGGGTTAACAGATGATGAGAAAGAATTTTGCAGGGGAGAAAGGAGGGCTTGTGCAAAGCAGTGCGAAGAGGCAATGGATGATCCTGACCAATGTAATGTTTATGGTGGCTCTATCTCTAAATGTATTCGAGGCTGTTTGCCTCAGTTGTGTGGCGGTAATAAAATTTAATTTTAAAACCTTCACTGATTTATTGGAGATATTAAATGGTTAAAGATGAACTTGATAATGCATATGAGTTAGTTCGAAAAGGCGATTCAGTTTCTGCATTTAAAGTTTGTGAACGTTTGCTGCTTGAGCACCCTCAAGAAAAAATAAAAATATTAAGACAGCGATCACACATGAATGCTTATATAACTAACATAGAAAATGCACTTTCAGATAGATTGGAAGTTATATCTTTAGGATTATGTGAGCCTCAAGATATGTTCTTTGCTGGTGTCTATTCATTGGAACTACGCAAATATAGTGATGCGATAGAATTATTTAGTAATTCAATTGAAAATTGTGGGAAGATAAAAAATAACCATTACCTCGAAGAATCATATCTCCTTCGTGCTTATGCAAATTTAGGTGTAAAGAACCTGGAACATGTTTCAAAAGATTGTATGCACGTTGGGGATGACATTGAATATTTTATAGAAGGCGATGGACCTATATCGAAAAAAAGGTTGCTTTCGTTTATTTCAAAACAAACTTGATTCCTGTTTATGTCCGATACCGTTAAATATCGGATATCTTGTATTTAGCGATTTATAAGGCTATACTGGATTCAAGTTTTTAGTCGTGATGTCGAATGCTAATGAATTCAAAACGAAGTCCACCTGCACCTATTATTGATAATTTAAATTTTATCGACAATCCCTTTAAACAAAAGTACTTTTCAACCAAACGCTTTATTGAGCATAGTATCCCAGGTACCGATACGGACTTCGAATACGCTTTGAAGTTTTTATATAGTTACAACGGAAGTTCAGCAACCTTTAATAGTTATCGACGTGAAATTGAACGTATTCTTCAATGGTCATGGCGTATTGAACAGAGTTCTGTGCTTCACTTAAAGCGTGAAAACATCGAGGAATATATTCGCTTTTGTATTAATCCGCCTAAAGCATGGATTGGAATAAAAAATGTCGCACGTTTTAAAACAAAAAATGATGAGCGTATCGCGAATAAAG
>CAZDEC010000162.1:0-4378 GCA_964504295.1 uncultured Thioalkalispiraceae bacterium
AAAGAGGCATCATAAAAACATCTTATTCATAAGTTAACGGGACAGCAGTGATATTATTTAAGTAATACCAGCGTTAAAACCCCTTCGATAAAAATAATAACAAGCCATAACCATAAACTTTTTTGAACAAGTTGAATGCTCTTTTTTATACTGATAGCATTAGGTTTTTTACCCTCACCCAGTAGTGGCCTCAGTTCCTTCCTGCCATGATACCTTGCAATACCCCCTAAGGTTAAACCCAAAGCCCCCGCACCACTTGACATCACCACGCCAGGATTTATTCCCTTCCACAGCTTAGACTGTGTTCTCCAGCAAACAAAAGCGCTGCGGGTATTACCAATAATGGCGTAGGTTGTGGCAGCCAACCGGGCAGGCAACCAGTTTAGAAGGTCGTCTATACGCGCGGCAAACCAGCCAAAGGCATGATAACGATTATTTTTATAACCCCACATAGCATCCAGTGTATTAGCCAACCGATATAAAATAACCCCTGGCGCACCCAAAATTAAAAACCAGAAAATCGCACCAAAAATAGCATCATTACCATTTTCTAAAACAGATTCTATCGTCGCACGACTAATATCGCTATCTTGCATTTGTTCAGTATCGCGACTCACCATCATTTGAATCTGAAAACGTGCCTGCTCGATATTATTTTGAGTGAGTGCATTCGCCACCGCCGTAGCATGTTGCGCCAGGCTGCGGCTACCCAGGGCAAAATAAAGACATAGCACTTCGAAAATAATGCTTATATTGCTTTCCAATCGGGTTAGAACATAAACAAGAAAAACAATAGGTAAAACACTTAAGCACCAGGCTAAAAAACCTCTTAGCTTTTGCTGGTAAACACTTGTTTGCTTATTCTCATAAAAAAATAATTCGATACGAACAACAAGCCAGCCAAAACCCGCTAAAGGATGCCAGCGTTTCGGCTCACCTAATAAAGTATCTAACAGGACTGCCACTAAAACTTGTAATTCGGTTATCATGGCAACTAGTTTACCTGAAGTCGCACTCAAGCTAATAAATAATGACTAAGAAAATTTCTAAGCACCCCACCCTCATGATACAAGGCACCACTTCAGACTCCGGCAAAAGTACAGTGGTAAGTGGTTTATGCCGCTTGTTGATGCAGCAAGGTAAAAATATTGCCCCGTTTAAACCGCAAAATATGGCACTGAATAGCGCCGTAACCATCGACGGCGGTGAAATTGGTCGCGCCCAGGCCGTACAGGCACAGGCGGCCGGGCTCGAACCCCATACCGATATGAATCCTGTTTTAATCAAACCCAACACCGATACCGCCGCTCAGGTAATTATTCAAGGCAAGGCCTTAACCGACATGGACGCCAAAGCCTTTCATCAATACAAACCCGTTGCAATGCACTCGGTCATCGAATCTTACCAGCGACTCGCCAACAAACACGATGCCATTATTGTAGAAGGTGCCGGCAGCCCGGCAGAAATTAATTTACGCGATCGAGATATTGCCAACATGGGCTTTGCAGAAAAAATAGACTGCCCGGTGGTTATCGTTGCCGACATTGATCGCGGCGGTGTGTTCGCCCACCTCGTCGGAACCCTTGAACTACTCAGCCCAACCGAAAAAGCCCGCGTTAAGGGCTTTATTATTAACCGCTTTCGCGGCGATATCAGCTTACTGCAACCCGGCATTGACTGGCTGGAAGAAAAAACCAAGGTTCCCGTTCTTGGCACCCTACCATATATAAAAAACTTTCATTTAGAAGCTGAAGATAGCCTGAACAACCGGCAAGTGCTTAGCGAGCGCAAATTAAAAGTTATTGTGCCGGTGCTACCACGCATTAGTAACCATACCGATTTCGATCCATTGCGCCTGCATCCCAATGTTGATTTTGAATTTATTGATGCTGCGGCTCTTAACTCGACCAGTAACATCCCCACCGCCGATTTAATTATTCTACCCGGCAGTAAAAGTGTTCGCCACGATCTAAACTGGCTTATTGAGCAAGGCTGGCAACAAGCCATTTCTAAACACTTACGCTATAACGGCAAACTGATTGGTATTTGTGGTGGCTTCCAGATGCTCGGCCAACACATCCACGACCGCTTAGGTTTAGAGGGAAAAGCCGGCTCAGCAAAAGGCTTAGGCTTGCTGAATTTTGAAACGCATTTAGAAGCCAACAAAAAACTCACCCAGGTCGAGGGAACACTCGCAATCGACAACGCAAAAGTGACCGGCTACGAAATTCATATGGGCACCAGCAACGGCGAGGCACTCAATTACCCAGCCGTTACATTTACTCAGCACCCACTAAACGAAACAACTGATGGTGCTATTTCTGACGATGGCTTAATCCTCGGCACCTACTTGCATGGTTTGTTTGAAAACAGAGAAGCCTGCAACAGCTTGCTAAAATGGGCTGGCCTGAGTAACCCCGACACCCCCGATTACCACCAGATCCGCGAATCTGAAATTAACCGACTCGCCCGAACAATGCGCGAGCACCTCGATATAGCTAGTATAAATCAAATTCTATTTGCGACAAATAGCCCCGAATAACAGCTCTTATTTTCCCTGTAAAAAACGTAATAAACACTTCAGATTTTCAATATCTTGCCGATATATTTTAAACACAGCCGTGCAATATTGGCGGTAGTCTATTGGGAGCATAAACATCTTGAAAAAATTAACCATTACCACAAAACTCGGTATCGCTTTTGGTACTGTCATTGCCTTTTATCTTGTCGGGATGTGGATATCACTTAGTGCAACACAATCCATTAGTGCTAAATTCGAACAGTTTTTTCAACAAAATTACACACGTCAACATGCTTACCAAACCATGTTTGCAGACGGTTTATTATCTGGCGTCGCACTCAGAAACCTCGTGCTTCGTCCCAAAATCACCAAACCTTATACCGTGGTCCCCAAAGCAATCAAACGTTTTGATCTTGCTCTTGAGAAAGCGGAATTACTCGCAACAAATAACACCGAACTACAACAATTATTAAGCAAAATAAAAAAACATTGGCGGCAAACTCGAACTGCTAAACTAGAAATATTAAAGTTAATGAAAAAAGGTAATGTTGAGAATGCAAAAAATTTACTAAAATCAACCGAACACCCGCACTGGCGTCAGGTTCGCATTGCGGTACAAAAACTTGTATTAAAAGAAGAAAAAGATGTTGCTCAAATACAAAGGGATATGCTTGAAGCAAGCACAAATGCTATTTTCAATTCATTTGTCTTTGCCTTTATTATTATTGGTCTAACCATTGCTGTCGCTTTTTTAATTACCAAACTCATTAAAAAAACACTCCGTGGAATTATTAACTCACTCGATAATATCGCCAGCGGTGAAGGTGACCTAACCAGTCGATTAGATGAAACAGGCAACGATGAAGGCGCACAACTTGCCCGAGCATTTAATCAGTTTGTCGGAAAAATTCAGTCACTTATCAGTGAAGCGAGTAAATCCGGACAACAACTGGCAACATCAGCACAACAACTGTCAGAAATAAGCGTTGATACTAAACTCAATGTTAACCAGCAGGAATCAAAAATAGAACAAGTTGCAACCGCCATTAATGAAATGGCGTCTACCGTTCAGGAAGTTGCACGTCACGCATCAGAAGCATCCAACGCCGCACAACAGGCCGACACCGAATCATCCAACGGACAAACCGTCGTTAATCAGGTAATTTCTGCCATTAATGACCTGGCCGACGAAGTTCATAATACCGCCGAGGTTATCCATAAAGTAGAAGACGATGCCGATAAAATTGGTAGCGTACTCGATGTAATAAAAGGAATTGCCGAACAAACCAACTTACTCGCACTGAATGCCGCTATCGAAGCCGCACGTGCCGGTGAACAAGGTCGCGGCTTTGCAGTTGTTGCAGATGAAGTCCGTACCCTCGCCAGCCGTACTCAGGAGTCCACCCAGGAAATTCAAAACATGATTGAAAGCTTACAGGCAGGCGCTAAATCAGCGGTAACCGCCATGAAACAAAGCGAAGAAAAAACCCAAAGCACGGTGGAAAAAGCACAAGGTGCAGACGCAGCACTCAGTGCCATTACCGCAGCCGTATCACAAATTGTTGAAATGAATACTCAAATTGCCAGTGCAGCAGATGAACAATCTTCTGTGGCCGAAGAAATTAATAATAACATTTCATCTATCAGCACCCTGTCGGTGCAAGCCGCCGAAGGTGCCGAACATACCGCAGCATCCAGTCAAGATTTAGAACGACTAGCAGCAGAGCTAACACAAATGATGGCCAGTTTTAAAACCTGAGCAAAAAAAACGCCAGACAATAAACTGTAAAGTAATAATAAAAAAATGGTGGGTCGTGAGAGACTCGAACTCTCGACCAAGGGATTAAGAGTCCCCTG
>CAZDEC010000163.1:0-4271 GCA_964504295.1 uncultured Thioalkalispiraceae bacterium
CTTTATAATAGGTACGGCTGGCTTTTACAAAACCACCTTTTACTTTTACGGTGATGTCGTCGGTGGTTTGATGGTAGTTTCCTAAGGGGAGTTCAACTTCTGCGTAGGAAATTTGGGCGCACAGTAATGCCCAAACAACTATAAATAGTTGAGTATAAAATCTCATTATATTAACGCACTTATTTTCCATAATATTTTTCAAATAACTATATTTAATTAAATAAATCTGTCACCTTTTTATAGTTGTGTTTCTTATTTAAATAAATCTGTCCCGGTTTTTTTGGTTTTTTTGGTTTTTTTTTTAACTTTAATATTATGCAACCTTAGTACTTCCAAAACTTCATCTGCCCTTTTAGTATGAATAATTATTTTTTTAGGAACTGATATATCTTTATGATTGTATCTAATTGCGTGTGAAAAGAGATGCCACGGTTTGGTCACCGAGTTAATATCTTCAAATAGTAACTTATGTCTCTTGTATCCATATGCTATAACTATTGAATCCTTATATATCGATTGTCGGACTAAAGGTGTAGTAATACTCGTCCAGCCAAAAATACCTCCGCATTGAAAAGTTAATAGTGAATTAATGCCCGCTTCCTCTCCAAATTTTATTTGGCCACCAACAAATGTGATTAAACCACCCACAATCAATAAAAACGGTATTATCAGCAAAAATATTTCCATGATATTTATATCTCCACGTATTCAGCTGCATTAATTTTATTTAACATTGGAGTAACAGAACTACCAGTGTGTAATGTTATATGCATTACGACCAATCCAGCGTCCAATATTCCCCAAAAGCTCACTTCTACCTAATTCTATACCTTCCCCTGCCGTAACTGATATTCCTGGAGGACCAGGTGTACCTATACCTAATTCATATATAGGATTTCCTCCATCTATTGTAGAGACAAGATTTTCATTGCAATCAGTCTTTGTGTTTTGAGAAAGCGGTAATGTGGCTGATCCACTAATTCCAGAAAAATTACCTGAAACAGATACCCCAGCACCATATAAATCATCTACAGTACCAGAACCTCCTATTCCTCGAAGAAAGCCTCCTATGCCAGGAGTCCCCGCTCCAGCCTCAGGAGTATAAAGAATTGTTGCTGATCCATTGCTATCTAATGCTATTGTGATTGAATATCCGCCAGACATACCATTAATACCACCACCACCACCAAACGAAATACCCCAAACGGCTAGACCATAAGGATCAACCCAATAAAGCGGATTCCCCCCAACATACCCATAAGTATTAAGTCCTGCATTTATTCCAATCGGATCAGACTGCATATACCGTCCAGTAGAAGGATCATAATCTCTAAAATAATTATAGTGTAACCCCGTCTCCGCATCATAGTACTGCCCCGCGAACCGTAAGTTATTAACAACCCGTTGATTAGAAATGGATGCCTCACCAAACGCCGAGTAATTGGCTTGCCATACTTTCGCTCCGGCTTTATTCGTTAACACTTGCGGTGTGCCGAGATGATCTAAATGATAATAAAACGTACCCGTACTGGTTTTGGTGATAAGGGGTTTCGTTCCCCATGTCGTATTCGGTTCATAGCCATAAGTTTGAATGACATTCCCCGTACTGCTTAGTTCTGCCGCTATGCCTTCTTTTCGTGGCATAAAGTATGTGCGTACGCCACTTACCTCTTTCCATAATCTTTTTCCAAACGGGTCGTAATAGTAAGTCGCAATGGGGGAGCCGGCCGTGTTCTGCACTTCGCTTAACCGTCCGTCGATGTTGTAAATAAAACGCTGTACGTTGCTACCGGTGGTTTTGGTTTTTAAACTACCATTTTCTTCATAAAGATAACTGGAGACCGTATCGTTTTCTAATTGATTAGTGGGGTTGTATTGCCAGTTTCCGGTTGTGCTATTAGAGGTTATTCGGTTACCGGTAAAATCATAACTGAAGGTTTCTTGTGTGGTGTCGGGTTTGGTCACTTCAGTGAGTTGTTCAAGGTCATCATATAAATAGCTGTACAGACCCGCGTACAGACCCGCTTGAGTGGTGCGGGTTTTGATATTGTCATTATCGTAATAGGTATACGCGAATGATTGAATCGAATTGGCGGCAACGTCTTCGCTGTTGATGGTTTTGTTGCGCATTAACCCATCGTAGCTAAAGTTTTGTGTGCTGCCACCGGGTAACGCAATCTTTAATGGATTAAACCATTGTTGTTGATTAACCGTAATGGCCCCTTCGCCCGGGACTGTCATGCCGGCAAATTGATTGTTAGTATCGTAGCTGTATTGATACTTAATTAAGTCTGGGCCCGTGTAGCTTTTTAGCTTGTTATTTTTATAATAAGTATAACTTTGCGCACTACTGAAGCCAGGGTAATTAATAGTTTCGGTTAAACGCCGTTGTAAATCATCATACTCATAAACACTTGAAGTAATGCCGTCGTTATAACCGGTTAAGCGATTGGTATTGTTATAGCTGTAATCAATCGCTTTTACTAACGTTGCTTGTGCGGATGTTTGATAAAGCTCTTTTCGGGTACGGCGACCGGTATCATCATAAATATTTAAGGTAAACTGATTTTTGTTATCCGTATAGGTTTCACCTTGACCAGTAGCATTATAGGTATAACTAAAGATTGCACCATTTGGCCACTTAGCCGTTTTAACACGGTTATTACGGTCATAAGTATAAACGCGAAGGATAATGCTATTTTCATTGACGACTGTTAATACATTGTCACGACTATCATAAGTATAAAAACTATTTTGTAACTGTGGATTAGCTTTGCGCTTGAGTCGATTCAGTTTATCGTATTCATAGATTGTCGTTTTTCTATCGGGCGCAGTTCGTTTAATGACATTACCCACTCCATCATATTCAACAATCGACGTTTGTGTTTTTGCATCGTAGTTATTAATGGTATGGGTGATGCGCCCCTGTGTGTCATATTTATATTGCGTATAATACGTGGGATAAATAACTTTACTTTTTTGGAATAGCCCTGCACCTAACGCTGCATCACCGTAGGTCGTGGTAATAGTATTACTATTGCCATCAATGTATTGATAAAAACGACCAAGCGTATCGAATTCAATGTTTGTGGCCTTATTTTCTTCATCGAGTATTTGGCGAATGGTTCCGTTAGCGTTATACGTTGCTTGTTTTTTATTTAAGTAGGTATCAATTACTTCAAACACACGACTACTTATGTTGTATTTATATTCAGTAAGTTTATTATATTCATTAAAATACTTAATTAAATTATCGGCCAAATCATACTCAACTGTATGACTAAAATTCAGCGGATTCGTTATTTTAGTAATTTGTCCCTTCTCATCAAACTCGGCTTTCCATAATTTGTTACGGCCATCCAACCATTCCAGTGGCCGCCCCATAAGGTCGTATTTTGTAATATTGATACTATTACCTTCTGGATCGGTAATAGATGTTTTATTACCTTGGTTATCAAACACGGTAACGGTTAAAGCTTCCACCGTCACTGCATCGGCCACGCGCTTCATCCGTTCGACTTCACCATAACTGTTTGGGGTGTATTCGGTGATACGTTGTTCAGGAAAACCCAATGCTTCGGTTCTTTTAATCAAGTTGCCGGTTGCGTTGTAGTTGTATTTTGTGGTGACGCGGTTTTCATTGATGCGTGTTAATACATTGGAGTATTTTGTATCGTAGGTTTGGCTAACTTTATTGCCATCGGCATAGGTTGTTTGGGTGAGGTTATCAAAGACGTCGTATTCACGTATGGTGATCTGGCCGAGCTCATTGGTTTCGGTTTCTTTTTTGGTATCACGGACTATTTTTTGGGTTGTTGTACCATTAATGTCTTTGCGGATTAAGTCCCCGACTCGGTCGTACCAAAGCTCCGTTACGCGACCACTGCTTTCGGTAATTGATAAATAGTATTCACGTTTACTTTTATCGTAATTGTAACCATAAAACATGCCGGTACCATCGGCTAAGGTAACTGACTTTGTCGCACCATTGGCATGGTAGGCGATGTTAGTTGGTCGGCCATCGGGGTCGATGGCTTTAGTTAAGCGTTTGCCACTGTATTCATATTTCCAGGTATTACCTCGAACATCGATTACTTGTGTAAGTTTGTCGCCGGTATAAATGTATTTTACGGTGCGGGGGGTTGTCGGTGTGGCATCACGGATGGTTTCTATTTTACCGTTTATATAATAGGTATACCAAAGTACTTGGGTACCGAAGTGATCGAAGACACCGGTACGTTGGCCGTTACTATTATATTTAAAACTGACTT
>CAZDEC010000164.1:0-2233 GCA_964504295.1 uncultured Thioalkalispiraceae bacterium
GAAGGGGCAGTGTCCAGAGTCAAATCTGATTGAGTTAAAACACCTGCCGTTAGAACAGAGTCAAAAGCATTAATCCCCGTTGAAGTAAAGGTCTGCGGTACAAGCGGCGCACTCAAAGCAGATTGACCAACAACTAACAGATTCATATTCAAATGATTGTAAAGTTGCTGACCAGTATAAGTGGAAGTTTTACCCAGCCGGTTGACATAAGGATATTGCGGTGGCATATCTGCCCAAAGTTGCTGCTGCGCTTTGGTTAGATTCTTCCATGAACTGATTAAAGTTGCAAAGGAAGCTCTAACTGCCTGTTGTTTAGCAGTATTAGGATTGACAGGCTTTGCCCATGACCGGACGTACGGCCCTGACGAGTTTCTAGCGAAGACATTTCCTCCAACTTTACCGCTTACCGCAGAAACTAAAGCAGAAGTTTTGATTAAAGCGCAAAAATTTAAAAAGTTCATGTTAATGATTTTAGGTTAAAAATAAATTATGTGTCGAGGGCTGCGGTTTCCAATATCAAATTGGTTCGCATGAATAATTGAAAGCCTGTGTACTGGCTCGTATCTCCTACCCTGTTCCTGTATTTTGATTGGGCGGCTGCCTGTGTCCATTGACTCCGATTTTCATCGGTTAAGCCTCGCCACTTTGCAGCATAAACCGCAAGATTATTACGCTTGATTTGCTGTAGTTCAGTATTCTTATTGACAGGATTTGAAAATGATCGAATGTATGGACCATTTGCGCCTCTTGCAAAGATTGTTCCTCCGATTAATCCACGAACATCTGAAACTATTACGCCGAATTTGATAGTTGCCATTTACTTTATTTTAAACTTCCAATACCGTTGCTGATAATTC
The DNA here is from genome assembly GCA_964504295.1 of uncultured Thioalkalispiraceae bacterium. Taxonomy (GTDB): domain Bacteria; phylum Pseudomonadota; class Gammaproteobacteria; order UBA6429; family Thiohalophilaceae; genus SZUA-37. The sequence continues at coordinate 858 of CAZDEC010000164.1, forward strand.
CCCAGCATTATATTTAGCTCCGGTGGTGGAATCTATTAAAAACACTTTGCAGAATATTTTTGCGCCTTCTTCCGGCACTCCGAACCTTGATTGATAAGCTACTTTGGCATCGATTACAAAGGGAGTAACCGGAACTTGCGTTGATTGTAACAGTCTGAAATGGCTACGCTTTGGCGACATTATCCCCTGCCCAAATTGAGTAGTTAAATAAATTGCTGCGTAATAATCTGATGAAGGTTGACCGGAAAAAGTAACTTTTACTTCGTTCAAAACTCCGGCGGTTACAGTAGCACCAAAACCGATCATCCCGTCAGATGGTGGCGGTGGAATTGAAAATCCCGGCTTATTCCTATTAAACGTTTCTTTAACCATAACTATAAAATTTTTATAACACCAGAACAACAACGGTCAAATTCCCTATTCTTACAAAGGTAGGCTTTTCTAAGTGGATTTTTTCGGGGGTTGGTGTCCATATTATTTTAAAGTTGCTTAGATCGCTTTAAAATAGGTTTTAGTGTGCGTTTTAAAGAGTGCCGATTTGCTTTGTGGAAAAGCCAGCACTTTTTAAAATGCGCAATGCTTTAATTTTCAGGCTGGTGGCGGCTGACCTCAGCGTGGGTGAGAAGGAGGATAAAACGAGTAAACAATTTAAAGGCGCCGCGAGGCTCTGTAAGCAACACATCAAAGCGTTAGCCTAAAAGATTCAACCCCAACCCCCTGCTGAACAGCATCTATTGGGCATTAACCAAATGTTTAAACGGGCTGTGAAGTTCAAATGATTTTCCAAAATATTTAGTGAGCGTTTGAATATGCCCCATAGATGACTGGTTCAGTAGGGGGTGCGAGCCTGCGACCAAAGGAGGAAGCCAAAGGCTGACGGAATAGGAGCAGCGAGCGTATGGGGGTGATGAACTATCGTGGCTGAGCGCAGAGTTGGCTTTGAGTTAAGAAAAAGCACTCAGCCACACCTAATAAACTATACTGCTGTGCGGCGCAAGCCAGCAGCAATTTTATTCTGAATACTTGAATTGCTCATTCTTTACTTCTGCATCTTATGATGCAATAATCCTAAGTTTTTACGATAAAGTTCGTTTTTCTCTTTTATCAATTCTATCACTTTTTTAACTAATTTCTCCTTTGTCATTTTCATTAATTTACTTTCTCGGTCTTCATCAATATCAATAAATTTAGTTTCTCCTTTTTCGGTTTCTTTCTCAAATAATTCATTTTCAACAACTTCCTTAAATACTTCATACTTTTCTAAGTGACTTTTACTTCTTTCTATTTTCTGAACTGCTACAACTCCTAATCCAATAATGTTAAAAAACTTTTTCATGATTTTACTTTTTTACATAGATTAAACAATAATTACATTT
>CAZDEC010000164.1:2333-4256 GCA_964504295.1 uncultured Thioalkalispiraceae bacterium
TTCACGGTATCAATAAATACTAACTTCCTCCTAATCTGGTATAATCGGTATGCCACTACAAAACCTAAATAATTCATTTTCAATAAAAGTTTATTTTCCTCGATACAGCGGTAGTGGTATCTAAATATTTTAACCTTCCATCTAAAATCTCTTATATACTTAGGGCTAATTTCAATTGGTGTATCGACTATCTCTTTCAAACACCTACTACAAAAAATCTTTCCTTCTTCGGCCTCTTTTACCTCGAATGACGTATCGTAAACTTTGCAAACTATTTCAAATAATTTCATATCTTTTTTTCCGGTTTTACGCTTAAACTACTTCTTAAAATCCTCCTAATGACTCCGGTTTACCCTTTTTTTTTCTTCGTTTTGACTTCTGCTGGTTATCTTTTATTTTTCTGCATGACTCCGGTTTAGGACTCCCGTTTTAGATTTCTTATAAATTAGATTAAGATAACCATTGCTGATAATCTACCCTATTTAGGGTACTTAGTACAGATAGCGGATCCTTTAGCTTGATTATCATGCAATGTTCCAGTTCAACAAATTTGCACTGTTTTTTCTGTTTGAGTTCTTCCAAAAAAGCAAACTGTTGATTGGAAGGAGTAAAAGAGAATCTTTGCTTTTTCAAGTCTTTAGAGCAATCCCAGACTTTCCCTTTGGCTAATTTCGGTTTGCCGGAGTTCGATCCTTTCTTTGGTTCAAAAACTGGTTTTTTCATATACTTGGAAAGATAAGACGCAATGTCTTTAATCTTATAAACGGCGTGAACATCAGTTGAGTTAGCGTCAAAATGTCCGTGTTTGATTGCGTAAGAATCCAAATATCTATGCTTCCGCTGTAAATTGTTCCACGTGGTGCGGATGTCTTGCCAATGAATAAACTGATTTGATGTGACATGATAGTGTAGCTGTCCACGGTTTTGGAATTCCGCTTTCCAAATGTAAGATAGGTTGGTATTTTTTCGAATTTTCCGAAGGAACGGCTTAAGCAAATTTCGATATCCTTCGTTGATGTCAATGTTGTAAGAATCTGAAACGGTGAGGGTTACAAAGTTTAACCTAAAACTTTGATGTTTGGCGGTTACAGGGTTGTAAATCCATTTTTCAGGGGTTTTCTGTAAAAAAATATCAATAGCTTTTTGGATTCTCTTAGCTGCTCCCTGTGACATATCACCGGAATAACTTTTTTTCGTAATGGTACTTTTTGCGGAGCCTGGCATAGGATCGAGTAACTCATAATAAATGAGGCAGTTTGAGCGGACTTGCAAAAAGGGGACTTGAGTGTATGACATTCAGCATTTGATTATCAATGAGTTAGAACGGGTTTGGTTCTGCAATAGGACGTAAGATAAACCAATATAGTACCCTATCGCTTCCAAGATACAAAAACTGCTCGTCCCGAGCAGGGATTTTCTGGCTTAGGGAGAGGAATCAAAATATCTATTATTGTCTTTTTAGAGCAGAGTACGGGGCATTAAAAAACCGGAGTAATGCTGATAACTCCGGTTTTGAACAAAACCCATCAAGGAATATTACACCCTGAAAACAGATTTCGACTCCTTCACAATGAACGCTCGCAGTTGCTTCCCAGCAGAGCTACTACCTTTCGTTGCAATGCAAATATATGTAAAATTGAAACAAGATGCTATGTTCCGGAAACAATGGCGTTAGCCTGACCAATATTTAAACGTTGACCGGTATTCTCATTTATCAAGTAGACTCTTGCGAAAATACTTGTCGCCAATTCAGGAGAACCATATAAAGCAATGTAAGCTGCAACCAAATCAATATCTACCGTTGCGGCTGATCCGGCTAAAACAACCACTTGCTTAAAAGCACCTTTGGCAGGCTTAGTAATACCGCCAGACAATGATGATGTAATCTCTACTACTGTAGCCTCAGTTGAGGAAGGGGCAGTG
>CAZDEC010000165.1:0-4167 GCA_964504295.1 uncultured Thioalkalispiraceae bacterium
GATTGTCCAATACTTTTCTATTCTCTTTGAGCGATGGTAAGCTGACTCTCTTTGTTTGTGTGGTGTGTTTGTGTTCATGGTTATTTATTATTTTTTTAATACTTCTTCTATCGCCCAATTTTTACGTAACCTATATCTTAATATCCCATCTTTTACTCCCAATTTTCTAGCCCATTGTGCTACTGTTAGTGTTTTTCCTTTATGGGTTAAAAATCTGTTATTTCTGCGATTGTTTGCTTGTTCTCTCGGAGTAGACCACTTGCAGTTTTCTTGTGAATATCCTTTATCGTTATTTATTCTATCTAGTGTCTTTCCTTTAGGTCTTTCTCCCATATCTTTGTAGAAAGCTAGAAAACTATTTTTCCATTCATCACAAACTTCAATCCCACGTCCTCCGTATCTGTGATAATCAACATAATTTTTGCGATAACATCTTCGCTTCATTATCTCCCACGTATGGTAAATCTTTGTATAGTACATCCCGTGCATTTCGTGTTTCTTCATAATTTTTAGACTAAAAAAGGAGTATCCGCCTTGTCAGTGAATACTCCATCTTTAGTGACAAGGCTATTAAAATGTATTCACATTATACCATTTTTAAAGGTTCAAATCAAACGAAGTTACCATATAGTGAGCTTGTTATGGATAACAAACCCACTAGGCGATAACCTCGCCTCCCAACACTACCGATACTATATGTGCTTACTTTAAAGAGGGTTATCTAATATTTAAATGAATGTTCTCTTTGTAAGTACGAGCTGGCGAGTAGGTCAGGTGTCTGTTAAGGTTCTCTTTTCCTTAACTCTATATATATACTAGCATTGTATGTAAACCTTTGCAAGTGTATATTTAAGAAAGTTGGGGATAAACTCAAACCACCTTTAAAAGCCTAGCTAATTTCACTGTTAATTTCTCATTTGCCAGCGTTTGTTCATCTTCTGATACATGAGTTGCTATAAGTGCGTCTAGCTCTGATATTAAAACATGACATACTTCATGGCGTGCTGATTCTTTAAAAGTTGTTTGCCGTCCTAGTTCTCCAATATCATCACTTAATCCAAAAGTAACACTTCTGCCGTAGACTTTTATATTTGTATGTGCGATTGATTCTTCTGTGTTTCCTAGTTCAAAATAAATATCCCAGTCATCTAGCTTGAATTTGTCCATGTAGTATAGACACCATTTTTTATATTCTTCAAATTCTTTTTTAGTTGTTTTCATTATTGTGGTTTTTAGCATCTTTCCTACCAAGCTCATAAGCTATGTTCCCAAATTCTGATATAGCATTTATTACTTCAGAATCTATAAAATCATAATTTGCTTCAATCAAATTAGTTATATCGGATTGTTTCTTTAATAAGATTTCAATATTTACTTCTATTTTTTGTATTATTTTTTTCTCCATATATTTATCTACTTAACCCTTAATGAATAAAAGAAGCAAGCTCCGAATCCACATTTAGCTTGTTCACATTGTTTTTTAAAAGCATACAGATCGCCAGTTTTGATGTGTCCGACCTTAATCGCAACTGCCCTAGCCGATAAAGGTTTCCATTTAGTGCCTTCCCTTTCTGTGTTTAAAGAGTCTAGAAATTGCTTAATAATTTCTTGGCGTTCGTTTACTATTGTAGATTTTTCTACTTTATATCTACTTATATCTATTTGTAGGTTGTTCATGGTAGTTTTTTCTCTACTGTTACAATAGTGTCATTATGATTACCTCCATGCGGGACTAATAATATTCTCTGTATTTCAAATCCTCTATTTTTACCCATACCCATACTATTTGGACAGCGTATTTCAATTTTTTGTGTTATTTTTTTCATATTGATTAAATTTTTCTCCTCCAGTAAATTCTTATATCTGTTATGTGTACTCTGTCTTTATCGTACCACTCATCTTCGTAATTTTTAGGGTCTTCTTTAAATTCTTCTTTTTTAGACCCGTAAATCTCATAAGGTTTCCCGTCTTCTGTTCTTAGTATTATTTCTCCATCACCGCAATAACTTTCTACAATACTTGGTACACCTGCATGATAAACTTTTTTGCCTACTACTTCCTCTTTCCAATTTTCAAGATTAACTCCAAGTAATTCAAAATGACATTTTAACTCGTGCATATGTTTAGCTACTAAAGTAACTGCCATATCCGAAGTACGGCAAAACTCGTTTAACACACAATCATCGTTTAAATAGATTTTTACACTCCCCCCTTTTCTGTACTGCTCACCACTTAACTCACTTTCCTTTAAATATGTTTTTGGTATATATTCAAATTTCCATTCGTTAAAATGTCCATTAAAATCTACTCCGTCTATCTCATGTCTTTGTGTTTCTTTGTTGTATTTTGGTTTTTTCATAATTCTCTTTTTATTACTTAATAATGTTCACTCCCCCTTCCGATAAATTATATATTATTAAAGTGGGTTAGTGTTTGCTGATATTCTTCTAAAGCACGACCTTTTCTATTTACTATCTTAAACTTCTCATAAAGTTGAACATTCCCACAACCGCCTTTATATGGATGACAATAATCCCATTCAGAGAAGTAATAATATTTACTTAACTGTTTTTCTGTAATTTCTTTATGTTCTCGTCTTTCCATTAAGTTATCGCACTTTTTACACTTCTCAAACATTCCTTTAATGTTCGTTTGATTAGCGAGCTTCTTCTCTCTTGGCTTTTTCTTCTTTCTTTTATTACCCACTAATCTATTAACCTTATTGCCTATATCTTTATTTACTTCTATATTAAGTAATTCCATATCTATTTTTTAACTTAAGATTCTTATAGTACTCCCCCTTTATCCCCATTGTTATATGAGTAATAAAGAGAGAAATATAAGAACCAAAATTATCTATTTTTTAACTTTGAGTTCTGACCATTTAGAGCAGGACGCCCAGCGAGGAAACTATGGTTTAATGTCTGCGTTTCACTCTTTAAACTTCCCACAGACTATTGTTACGCACAAAAATACACGCAATTAAGCGTGTTCTTGTTTAGAATACTTTGTTGAGAGGGCGGAATTTTGGCTACTTAATACAAAATAAACGCCCGCCTCCTCAACAGAATATTCTAGTTCTTTATTTTGTATTAAATAAGTAGCCATACATATAGACTACCACATCTAAGAATAAAATACAACCCAAAAGAGAAAGCACTTCATCCAAACGGTAAAGTGCTTTCTCATAACTGGGAATTACTCCAGAAAGACAAACAAGTTTAATTTAACTTGAATAAATTTATACTATCAAAATAGTCTAGCCTTTTCAAGCAGTGGTGTGTTAGTTTGGTTAATATATTAAAACGTAGTTGCAATGTATCCATTAAATTACAGGTAGCTCTATGACAATCCATAGATAGACGTGTTGAGTATCCTCATGTATCTAACTCTCTAGCTCAGTAGATACCACCGTTATGCACCCTGTAAACAACAACTACGTTTTAATATACTATCGGGGAAATGGTAGTTGGTTCTACCGCCTCTTCAAGCTCGCCGAGAGGGTTTGACTGGCTGAGTGTTTCATCAGCAACGCTTAGCACCGTTCAATTTATCCCCCCGATAATACATTATACTTGTCCACTATTTAATCCTCGTTACAGTGCCTTTATGGGCTTTGTAGGGGGGTGTTATTCGGTGGAGACTTGGGTCAATATTTAATAATTTATTCTTCTATAAAAGTAATACTATGAGCTTTATCTCCTTTCCACGCCATTTCTTGCATTTTAAAAAGGAATTCTCTTATGTGGTTTTTTGTAATATCTTTTAAAGCTTTTTTTTGTTCTTTGTCTGTTATTGCTGATTCTATCATTGTAAGTAGTTTCCCAGCCATTATTTTTGTATCTGACTCTACCCAGTAATAATTTAAAGTAAGTTCCTTATCTCCTAATTCTTTTGTATATGACTCTATTTTTTTTGACATAACTTTTCTTGACTTAACTTGACCCAAGTTTTCAACGAACAACTGCAATCACTCTCTGGTGGGGAACACCTTATCTTCTTTCACCACCTAGTATGATAAAGATATACGGTTGTTACCTTTAATGGTGTCTCTGGTAACGCACCTTCCTAGTTTTTATTCTAGTTATTTCCCCCAGCAAAGAACAATTATTAAAAAGATAGCCCACACTAGGTAGGCTATAAATGATGTGTTGCTATAGTGTTGCT
>CAZDEC010000166.1:0-4157 GCA_964504295.1 uncultured Thioalkalispiraceae bacterium
ACGGTGAAAAAATATTTACACTCGAATATGTGCTTATCGCGATGGGGCACGCATTTTTTACGTTGAGCCTGGGAATGGGAGCGATTATGATTTATGGTTCGTACCTTCCGCATAATACATCCATTGCCAAAACCTCTTTTATGATTGCCGGTGCAGATACCGTGGTTGCGCTACTGGCTGGCATGGCAATATTTCCAATTGTGTTTGCAAACCAGCTGGATCCGGGTAAAGGCCCCGGCCTGATTTTTGAAACACTGCCGCTAGCCTTTGGTAGTATGCCGTTTGGTACTTTGTTTGGTACTTTGTTTTTTGTGTTACTGGTTTTTGCCGCATGGTCTTCCAGTATTTCTTTAATAGAACCGGCCGTTGCCTGGTTGGTTGAAAATAAAAATATGAAGCGCCTCAAGGCTGCTATCATTATGGGGGCTTCTTGCTGGCTGGTTGGAATATTAACGGTATTGTCCTTTAATCTATGGAAAAACGTTCATCCAGTTGATTTTTGGGTATTCAAAAATAAAACTTTCTTTGATGTGCTGGATTATTTAACGGCTAACATTATGTTGCCGTTAGGTGGTTTGGCAATTGCTATATTTAGTGTATGGATAATGTCGAGAAGTTCGACCTCTGATGAGCTTGATATGAAAGAAGAATCACTGGCGTATAATATCTGGTATTTTATGACCCGTTACGTTACACCGTTAGCGGTATTGTTTGTATTTGCTAATTTGGTTGAGCTGATATAATCAGGGTTTAATTAGGTATTGTTAATGAAAAAAGTATTAAAACATGCACTGGTACCGTTTAGTGCCAGCCAGATGTATGCGTTAGTGAATGACATTGAATCGTATGCAGACTTTTTACCCTGGTGTGATAAATCTATTATTCTGCAACAAACGGACACAGAAGTTAAAGCCAGTTTGAATATTGCGTATGGGAGTATAAACAAGTCCTTTACTACTTTAAACAAATTAACACCCGGAAAAAAAATAGAGATGCAACTGGTTGAAGGCCCGTTTAAAAAGTTGCATGGTGAATGGTTGTTTACCCAGTTAGGTGATGACGGTTGTAAAATTAGTTTTGAACTGGAGTTTGAATTTAAAAGCAAACTGCTTGGTATGACAATGGGGCCGGTATTTAGTCAAATTGCAAATACACTGGTTGATTCTTTTTCTGAACGTGCTCAGAAAGTTTACCAATAAATATATTCAGGTTATTAAAATGATTGTAGAAGTTGCATATGCAAAACCGGATAGGCAGGTGATTATCCCGATTGATGTGGAGGAATCCTGCACGGTTGAACAGGCTATTACTTTGTCGAAGATAAAAAAACAATTTCCTGAAATTGATCTGGATAAGAATAAAGTGGGTATTTTTGGCAAGGTAGTAAAATTAACCGATGTCTTGCGTGAAAAAGATCGTGTTGAAATTTATCGCCCACTCATTGCTGATCCGAAAGAATCTCGTCGGGCTCGTGCGGCTAAAAAAGAACGCCTGAATAAATAAGCTGAAAGAATCAGGTTTGAAGCAGCGGTAATTAGCTGCTAAAGAAGCAAGGCCTAATTAAGTGTTTTCTCTTTATACTGGCTTTTATCAATCTTTGCTAAAACCCCATCTTTAAAAGTAAGTGTAATACGTTTACGTTGCATCGCCTTTTCACCACCTTTGCGAAAACTGTAAACATATTCCCAGCGTTGTGGGTGGAAAGGATCAATCAACATCGCAGTGCCCATTAAAAACTGCACTTGCTGTTTCGTCATGCCAGGTTTGAGCTGGTTGAGTTTGTCTTCTTCAATGGTGTTGCCCTGCTGGATGTCAATTTTATAAGCACTACAGCCAGTAAGGTTAAGGGAAACAATAAAAGAAATTAGAATGAGAATAGTTCGCATTTGGACATCAACTTCGCATATAATACAACAGGTTGTGGAGTATACTAAATTTACAAAATAAACACTAGCTGCCGGAATATTCTATGAAAGATACTAATGAAACCAATGGCTTACAGAAAGCAGGCTTAAAAGCGACATTACCTCGTTTAAAAATCCTCAAATTTCTGGAGTCCACCACGGTGCGTCATTTGAGCGCTGAAGATGTTTATAAGGCCATGTTGGATGGTGGTGAAGAAGTAGGCCTGGCCACTATTTATCGGGTGTTAACGCAATTTGAGTCGGCAGGGCTGGTTACTCGGCATCATTTTGAAGGAGGCCATTCTGTATTTGAGCTAAACGAAGGCAAACATCACGATCATATTGTTTGTGTTAAGTGCGGCAAAGTAGAGGAATTTTATGACGAGACCATCGAAGAACGGCAACATTTAATTGCTGACAAGAATGGCTTTAGTATGACTGACCATGCTTTAACAATTTATGGTGTTTGTGCGGACTGTAAATAAGATAGTTTTTTCTTTGGGTGTGTTAGCACTTGTCTAGCCAGGGTGGGGTGATTTTGCACCAGTTATATTTCAGTCAGTCTGGTTGGTACCTGCAGTGGGTATTTCTGCTAAGTCTGGTTCTTGCTATTTATACAAATACTGCACAGGCCGAAAGTACTTCAGATGGGTTAGTGAATCAAGTAAAGGATGAATACTGGAGTATTCAACTTGAAAATGATTTTTTTGCCCAATCGGGTGATCGTTACTACACTCATGGAACAGAGGTGTCGCGAGTGGTAATGGATGAACCTTCGCCATGGCTTAAAGACATCACAAATTTATTTCCAGCATTCGAATCTGATGGTGTCACCATCGGTGTTAACTACAGTATGGGGCAAAAGATTTTTACGCCGGATAACACCAGGGCGAAGGAGCTGGTCGTTGATGACCGCCCCTATGCAGGCTACTTGTATTTTACCGCAGCGGTACTCTCCAGAATATCCCGACAAAATAATATTGATACCGCTAATTTAATTGAATTTACCCTTGGTGTTGTCGGCCCCAGTGCATTGGGTGAAGAGGTGCAAACCGGATATCATGATTTAATTGGCATAGACAGCCCCAATGGCTGGGACAACCAGTTAAAAGATGAGCCAGCTTTAGGCTTGTCCTATACCCGATTCTGGCGACATATAAAGCCATCCAGCATGGTGGATTACGGTATGACACCGCATGTTAATATTACATTAGGTAATGTTTATACTTATGCAGCAAGTGGTGTCATGTTTCGTTTTGGAACCCACCTTAATAACGACTTGTTTCCACCCAATATTCGCCCGGGTTTTCCAGGCTTATCCTTTTTTAGACCTGGCCAGCAGAATAGCTGGTACCTGTTTGCCGGTATTGAGGGACGGGTGGTTGCCAGAAATATTTTTCTGGATGGCAATACTTTCAAAGACAGCCACAGTGTAGATAAAAAACTGCTAGTGGGTGATTTCCAGTATGGGTTTGTTTTTCAAAGCGGCAGAATACGTTTTTCCATAAGCAATATGATTAGAACCAAAGAATTTAAAGGCCAGAAAGACAACACAAATTTTGGTGCGGTTAATATTTCTTTTTTATTATAAGCTGGGCGGTGTTAAACCGTTTAGCAAAAAGTATTATTTATATTTGATTTAAGCTGCAATATACCCAATATATTGTATAGTAAGAAAGTGTCATTATGAGTAACTCTATATGAACAAATTAAAGATTATTTTGCCCGCATTAATTGTTATCACAGGAATTGGCGGTTATTTTTTGTGGCAGCAGAAACAGGATAATGATGCGGAACAACTTACTCTTTACGGTAACATTGAAATTCGTGAAGCTCAGCTGGCATTTAATAGCAGTGAACATATTTCTGAAATTCTTGTACAGGAAGGTGATTACGTAAAAAAAGGGCAATTACTGGCCCGCCTTCATACCGTGGCGCTTGATGCCCAGCTTGCTGGGGCAGAGGCACAACTGGAAGCCCAGCAGCAAATGGTTGCCAAACTGGAAGCTGGTAGCCGGAAAGAGGAAATTAATCAGGCGCGTGCAGAATTGAAAGCGGCTATTGCGCGTACTAAATCAGCCGATGCAACTTATAAACGCTTGCGGGGATTACAGACCAAAAAACTGGTTCCACAGGAAGACGTGGACAATGCCAAAGCTCTGGCTGACTCGGCCAGAGCTGAAGTCGAGGTCAGAAGGCAGGGGCTTAACTTATTGGAAGTTGGTCCTCGTAAGGAAGATATTGCCATTGCAA
>CAZDEC010000167.1:0-4101 GCA_964504295.1 uncultured Thioalkalispiraceae bacterium
ATTGTTCATTTATATGAACAGTATGCGGTTGACTTTGTAAATTATTTAAATGGACAGTTTGCGATAGCTATATGGGACAAGAATAAAAAACGATTAATTCTTGTGCGTGATCGGATAGGGATTACCCCATTATTTTATACGCATGATGCGCACCGAATGATATTTGCATCTGAAGTTAAGGCAATACTTGTGACACGGAGCAATGCTCCAGGGTTGAATGCTGCAGCTTTAGATCAACTGATGACATTTTGGTCGCCAGTCAGCCCTAATACTATGTTTGAGGGTATCTATGAAGTTTCACCAGGACAGATGTTGATCATTGAACATGGGAAAATAGCAAAAAAAACATACTGGGATTGGAATTTTGCAGGTCCAGGCCATTACTATGGGCAAAGCGAAGTATCGTTAACAAATGAATTGCATGATTTGCTACTGGATGCAACAAAAATAAGATTACGAGCAGATGTTCCTGTAGGTGCATATCTGTCTGGAGGACTTGATTCATCCGTGATTACTTCGTTAATCCACAATTATGGTGGAGTCCCGTTACGAACATTTTCAATAGGGTTTGACGATAGTGAACTGGATGAGAGTAGCCACCAGGAAATAATGATTTCACATTTGAATGCCGAAAACAGCCGGGTTCAGTGTCAGAATAAAGATATTGCAGAAAATCTGTTTGATACCATATGGCATACAGAAGCACCAATATTAAGAACGGCACCTGTGCCGATGAAACTATTATCGCAGTTGGTGAGAAAGGAAGGCTACAAGGTTGTATTGACTGGTGAGGGTGCAGATGAAGTGCTTGGAGGCTATGATATTTTCAAGGAAGGAAAAATTCGTCAGTTTTGGGCAAAATTTCCAGATTCAGAAATGCGCCCTAGAATTTTAAAGAAACTTTATCCCTATCTCGACATTTCAAAAAAACAGGGTACGGCATATTTGAAGAGTTTTTTTGGTGCGTCATTAGATCGGCCCGAACTTCCTCATTTTGCACATATTCCACGCTGGACAACAACGTCAAGGTGTAAGGAGTTTTTCTCAGAAGATTTGAAAAGTAAATTATCTGATGATGCTCTTGAAACAATCCAGAAAACATTTCCAGAGGAAATATCAAGCTGGGCCCCTTTTAATCGTTCTCAATATATAGAATCCAAATCACTTATGGCTGGTTATTTATTGTGCTCCCAGGGTGATCGCATGCTGATGGCAAATTCTGTTGAGGGGCGCTTTCCATTTTTAGATCACCGAGTCATTGAATTTGCCAACTCAATTGATCCGAAATACAAAATGAAAGTATTAAATGAGAAATATTTGCTAAAACGATCAATGAAAAAATATTTACCTGGAACTATTGTTGAGCGCTACAAACAGCCATATAGAGCGCCAGACATCCCTTCTTTTTTTGCGGAGGACACGCCAGAATATACTCATGAACTGCTTAGTGAAGGTACAATAAGTGATTATGGTTATTTTGATCCAAATAAGGTTTCACGATTGGTAAAGAAAATTGAGCGTGGTAGGGCAATTGGCTATAAGGATAATATGTCTTTTATCGGTATATTAACAACGCAAGTCTGGCATTATCATTTCATAAGAAATTTTCATTCTAACTTTGGTAAATGCTAAAATTATTTGCGGGGTAAATAATAAATATGATGGAGAAATTTAATGTCAACAAAAGATAAAGTGCGTAATTATATTTTAGAAAACTATCTATTTACTAATGATGCATCAGCATTGTCTGATGGTGATTCATTTCTGGATAAAGGTATTATTGATTCAACAGGTATTCTTGAGGTGATTTATTTTCTAGAGGAAGAGTTTGGTGTGAGTGTAGACGACGAGGAAATGATTCCTGAGAATCTTGATTCAGTCGATAACATTGTTGTATTTATTGGAAAGAAACAAGGTTGATATTCTATTGTGCCTGCTTTCCTAGCCTGATAGATTTATTTTAAAATGACAATTCGACCACAAAGATATATTTCTGAGAGTTTATTACGTTCGTCACAACGTATTCCGGATAAGACGGCGGTTGTCATTGAGGGGGTAGAATATACTTATCAGGAATTATCTTATGCTGTACGGTGCATGGCAAATGCATTGCTCAAACGGGGTCTAAAGCGTGGAGATCGGGTAGCAATATATATGGATAACACATGGCCGTGTATTGTTTCTATCTATGCAGTGTCATTGGCTGGGGGGGTGTTTCTTGTTATAAATCCACAGACCAAACCAGATAAACTTGAATATATTATTAATGACTGTGAGGCAGAAATATTATTATCAGATGCACACCTTGGAGAACAGATAATAGCAACATTACCTGGAATAGAACATTTACGACACCTTGTTTGTAGTGGTGAAAAAGAGGCGCTGGATAAATTAAGTAAATCAATTAGCAGAAAAGTGGACTTGTTTTATGAACTGCTTGAAACAATAGAACCTTTGAATGGACACAACAATGTTACTCCAGGTGATCTTTCTGCACTAATATATACCTCAGGAAGTACGGGAAATCCAAAAGGTGTGATGCATACTCACCTGTCGATGACATTTGCACTGGGGAGTTTGGTTGAATATCTGCGTTTAAATGAAGAAGATGTAATCCTGAATGTGTTGCCAGTTGCATTTGATTACGGGCTGTATCAGCTACTAATGTCAATACACCTTGGTGCAACCTTAATTTTGGAGCGCTCTTTTACGTACCCTGCCGTGGTATTTAAAAGAATAGAGGAACATGGGATAACTGTTTTTCCAGGTGTGCCAACGATCTATTCAATGATACTTTCTGCGCATCATCGTAAGCCACTGTCCTTTCCTTCAATTACACGCATTACTAATACGGCTGCTGCACTACCAGCAGATTATATAGATGATCTGAAGGAAATTTTTCCAAATGCATTGATTTATAAGATGTATGGGTTGACTGAGTGTAAACGGGTTTGTTATCTGGAACCGGAATTGCTGGAAGAAAAACCAGGCTCGGTTGGGAGAGCCATACCAGGAACAGAGACTTTTTTGCTAACAAAGGAAGGGCAAGCAGCAAAGCCAGGAGAGGCAGGTATTTTATATGTGCGTGGTCCTCATATTATGCTGGGTTATTGGAAACAACCAGAACTCAGTGCGCATGTCCTAAAGGACGGTGAGCTTCCAGGTGAACGGGTACTTTGTACTCAGGACTGGTTTCATTGTGATGAAGAGGGGTTTCTCTATTTTAGAGGTCGGAGTGATGACATTATTAAAACTCGCGGCGAGAAAGTCAGTCCGATTGAAGTGGAAAATGTATTGCATGGCATAGAAGGTGTTAGTGAAGCGGCAGTTATCGGTGTGCCAGATGATATGCTGGGAGAATCGATTCGGGCATATGTTTCGTTGGAAAAAGATTCAACATTGTCTGACAGGGAAATTAGAAAAATATGTCTTGCTCGGCTTGAAAATTTTATGGTGCCGAAAGAGATCGTCATATTAGATGAACTACCAAAAACAGCGACAGGAAAAATTAGAAAAAAGGGCCTGGATAAAATATGCCGAGATTAAAGCAATCAACGTTGTTTACTGAGCTGATGATTATACTTGAAAGTGAAATGGTCATGCTTGAAGACAAACCGGAAGAATCTGCTGAAGCTACACTTAGATCTCTATGGCTTCTGGCTGCGGGGCATCCTGTATCGGTCGAGCAGGCACATGTGCTGGAGCTTCCGCAGTTAACAGAAATTGAAGTAGATAATTTAAAGGAAAATGTTGAAAGACGCTTAAAGGGCATACCACTGACCCATTTAACCAACAGACAGCAGTTCATGGGAATTGACTTTCTAGTTGGTTCGGAAGCACTTATTCCTCGTAAAGAGACGGAATTACTGGGGTATGGAGCATTAGAGCTATTAAATAAGTGCACAGCTAAAAATGGTAGTGCTAAAGTTATTGATGTCTGTACAGGATCTGGAAATCTTGCACTGGCATTTGCATACCATCAGAGCGGAGCCGAAGTATATGCAGCAGATTTATCTGTTGACGCTGTAGAGTTGGCAAAGCGTAACAATACATATATGGATCTTGAAGATAGAGTAGTCTTTTATACTGGTGATTTGCTGG
>CAZDEC010000168.1:0-4006 GCA_964504295.1 uncultured Thioalkalispiraceae bacterium
TGGACACCCATTTCGCCTAAATACATACATAACTGTTTCACAATCTTTGAGTTGTTTAAATCAGTCCCTAATGTTTTGGCCTCTAATAGCAAAATCGGTATTTTTTTACTGACAGAGAAAAATGCATAGTCAACTGGATCGTTATATTCTTTATGGCGGAGTTCGGCCTTGATTTGAGTGAAATCGCTAAAATCCCAGCCTAATGCGGAAAAGACAGGATTGATTAATCCTTGTCGTGTATCTGTTTCAGAGAGCTTAATGCCATCCGTTTCCACTTTCGCAATCCTAGTTTTTATATCTCTAAGTGTATCTATAATAACTTGTTTCATTTTTACCTCTTGTCTTGGTATATCATTAAATAATTATTTGCCTTCACTCTTTATCTTTCGCATTGGATAAGTAATAAATTAATACTAATCGACCAACTTGACTCAATATTTTTAATAAAAATAACTTTGATGAAAATAGTTAAATTTATGCTGCCAGTTTGAAAGAATTTTTCAACGATATTTGTTGATCTTCTGGTATTTGGTAAAGCTGAAAAACTAACTCATTCAATTTATTTTTTAACTCATCCTTTATATTTTTATTAAGCGATGAATTATGAAGGTCTCTTGACAAAGATATAATTCGCTTAATCAACGCAGACTCTTTTAAACGTATTAACTCATCTGGGAAGGGTAGTTTACGAAGATTTATAGGCTTCACTTCTGCAAACGTTCGACCTTGTTCCTGAGTAATTTGTTGGTAATACCAGCGCATAAAAGATGAATTCAATATAGCTGTGACTAGATAGGGACTAATATCACCTTTAGGGTGAATTATTAAAATACTATTTAAACAATAGAAATTATTTTCATCGACTGCGGCTACTAACGTACTAGAAGTTTGCCTAATGACCACCTTTATTTTTTCAAAAAGCTCAGGTTTTCTTGGCCTATTTAATCTCCACCAAGTAATCAAAGTTTTCTTGGCTTCACTTCTCTGGGATAACTTTTCCTTAAATGGCAATAAATACTGCATTACCATTGGATGTCTATTTTCGGTGACATATTTAGTACTATAGATTATCGAAAAATTCGTACTTGCAGGCACACTAAACTCATTAAATTCCCGCCCAACGATTAGAGGTCTAAGCAACTCTTTTTCTATATTTAGGCGATTCGCCTCTTCATTTGATATTCTGAAAACTTTATCACCACCAGTACTAATCCCCGACGCTACTTCATCACATATATCACCCAATGTAACCGGAAACATGTCCATTATATGAGTAATTATCTTTACTGAGTTTGGATTAAATGGAATTGTATGACCGGTAAATGACAAGCATTCACTTTGAAGTATTTGATGCCATTCTCCGTTTTCTAGAGCAAGCTCTTTTCCGTGGGGTTTTGTGCTTCTCAAATCTAAAACAGCGCATCTATCTGTTTTTTTTGGTTGATTTTTTTCGATTATAAGTAATGCAGAAGGCACAGTTGCTGAAAAAATACCATCTCCTAAATTAACAACTTTTTTTAATGTAAAATTTTCTAATAAAAATTTTCTAGCTTTTGAAAAATCGTGTTGAAACAAAAAATTATTTGGCACGATTATACCGACTGACCGACTACTAATTTCATACGCTAAAGCCAGGAAGTAATTGTATGTATCAACCGTGCGTTGATGAATATATTCATATCGTGCAATAAGCTGCTCTTTTTGTGTAGATTCAAGACTCCCCCCCCAAGGAGGATTACCAATAACTGATACGAAAGGTACGTTACTTAAAGAACTTTTTAAATATTCCTGACTCCATGTTTGAATATCTGATAAACTATCGAACACACGTAATTGATCATCCAACCGCTCCAATTTCCTCCCCGAAAATGCACTTTGCAGCCACAGACTCATCTTAGCCAATTTCACTGCCCGTGGATTTATATCTACGCCAAAAATACAAGCATCCAACACCTTGCGACTGGTCTCGGCAATATTTTCATCGATATCATCCATCAACTCGTCACTGAGTTTTTCTCGATAAGCATTGACTAAAAAATCTAACGCACCTGCCAAAAAATGCCCCGAACCCATCGCCGGGTCACACACCTTTAATTCTAATATTTCTTGACTGGTTCGGGTTTTTATTAACGGGCCTAAGGTGTTTTCAACGATATATTGCACAATATAATCCGGTGTATAATATGATCCGGTCATCTTGCGGTCTTTGTTGTTTGGTGTGAAAAATAATTGCCCCTTTTCCACAATATGTTGTGCTTTCAGGTTAAGCCGTTTGACCTTTTCTGATTTAAGGTTGGCTTCTTTCCAAGAGCCTTTTTTCAACACCATATCCATATTGGCTGCTTCTAATTTAAACTCTAGAAGACTTTCATAAATAGACCCTAGTTGCCTTGGTGTAAAATAGTTATAGGGTATTTGTTGATATTTTATTTGATCTTTAAACTCCGAGTCATTAAACATCAAGTTGAACAAGACCAAGAGCATTGATTTGTTATCGATCTTATGATTACGTGCAAATCGCCATTCTTCTTTATTGAATACCGACTCTTTAAAGCCCGCTATTTCAAAGCCAAAATCATCCTTTTTACTGGTACCATCATGTATCACTCGATACAATTTCATCAATCGATTATAAATTTCAAAACCATTCCAATCCCACTTAAAACGCATTTTAAATGCGAGTCGCATAGGTTCCGAATAAACGGATAATTCTTTTTCTGGGTCAAATCGCATATAACTCAGGCTGTCAACGATTTCTGTTAATGAAATTTTTAAATAGTTGTTTGAATCAATAGGTAAGATTTTTCGTGTTTCACAGGACTTGACAAAAAGTATGTTAAACAAGTGACTTTCTGCGATGTTACGAATAAAACCTAAGTCAACTGTTTGATCGCTTTGTACCACACTGTCTTTGATCGCATTGCAAGCATAGCCCATGGCGATTACAAAACGTTTCCTTAAATCTTCTTCAATGGTTGACGCATATTTTTTACTGTATTCTAGTATTTCATAAACAAAAGGCATACCCATACCCATACCCATATCCGTTTTCATATGGGAGGCTTTGGAAAAAAAATGGTAAAAATATTTGGCTTTATCAAGAAAATTTTCAAAATAATGCGTTTTATCGATGTTCTGCGCATCTTTCATTAAATACCCAAGGTTAAATTCAAAACAACGTTTCACTGAACCTTGGGAAAGTTCTTTGTGATAAAGCCGCCAAATTTTTCCGTCACTCAGAATACCAAAATCATGCTGCATTATCTCCATATACTTGAGACATTGATCATCGGGCGATAGTGAACGGGTGGTCTCGTCCTTGTTACCATTATCCCGTTTTGCTTTAGATGAATGCCCTAAACGGTAGTCTTCTAGGCGATTCCAATATTTCGCCTCTAACATGATTTTTGGGCCAGTGGTTTTGTTTCTTGCTTCTCTGAGTTTTTCTTCTGAATTTTTTTGTTTTTGCAGGTATTTTTTATGCGAAGGTTCGTCGAAATACAATAAGTCAGGGCGATATATTTTATTGCGACCCTCTTCTGAAATCGTGAATGATTGGTTATCAATCACATAATTTTGATTGGGTCGCTTAGGGTCTTCCCAGCCTAACAGCCGCATGACGGGGCGTATCCAGTTAGTAATGGTATCAACTTCATTCCATTGATCAAAATCTTCGGTTTGTTTCTCTACGACGAGATCAAGGAACCCTTGATAAAAGTCATAAAACCCTCCATATTCATCGTTATCCCAAATATCAGCATAATCTTTTGGTACGTCATTCCGTAAATAAACTTCACTAAAAAGCGAACTTGTCCAATAGGGGTTCGGCTTATAGCTACTATTATTATCAAACATGTCCATTTGTTGTGGACTGTGATCTTGATGATTTTGATCCGTTTTGTTATTCATGGCAGACCTGAAATATTAGATTTATTATTCGCACTCAACGACTTTATCCACTCGGGCACTGTATAAATTTTCGTAGAGCTGATATTTGACGACGTTA
>CAZDEC010000169.1:0-3958 GCA_964504295.1 uncultured Thioalkalispiraceae bacterium
CATTGTTGGTTTTGATACCGAGTTTAAAATTGATGGACACGGTGCTGTAAAAATTGAAGCAGAAGCCATGTCTGAGACAGGCCGTGCCGAATATGTATCACAAGCTGAAATTAAAAAACCAAATTGGGTTGAAATTTCATATACAGAAAATGATAAACCAGTCAATGCCGATCTAGATTACATTATAAAATTTGATGATGGTACAAGGATACGTGCTAAATTAAAAAGTGGTTCCGATTATATTTCAATGGTTCCATTCTTGCCATTTACGATTGAATTTTTACCGACCAAAGAAAAACAAAAAGAACTTGATAAACTCTATAAAAAGCTCGATATAGAACTAAAAGAAATAGTATCCGATGTAGAAAAAAATTCAGCTCCGCTAAAAAAAGAGTGGGAAGCACACCCATGGTATATGAAAAAAATTGTAGGCGATTTATATGATGTTAAAGGTGCAGCCTATTGGGTTTATGATTCGTTAGAAAGTATGTGGACACTAGTTGAGGGCGCGGTAGTTGCTACAGCTAAAACAGCGGTATGGATTGCAGAATATCAATCTCATAAAGAAAAATTACTTGCTCATATATTGAATAGTAACAAGGATGGTATTACAGAAGAAACTGCACATTTAGAACGAATGACAAAGGAAGTCAATGACGATGCAACTGAACTAGTTGAATCCGCAAAAACATTATACTACCTTGCTTACGACGAACGAATTGGAACACGACTTAAAGAATTTATCAAAAATTACTTCACAGCTTTATCACCACAAGAACAACACGAATTTACTACACGTTATGGAATCGATATCCTGTTGATTTTTGTCGGCGGTAGTGGTGCAGCGATATTGGGTGTTAAAAATGCAGCAAAAATAAGCCAATACTTAACCAAAATGGCTGAAATACTCAAAGTATTCAAGTATAAATTTAAGCCTAAAGTCAAAGGTAAGGTTAACAAAAAAAATACGTATGATAAAATTATTAAACCCGTAAAAATAAAACAAGCAAAATTGCACTGTTTCAAAAAAGGCGATTCATTAAATAAAAAATTCAAAGGCACTTCAAAAAAATTAGATAAAGGCTATAAAAAACAACTAAGAAATCAGGAAACTGGGTTAAATAATATGACAGTTGGCGAGTATCGGAAAGGTAGAGAGTTATACAGTAAAAATCGTCGTTCAGGTTCAGGTGCTGAAAAAGTTCAAAAAGCGGCAAGGAAAAATTATCAGGGAAAAATTCATAAGCGATTGGAAGATTCTATCCGAAATAAAAATAAGGGTTTAAGTAAAAAAGAAATAAATAAAATGGCATCCAAGCAAACGACTGAAATTATGAGTGAATTAGCGGCACTGCATGATCCTGATTTAATCGCCGCAGGCAAAAAGGTAGTGAAACTAGGGAATAAAAGGATTAACAGCTCTATTGGCTCTCAATGGGCAAATCAAATACCAGGACGGGAAAAAGGCGCGTCAAGAATTAAAGATTTGGATAAAAAAGTTGAAGCGGCCTACAAGAAATACGGTGATAATGCTAAAATGAATGTAAAATTAAGCGTGTGCAAATAAATAGTAATTTATAGGAGAGCGGTATGGACAAAGATTTTGAGGAGTTTATTGAAGATTTTGGTCAGCCTACAACAAGCCGAAAAGCGAAAAAATCTCAAATTGAGAAGTACCGAGGTAAACTGCCTGATAAATTGTTGGAATATTGGGGTGATATAGGATTTTGTGGTTTTTTAGACGGACTATTCTGGATTGTTGATCCGAGTGACTACGAATCCATGCTTGAAGACTGGATTGGTGATACTGAAATTATAAAAGAAGACGATTATTATGTGATTGCTAGAAGTGGTTTTGGTGAATTATTTGTATGGGGAACTAAAACGGGTAATCATTATACTATATCTCCCTATAAAGGTTGGATATTTCAAGAAGATGGTGATGCAAATAAAATTCAAAATGGCGAAGTTGATGATGCTATGCAATTCTTTTTCTTTGTTCAGAAAATCAAAAATTTAGATTTAACTGACAAAAATGATAAACCATTATTTGAAAAAGCAGTTAAAAAATTCGGTGCATTAAAAGAAAATGAAGTATTTAGCTTTGAACCTGCGCCTTTGCTTGGTGGCTCTATAACTTTTAATAACATTAATAAAGTTGATTTACAAATTTATTCCTCTATCCTTCTCGACTTTGGTGGCCGACAATTTTTGGATATGGATGCTTTAGCGGGTATGGCGTTTGGTTAATGGATAAATGTTACGAAAGTTTTATTACAGAGTTTGGAAAACCAACATTTAGTAAATCTGTTAGCAAAAAAATATTGTGGTAGCTTACCAGATAGATTATTAGAATATTGTGGAAATAGGGTAAAAGGATAAATTATTTTAAGAACTTTACTTTTAATATTCGATAACATAAAAAAGAAAATTACAAAGTGAATAATAAGGACTAAAAATTACTCGCGCTGTTTAATTCTCCTAATACTTCTGTGCAATAAAAATTTCATAATAATATTACTACTCTAGGAAATTTATAATGAACATACTTATAGTTGAAGATGATCAGTATCTTCAAGAATTCAATGCCACACTAATGGATCATTGGGGTTTTGAAGCAGATATAGCCTCAGACGGTATCGAAGCGGTGGAATATTCTCAGAGAAATAACGGAAAATATGATTTGTGTTTAATGGATATTGATATGCCAAAAATGAATGGAATCGAGGCCACAAGAGAGATTAGAGATAAATATCCTTATTTCCCCATCATGGCATTAACAGCAAATGCTAATTATAAAAGTGACTGTTTCAGTGTTGGTATGGATGAGTTTGTACAAAAGCCCTATAGTTGTGCTGAATTATTGACGAAAATCAATGAATTAACTGTTAAACTTATATCCATTGAAAACATGCACGAAACACTATCAATCACAAGGGGAATGCCTATGAACTCCGAAGAATTACAAGAATTGAGAGAACTAAAGAAAAAAGGACTCACTAAGTTAAAATTAATTGGTTTAGGATACGATTTTATTGTCCACAAAAATATTCAAAATAAAATAGCTCACGATTTAATCGGTGAGGGTAAAGAGCTATCAGAGTTTATTGATAGATCGCCTTCTGATCCTGGTCGATGCCACCTTTATAAAGTCAACTTGCATGTTACAAAAGATTTATTCATACCCGAAGAATTGAAAAAAGCAATTCAAGATGAGGATGAGCTTGTCACGAAATTAAATAATGTCACTGACATGCCTATTTCTAATGGTTAAGAATAAAATATGATGAAAACCTTGCCCCAAATCTGACCATTATTCGTGATAGATGCCAAGCTGATGTATATAAGAGCATGAAACTAAACAAAATTTCAGAATAAAAAAATATCTTTAAAGAAAATTTTTAAAAAACTCAAAATAACAGCCCCAAAAATTATTCGCTATACTGGTCGCTTCTTTTATGAATCAGCATGGGGAGTAAAACCATGATACCACAAATGTATCCTGAAAAATCAATATCAGTCAATCAAGTCACCGCGATGATTAGTGACCATTATGATAAATGCCATGGTGGCGTAATGGGCGATTGTGATCTAATTATGAAGTTGAAAAAAAATGGAAAAATGGAAATAGAAGGGTGGTTAAATAGTCAGAATAATAATCCTGTCCATTTATTTACACTATTTTTTAGTGTTGAGCCTAATTTAGTGACATAAATTACGGAGAGTTAATAGTTCAATAAGGATATTATTTTAAATTTGAGTTTCATTGGCACAGACGTAAAACTGACAGCCCCAAAATATGAGGGGCTGTTTTACACTAGACCTTAGCGAGTTTAGTCGTTTCTTTCACCAAGGTAATAAGTTCAGATTGTAGTTTATCCTGTTGTTTTTGTGATTTTTGGAGAGTGACTGCACATTCATCCGCACGGTTGTTTGATGCTAGTATTTCTACTTTTGT
>CAZDEC010000170.1:0-3887 GCA_964504295.1 uncultured Thioalkalispiraceae bacterium
GCATGGCGGGATGAATCCCGCCCTACGTCCGACCGTTAATGTCCACCCTGTAGGGTCGGATTCATCCGACCAGCACCGTGGGACAAATTCCGTCCCGCAGGTCCAACATTGTCGAGATTTTTTACACTATCAATACAACCCTATCTCATTGTTTTGCATATTAATTCATCAATATAAATCAGTTTTCCCGGCTATAAATTGTTGACGACTAAAAACAGGATTTATTCTGAGTCCAGAACTGAAAAATCAGAAATACAATATAAATGTTTGTTTTTGCTTAAGAATAATAAGTACAGATTTTTTTTGCGAACCAACGCATGTCGATAACCTTTACAAAATAGTTTGCAACCTTCATAAAAAATACCCGGTTCATCATAAGTTATTGATAATAATGAGCATAATAAACATGGCACACCACTTGCTTTACATCCTTGTACTGTGAGTACAGTACTGTAAACAGGTAGCGGATTAGACGAATTTCTCATTCGCTGCTAAATAAAAAATCCTTTAGGAGGAATATAATGAAAAAGACTGCAATTAGTTCAGCCATTGCAATGGCTTTAACTGCGGGTGTGAGTATGTCTGCAAACGCCGCTGTTGGCGGTGATTTTATAGGCTTTGACGAAGGTTCAGTTAACGTAGTAACTACTGTTATCCTGGGCACCACCTATACAAGTACAACGGTCTCGGGTAGCTACTTCTCCATGGATGCCAATGGTGATGGTTCAGTTGCTGTTTCTGAAATGACTGTCATCGGTAACATCAATGGCCTTACTCTGAGTGACACCGCATCCGGCGCCATCACTCAGGCAGCTTCAGGTTCTCACTCTGGTGCGCCAGACGGTACGGAATCACCTGACATCGACAACCCATGGAATTTCTTCGGCAACACCGGTATGCACCAGACAACTTCCGCTGCCTGGATCCTGACCGACGATGGTGTTGGCAACATGACGATTGACTTCACCGGCTGGGACGTTACCTGGAATGGTCTTGCCTCGATCCCCATGGGTGGCGATACCGCTAACTTCGCTGCCGATACCGGTATCGCAACTATGGCCTGTACAGTAGATTGTGCGGTAGGTGATACTTATGTGCTGGACTATGCCGCTCATGTACCGCTGAATGATGCTTCCGGTTTCGGTGGCGTTGCTTATGCCTTGCATCTTGAAGGTACCGTCGGTGTGCTCTCAGCCTATACGCCTATTTCAACTGTTCCTGTGCCTGCAGCCGTATGGTTGTTCGGTTCCGGTCTGCTTGGACTGGTTGGCGTAGCCCGCCGCAAAAAAACTGCTTAGGGTATTTCATCGCTAATATCGGCGGATGATGCCTTCGTCTATCTGGATAATGACTACAAATACAGGTGGGTAACAAAGCAGGCAGTATCACTAAGCTGATAGCGATAAATCGCAGTTAGAATTGGGCGGGATGCGTGAAAACGGGTTCCGCCCTTTTTTTAAATTTTTTATATCATGATTATGTCGGTAAGGTCGGTTTCAACCGACCGGTGTTTACGGGATGAATCCCGCCCTACGATGTCATGATATTTGTCCAGCTTTTGTGTGAATCAATTTAGGGGGAAGTTATGACAGTTTTCAGAAAAACCTCGGTATTTCTGGCGGTCGCGACAGCAATGGGAAGTATTTCAATCGCACATGCGGAGCCCGCAGTCTGGCTTCAGGAGGTAACAGGTGGTGAAGTACGCTTTTATGACTGGGGCTATACCGGACCAGGGCTGGACGGAAATCCAAGTACACGTAATGCGGCAAACTTCAGTCCCATCAACGGTTTTAATGGCGCCAAACAGATCCAACGGGTTGTTACCCTGCCGGCAGATCGGTTAACACCGGATGCACCAGAGTGGATTCAGGACGATCTGGGCTCAGATTATTATTATTATGCTAATATGGATAGCCAGACCAATTTTTATAAGTGGGGTTACACCTCTCCCGCAGGTTCGACTTTCAGCAATATGCAAATTGATAAAGACGGTGATTACTATATCGCTCGTAATGACATGGCTTTTGAATATTACGATACCTTCGATTTTAAAGATGAAACTGGAACTGTTTATCCTGGATATAGTTCTGAAGATTTTCCGGGTGGGCTGGCAGAAGGTGTTTATGCTAGCAGTATTCAGTTTCAACCCTATGCGCTATCTGATGCGACCGGCTGGTGCGGTTCAGTATTAGCCTCTAACCCAACTGCGCTGGAAGCTATCGCCGGTCAGGTTACTTTTGATTTCGGTTTCGAAGCCTTTTTACCCACCACGGGCACAGGCGCCAACGGTGTCTGGGATCCAGGTGAGGGTTCAATGCAGATTGTGCAGGATTTTGAAATGCGCAGCTACGGCTCACTGGAAGTAGATTTGGCAGATACCTATTTTCAGTCCGATGCGGTTGTGAATAATACTAATCCACTGGATAGTCCTTTTGTCGCCCTCGATGCCAATGGCGATCCCATTATGATTGAAGTGCCGGTGCTGAATATGGACGGCTCCGCTGCCCTGGATGCCAATGGTGTTGCCCGAACTCAGCTGGTGCCCCAGATGGAAGTTGGAGCCAGTGGCATTGATGCCAATTATTACAACCTGGTTTCTTTTATGGGAGGTGGTGTCGTACCTGCGGGAGTCTGGGTTCTGTGGGCCGATCCTAATGCGCCAAAGAGTAACGACAATATTCTTGCCGTTCTGGATGCGGCGGAGATTGTTGATGCAAATGGCGACGGTATAGATGATAACAATCCTGATATAGTCTATCACCAGAATAGTTTTGCCGGTTATGGCTTCCTCCTGCGTGCAGACGGTATTCGTATTGTAGAGGGACTGGATTTCAGCCGTTATTCGGACATCAGTAATGTATTGCTTAAAAATGATGTCAATGGTAATGGAATCTATGATCCAGGCGATACTGTTTATAGTACCGATTATAACTATCTTACGGATACATATTCACAAATTGTCGTACAGGATTTGTCAGCCGTTCCGGTGCCTGCCGCAGTCTGGTTGTTTGGCTCAGGTTTGATCGGTCTGGCTGGTATTGCCAAACGCAGAAAAACCACATAAAACTTGTAGTTTAGAAACTGACAAGGCTGCCTTGCTGTATTAAAAGCTAAAACGGGAAACATAATGTTTCCCGTTTTTTTTGAAGCCTGGCTAAATTTATTGACCGGATGAATCCGGCCCTGCAAATCCGTATTTTGTAGGGCGGGTTTCAACCCGCCAGCACCGGTCGGTTGAAACCGACCCTACAGTTTTGCATTAAAAAAACACATGATTAATAAAAATTATAAATATGTATTAATCTCCCTGTTGATTATGATTGCAACAAGTACTGCCGTTGAAGCCTCACCACATTCTGATCAACTGCGCCATCATCTCGAACATATTTCAAAATACCCTCCCCTCGCGCAAGAACCCATTACTGTCATTCTGGATACAAAAAAGCTTTCCTCAGCAACCCGGAACCTTGTCGCCAGCCATAATGGGAAATTTCGCTATACCTCGGGCAACCGTCATGAAATTAGAATTCCAGCTAACCGCTTAAAACAGTTATTGCAACGCCTTCCGGATGATACTTACGTTCGCTTACCTTACCCACATCAAACTGTTGCTGTCACCTCACAGGGTGTTGAACTAACTGGCGCTGCAGACGTGCAGACATTAGGTAATACAGGCACAGGTGTCAAGATTGGCATTATTGATCTGGGTTTTACCAGTTATGCCACCTCGCAATCTACGGGTGATTTACCGGCCAACCTGACAATTACAGATTACACCGGCAATGGCACAGGTGGCGGCACCCACGGAACCAATGTGGCCGAGATCGTTTACGACATGGCGCCCGGTGCGGAACTGTATCTGGCCAAAATTGGATCGGTACTGCAAC
>CAZDEC010000171.1:0-3834 GCA_964504295.1 uncultured Thioalkalispiraceae bacterium
TATTGCTTCAGGTAAAAGACAATAAAATTGTATATCGTAAAAATAATAGCTTAAGTATCGACCGCTCCGACCACCTTATTATTACGATGCAGGATAAAAACGGTAACTATACAAAATATATTCTAACCACAAAAAAACCCGGCTGGGTCAGCGCCTATAAAATAATAGCCAACGGGAGCAATACACCGGAAATACGTATTAAAGGTAGCTGGCGACAAACTCGACACGGCTATACTATCGAGCTTCGCATTCCAACCTATATTATTGGTGAAAAACTCAGCTTCGCAATAGCCGATGTTGATAATACAGAAAGCCGAAAAATTAAAAGCATTGTTGCCATGACACCCATCGGTACACTCGAAGAACTTGGCACCATCGTTGTACCTTCACCCCAGGTTGAAAAACTGCTTTCGCAAATTACCCAGCCAAACTCACGCATCTGGGTTGTTAATAAATCTTTTCATGTGGTTGGCTTAACCGACAAATTAATTGACGACCAACCCCGCTATGCCAATGTGGCCGAGAATAAAAGTAACACCGAGCGCTCCATTGTTTCCGGCTTAATGCATTTAATCTATCAGCAAATTTTAACCCAGCCCAGCAACGTCTTTGTTGATGAATTATCAACGGCCTCACAATTAAACACTCCCGAAGTACTTGATGCCCTTAAAGGCAAGGCCTCTACTGCATGGCGTCGCAGCCCTAATAATAAAGTATCTATTCTTACTGCAACACACCCTGTTTATTCTTTCGACCAGGTAGTCGGTGCCGTTGCCGTAGAAGAAACCAGTAATAATATTTTACTGTTGCAGAATCAGGCAATGGAAATTCTTATTAACCTGAGCATTCTCACTTTTCTTATTGCCTTAACAGTATTACTGGCCATTGCAATACGCCTGTCATCCCGGCTTCGAAAATTACGCGATGAAGCCGAACAGGCAATTACGGCCGATGGCAAAGTCAATGGCACCATTAGCGCCAGCAAAAGTCAGGATGAAATTGGCGACCTGTCAAGAAGCACATCGAATATGCTGGAACGGCTAAGCCAATATAACCGTTACCTTGAAGGCATGGCGAGCAAACTTGCGCATGAACTGCGCACACCCATTTCCGTTGTGCGTTCATCTATCGAAAATATGGGGCAGGATAATGCCAACAAAACAATTTATTTAGAACGCGCCAGTGAAGGTATTAACCGGCTCAATAATATATTGACCCGTATGAGTGAAGCGACCCGGTTAGAGCAAACCTTACAAACAGAAGAACTGACTGTATTTGATATTGCAGCCGTGATAAAAGGCTGTGTAGAAGGTTATCAGCAAGCCAGTTCAGATAAAAGCTACCGCTTTCAGAATAGTCTACTAAAAGAAGTACGTATTAAAGGTAACCCCGATCTGATAGCACAACTCCTGGATAAACTTGTTTCAAATGCAAATGATTACAGCAAAAAAGACACCGATATTATTATTCAACTCACAAATAATAACGACAAGGTTATTTTAAAAATAATGAACCAGGGTGAAGCATTACAAAAAGAAATGCTGGCTAATTTATTCGACTCGATGGTTTCATTACGCAAGCAAAAAACCGATGAACCCCATTTAGGTTTAGGCTTGCATATTGTTCGGCTTATCACGGAGTTTCACCATGGTTCGGTTAGGGCTTATAACGAAAAAAACGAATGGGTTTGTTTTGAAATAACCCTGCCTATAACAAATTAACCCCTTTATACAGTAACTACAGTTCACAGCCACATCCTTAGTGTTTAATCTTTATCCTGAGCGAAAAAGATTACTGCGCTATCTCTCGCAATGACAGCAACTAACGCCCTGCCCTATTTCATCATAATTGCTCCTGAAAATATCATTTTATTGCCCGCTGCCCGCCTTTTTTAGCGTGTTAAATACAAGCTGTAAACACATTAACTTTACCTAACCCTTAAAGAGGATATTAAAATGAAACTATATTACCGCTTAATCTTCGTTATTTTACCCGCAGCACTAATAGCAGCCTGTTCAGCCAGTGGCAGCAAAAAGCCATCAACAACAGCCGTTGCAACAGTGACAGAAATCAGTCAACAATCTGTACATCAGGATATAAACAAGCCTGTCGAAACATTGGCTGAAAAAATAAAGGCAAGCAGTCAGGAAACTGCTAGCGTCGAAATTGTTGAAACAGAAAAATTCCCACTCACTCAACCAACGAGCATGGAAGCCAATACAACTGAAAACACAAAACCGGTAAAACGTGTTTATCAATTTGGTTTTAATAAACAGGAACTGAATATAGCTGACCAGCAAAGTCTGCAAAAGCACGCAGATTATTTAATTGCCAACCCGGATGCAATCCTGCTAATCAATGGCCATTCCGACACACAAGGCAACGCCGACTATAACCTGTTCCTAAGCAAAGAACGCGCAAAAAAAGTAGCACAATTTTTAATTGAATACGGCGCACCTGAAAATCAGATAAAAATTACTGGCATGGGCGATAGCCAACCATTGAATGACGTAAACAGCTTTAAAGAAAACCGCCGGGTTGAATTGCAATATAACGACTCGCGGCTAGCAACAAAATAATCAGGAACAAATCTTAAGCTCTCCTCCTCCAGATTAAAGTCATAGCAACTTAAATCTGGCCTTGAACCAGATGCACATCCCCCCCAACTGTGCACCTGGTTCTTTTTTGTTCATTTGCCCTTTTTTACCTGTTATTCGCCTTCAAACCAGCTAAATAATATAGCAAGGTATATAAATGCCTGTTTTTGCGGAGTATTATGTTTACAGTAGAGTGAAAAATTATCGATAGTAAAAAGAATTAAAAAGGAAATAGACAGAATCCGTCTACATAATAAAAGACCGCATGCGGTCTAAATCACTGTTATAACAAATAACCAATGACACGAGAAACTCGAAAAGCCGTTATTATTATATTTTTACTGATTAGTTTTTTTATTACCATTCAAGTACTAGTTAAAGGTGTAACTGAGAAACCTCTAAACATACCCATTAAAACAACATTGGGTTTTGAATTGGCTAAAGAATTTGAAGTCACCTATCCAGGAGAATACTCCCTTGAACTCATGCTGGAGAAAGTTAACTCAGCATCACTTAAAGAAATTCAAGATGTAATTGGTCATGGGGGCATTAATAAATATACTGGCGAACTTATTGGAAAGTATAAAAAATATAACATAACTTGGGAGGTTAAATCTAATGCTGTAACCTTGTCTGGGATAGGTTCACATCTAATTCGTGGAGCTAAATATTCCCGTGATAAAATTAGTAAAAATATAGGAGTCATGACCTTACCTAAAGGAAAAATGACTTTATATATTAAGTTTAAAACAGATTTAAGTGAACTTTTAAAATATAAACCTCGTCTAGTCATTACGCCGGGAGGAGTTGGGGCAAAAAAAATGCAGTCAAGCTATGCTGGCTATATTGTATTGCTTTCAAATTTATCCTGGCTTGCCCTTGTATTTGGTATACCTATTCTTATTATCAGATTAATTTATTTGTATGCAAAGAAACTGTTATAACAAGCGACTGTGGTGTCAACCCACTCAATAAAACACTACAAAGCCCATTCAACCTTATCTCTTACCATCACATTTAAGATAGTAATAAATTTTCTCATACAAGCAGTGATAGCGACTTTTTTATGTTTCCCTTGCGCAACCAGACGTTTGTAAAAAGCTTTAATCACCGGGTTGCATTGCGTGGCACTTAATGTGGCCATGTATAAAATCGTTCTGACATTCGCACGCCCACCTTGGGAAAATCTGTGTACTGATAATCATCTAGCAGGCTCCTTACTCATAGGGTAACGTTT
>CAZDEC010000172.1:0-3742 GCA_964504295.1 uncultured Thioalkalispiraceae bacterium
ATAAGAATATTCTAATGTCCGCTATAGAGCCACAGGTTCAGATTTGCACCGCAGTTAAGTTTCAGTTTGAAACTTTCGTTTACCGGCAACCACATACTGAACTGACTGATGCCAGCACGAAACAAAAAAATTCGGTACAAAATAATGCCGGAATTCAGAAACACAAAGTACAACTCTTGGGAGAGGAAAAAATGGGTAAATCAATCAAGCTGCTATCTGCAGCTGTGGCTGTCGCATTGCTGTCATCCAATGCAAGTTATGCAACTAATGGGATGTTTATGATCGGCACCGGCGCCAAGGCGCGTAGTATGGGTGGGGTCGGTATTACCATGAATCATGATGTATTCACTACGGTCGCTAATCCAGCAACCATGACCCAGATCGAAGGCAATCGTTTTGATATTGGGGCTGATATTTTTAAGATTAACGCCGAAGCCAGCATGGGAACAGGTGCCAATAAACGCACAGCGGAAAGCAAAACAGATTTTATGACCATTGTCGAGGGTGTCTATGTGATGCCGGCGCTGGGTGCGACCTGGAATGATGGTGGCGATCTCAGCTATGGTTTTACCATGGTGCCTGTTGGGGGTGGTGGTAGTCGGTATACCTATAACTTATTTAACTGTACAGACGGAAGATTACCGGATAATGATCCAAAATGTAGTGATGAACTGGGTGTAAACCTGATGGTCATGAACATCAACCCAACGATTGCTCTAAAGTTAGATGAGCAAAACAGCATTGGTGCCACCCTGATAATTGGCTTTCAGGTATTCAATGCCTCAGGTCTGACAGAATTTACCCAGTTTACTACGACTCAGAATGACACAGCTAAGCTGACTAACCAGGGTGAAGATTATGCCTATGGTGCGGGTGTGCGTTTGGGTTGGCTGGGGAACTTCATGCAAGACACCTTAGTCTTAGGCTTTTCCTATACCAGCCAGACCTATATGAGCCGTTTTGATAAGTACTCCGATCTGTTTGCCGAACAGGGCAAAATGAATACTCCTGGAAATGTTGGCATTGGCGCATCCTATAAAATCAATAAGGCCCTCACCGTGGCCATGGATATCAACTACGTCATGTATGAAGATGTTAAAGCCGTTTCTAATCCTGGGCCCGATCCGCGAGGCAATATGTTTCCAGTCGATCGTGAAACCAATGCCCTGGGTAAGAATCAAGGCCTGGGTTTTGGCTGGGAAAATCAGACTGTCTTTAAGGTCGGCGTGATTTATGAATACAATCCGACCTGGACCCTGCGTGCAGGCTGGAACTATGCGAAAAGCCCCATTGATGAAGAATACGATATTCTCTTTAGTCTGGTTGCCCCAGCTATTACTCAGAATCACCTGACTATGGGCACCACCTGGCAGATGAATAAAGAGATGGAGCTGAGCTTCTCTTATGTGCATGCCTTTGAGTTCGAACAGCAAGGCCCCACCTACATTAACTCTGAAGCCAGTTATAAGATGTCGCAGGATTCCCTTGGTGCCAGCTTTGGTATGCGCTTCTAAGTGTTAATAGCGAATTGAAACAAAACAGAATGAACAGAGGTGAAATATGATGAACAACAGACAAAAAATAGTTAGCAGTGCGGTTATAATGGCCTGTAGCGCCATGTCATCCCAAACGCAAGCTCTTCCTAACAATGCCATATTAAATTTTGATGCCGGTGGTAAAATCTGTGCTATTGGGGGTACAGCGCCGGATAACTGTGATTATGGAGTCACAAGTGCCACTGGTAGCTGGTTTTCTATGGATACCAATGGCGATGATACCGTCACTGAATCAGAAAAAACCTTACTTAGCAGTAACGCCGGTGTAGCGATAAACGCAACCCAGCCGGCAAATGGTACTCATGCAGGTGCCCCCACAGGTATTGAATCACCGGGAATCGATGATGCCTGGACATTTTTTGGTAATACGGGACTGCACCAGACGACTTCCAGCGTGGCTATTTTAAGTGACGATGGTGTCGGTACCGTCACATTGGATTTTGGCGGTTGGAATGTTACCTGGAATGGTATTGACAGTATTCCTATGGGAGGCGATTCCGCCAATTTTGCAACGGATAATAATATTGCTAATGTCACCTGTTACGCGGATAGCACAAAGGCAACCGTAGCGGATTGCCTGAATGGCACTTTTTTTGTGCTAGATCATAATAATGTTCATGTTCCTCTGGGCGATGCATCCAACTTCGGTGGAGTTGGTTATACCGCACATCTTGAGGGTACGATTCTTGTACCGCAAAGTCCTACGCCAAGTGCCGGAGCATTTGCAGTCGGCTCAATTGCCGCAGGTGCAACCCTTTCATCAGCCGTTGATGGCAGGATTAGCATGAGTGATATAATTGCTAATGGTTTGACTACCGATTCGGATGATGCTTACACGTATGGTAGCGGACTCTTTGATTTTACTATTACTGGACTCGCTAATGGTGCATCCGTACAAGTTGAGCTCGCTCTTTTAGCCCCCATTCCTTCCAGCCCTGTTTATCGCAAACTTACCCCTACAGGTTGGGCATTTTTTGATACATCGGGCAGTGACACGGTAGAGTCTGGTCTTGGGGCAGCGGGAACCTGTACAGGTGTTACTTATACCTCTGGACTGACTGAGGGTAACTACTGCGTCAGGCTGACTATAACCGATGGTGGCAGCAACGATTATGATGCTGTTGGAGATGGTACAGTTACTGATCCAGGTGGTGTAGCCTCTGGAGTGCAGACTTTTGTCGACACCCGCACCTCCAGCACTTCCGGTTGCAGCCTGAGCGAAACCCCGGTAAATCCCGGTCAACGTGCTGACTGGTGGCTGGTAGCCGGTTTCCTCGGTGCCCTGGCCTGGTTGCGTGGCATGCGTCGTCGTTCCGCCAATCAGGGATAACACCTGTTGTATACCTACCTGTAGGAGCGAGCTTGCTCGCGAAGGTTCTTTTTCGCTGGCAAGCCAGCTCCTACAATGGTTGCAAGCGGAATACAGCGGGGCCGGATTTATCCGGCCAACATCGGAAAAATCAAATGGGTAAGAAACATTTGTTGCCCTTCCTCTTCGGCGCAACCTTAACCGGTTGCGCCGTTTTTATTTACCCTCAACGTACCTTCGTATTAACAGCACTCATGCTGTTTCTCCCTCTGTTCGACAAATCCTGGCAATTAGCGCCAACTAACATACGCAAATACCGACTCACTATCCTGAGTCTTTGTTGTATTGCTATCTGGGTATTGGTGGGTGTAAATACCGACTATGCTAATGTTGCGATAATGACCTTACTCACCGCAGCTTTGCCTGAAGAATGGTTTTTTCGCGGCTTATGATGCGCATTGAAAGGATAGGGTTACTGCCTTATCAGGCCAATGTTGTTACCTCCCTGTTCTTCGCCTTGCTTCACCTGCCTACACAAGGTGTGTTTGGCCTGAGTGTATTTATACCATCGTTAATCTATGGATATATTTATCAACGCAGCCGTGACATTGTGCTGGTTGTGCTTTTGCCTGCGATATCGAATATCGTGTTTTTTGTTTATATCAAGGATATGTTGGTGGGTTGAAATCCGCCCTACACGTTGACGAGCGACCTTAATTTGGGCTATATATTTTTTTGGGTAATTAACTAGACGGAATCCAGCTATGAAGCTATCCAGCCAAATCAAACCCATTAGTTATCTTAAAGCCCACGCCGCTGAGGTTATCCGTCATCTTGGTGAACAACAGGAGCCATTGATCATTACTCAGAATGGTGA
>CAZDEC010000173.1:0-3691 GCA_964504295.1 uncultured Thioalkalispiraceae bacterium
CAAACAGGCAACGAATTAATGGAATCAAAAGAAGAAGGCGGTAAATTCGTTTTCTTGATTAAAAAGAGCTAGTTGCGGGCTGGATTCCGTACAGGTTTTTTTATTGCATACTATTCGACAGGGAAGACGTAAATTTATTAATGCATGGCTAAAGGCGTAACTATGTCGAATAAAAAACTCGCAATTATTGCTACAAAGGGTACTCTCGATTGGGGCTATCCACCTTTTATCCTGGCTTCAACAGCGGCTGCTCTGGGTTACGACGTTGAAATATTTTTTACTTTTTATGGCTTACAGCTATTAAAAAGGAAAATGAAAGTGTCGGTTAGCCCGTTGGGTAACCCTGGCATGCCCATGCCGATGGGAATGGATAAATGGTTTCCGGTTATTGGAACCGCTATTCCGGGTATGCAAAGCATCATGACAATGATGATGAAACAAAAAATGAAGTCTAAGGGTGTTGCAAGCCTGGATGAATTACGAGAACTCTGTTTAGAAGCAGAAGTTAAAATGGTGGCTTGTCAAATGACGGTTGATTTATTTGACATGAACCCCAGTGATTTTATCGATGGTGTTACCTTTGGTGGTGCCGCAACATTTTTTGAATTCGCCGGTGAGTCTGATATTACCTTATACATATAAGTTAAGCTCACTCTCCAAAAACAAAGCCCTGGTAATAGATATCAGGGCTTTGTTTTTTTGTGGTGCACATTTTCTCTAGAATGTAGTATTAAATCCTAAGCTAAACACAGTTGCATCTGCACGGTAAATACCATTATAGGCCGTTGTTCCATTAGGTTCAGAGCCTGGAACATAGGTTGTGGTTGAATTTATGTTGCGGTCATCAAATTTCACCAACATCAAACCGGCTTCAAGCTGGTAAGTGCCAAAATCGTATTGATAGCCTACTGAAAATAACTGCCTGTCTGCCCCCGGTATTCTCGCTGAATAATATGCATCACCTTGTGGCGTTGGATCGTAAGAATAACCAAATAAAATTTGGTGCTTGTTTATTTTATATTGACCGCCTACACGATACGTCAGCGTGTTTTTCCAGTTATTAGTGCTTTTTTTAACCGTTGAGCCATTGGCTTGACGGACAATATTTAAGTTATCAAAAACATCCCAACCAATGTGCTCTATATCTAGTTCAAGTTTTAAATTATCAGACACTGAAAAATTTAAACCAATGGCTAGCATTTCAGGGAATGTTACGTCCAACTGAATAGGTAAAACCCCCGCCGCTGTACCTGTTGCTTTGGCAGCGACCTTAGAACGGTACGAAATGCCGAGTGAAGTTGTGTTGCTGAGCTTGGTTATCAGTGCTGCATTCCAGCCATAACCGCTACCGCTGCCTTCAATAACGGTCGCTTGAGAATTTAACTGTAAATCGCGCAAAGTGTATTGGTTTAAGCCTATTGCAATCGCCGTATTGTCGCTGAGTTTAAAGGCTAAATTAGAATTAATGTTAAACATTTTAATACGGCTTAATTTAGGTTCAAGGCTGGCATTTCCAAGGAACGCAGAAAATGTACCACTAGGCCATTCTGTTTCTAGGCCAAACGGGCTGTTGATTAAAACGCCAAAAGAAACGGTGTCGCTTAGGTGTGCGCCTATAAACAAATTGGGTATGTCGAATACCGTTACCCCCGAGCCTTTTCTAATTTGTGAACCTGCCGTGCCTTCGGTGTCATACTG
Source organism: uncultured Thioalkalispiraceae bacterium (assembly GCA_964504295.1). Taxonomy (GTDB): domain Bacteria; phylum Pseudomonadota; class Gammaproteobacteria; order UBA6429; family Thiohalophilaceae; genus SZUA-37. Next base: position 1,699 of record CAZDEC010000173.1, read on the forward strand.
AATTTGTATATTACTTGCGCTTACCATTATGTTTTTTACATCATTGCGTGGTTGTAAGCTCATAATTGCCGGATTATAGGCAATCGCACTCATTCGGTTGGCATCTGCGACGAGGGCGTTCGACATAGCGACGCCGGCGGCAGTATTTTCGGGTAACCGAAAGCCATTAGCTTGCACAGATAGATGGAAAGAAAGAAAGCTGATAATAATACACAGAGCACGAATCAAAGATTTTGAATTTTTCATAATTGCTTCCCTTTTAATTATAGTTATCTTGATGCTTTATTGATGTGTTGCTTTATATACTGTTTTACAGAAATTATATAAAAATGCAATGAGCTAATAACATTTTTTGAATTCTGTTTTTGATGGCTTGCAGAGAAAATATATTTATCAGATGCTTTGCTTTATGCAATTTTTTGCTGAATAGGGTACTATTCTGCTGTAGATTGGCTATGGGGTTTTCCGTTGCCTGAATCTCTTAACCTTCTGTTTTTATTTGGTATTTACGAGGCTGAAATGTTTAAAAATGATATGAATATCGCTAGTTTTGATGATGAACTCTGGCAATCGATGGAACAAGAGCGTGTGCGTCAGGAAGAGCATATTGAGTTAATTGCATCCGAAAACTATACCAGTCCGCGTGTTATGCAAGCGCAAGGTTCAGTCTTAACGAATAAATATGCCGAAGGTTATCCTACAAAACGTTATTACGGTGGTTGTGAATACGTCGATGTTGCTGAGCAATTAGCTATCGATCGCGTTAAAGAATTATTTGGTGCCGACTATGCTAATGTGCAGCCACATTCAGGTTCGCAAGCCAATGCCGCTGTTTATATGGCACTATGCCAACCAGGCGATACTGTTCTAGGTATGAGTCTCGCCGATGGCGGCCATTTAACACACGGTTCAAAAGTGAGCTTTTCTGGCAAAATATACAATGCTGTTCAATACGGTTTAAATAATGAAACCGGTGAAATAGATTACGAGCAAGTTGAAGCGCTTGCGAAAGAACACAAACCTAAAATGATTGTGGCTGGCTTTAGTGCTTATTCACGTATTGTCGACTGGCAACGTTTTCGTGATATTGCCGACAGCGTGGGTGCCTATTTAATGGTTGATATGGCACACGTAGCCGGCTTAATCGCAGCAGGTGTTTACCCTAGCCCGGTAGCCATTGCGGATGTAACAACGTCAACAACCCACAAAACATTACGCGGCCCACGCGGTGGTATTATTTTGGCAAAGAAAAATGAAGAGATAGAAAAGAAATTTAACTCGGCTATTTTTCCCGGTATTCAAGGTGGCCCGTTAATGCATGTTATTGCAGCAAAGGCGGTTGCGTTTAAAGAAGCGCTGGAACCTGAATTTGCCACTTACCAGAAACAAGTGGTGGTTAATGCGCGGGCTATGGCTAAAGTTTTAATTGAGCGTGGTTACAATATTGTTTCAAAAGGAACCGACAACCATCTGTTTCTTGTCGACCTGATCAACAAAGGTTTAACCGGTAAAGAAGCGGATGCTGCTTTAGGCTCAGCCAATATTACGGTCAATAAAAATTCCGTACCGAACGACCCACAGTCACCCTTTGTAACAAGCGGTTTACGCATTGGCACTCCGGCCATTACAACACGTGGTTTTAACGAAGATGATTCAACACAATTAGCAGGCTGGATTTGTGATGTGTTAGATAATATAGGCGATCAAACTGTTATTGATTCGGTAAAACAGAAAGTACTAGAAATTTGTAAACGTTTGCCGGTTTATGGGTGATTTTATGTTAACTACGACGAACACAACGAAAAGATATAAAATATAAATTTCAAGGTAAATAGGCCATCGTTGGCCGACTTTAAATACGGCATAAGAATTTAGATGTTTTTACACTGCTGTCCCGTTAACTTATGAATAAGATGTTTTTATGAGGCCTATTTAAGCAGTAAAAGAAAACATTAACTTCCTGGACATGAAATGGGTGTGAGTTTGGTCGTTG
>CAZDEC010000174.1:0-3672 GCA_964504295.1 uncultured Thioalkalispiraceae bacterium
GCAAGAAACCATAATATGAAGTTTCGTTCCCTGGAGATCCAGGACCTGATTCTGCCAATACAAATTCCTGCGTAGAATTAAATAACTGCTGAAGTTTCTTCACATCATTCCCTCTCAAACCCCTCCACATGTTACGAGTGAATGTTGTTGATGGTGTTGGAGTAAAGACAGGTGGTGTGATAGTCGGGAGTTGTGGTGTTAGAGATGATGTAGGTAATGTTGGAGTGTAGACATCTCCACCCCCTCCGGCTCGTGATAGTACTACCGTAAATTTATTCTTCGCTTGTGCAGAATGTGTCTTAGTTGCCACTGTAACATAATATGCCCCTTGGAATAAATCTCCCGGTAATGCAACATTTATTTGAGTATCGCTTACAGGAGAAAATTCCACGTTACGACTGCCTTTGTTTCGCCCCGGCAGATAAAGCTCTGTGTCAGTTCTCCATGCACTGGAAAGAGTTATTCTTACAACATCACTCAAATTTTTACCGTAGATAGTCATTCTGGAACCAGCAAGACCGGAAAGTGGAGTAAAGAATGTAATAACTGGATTTTTGTTTACACTAAGTTGCGACTGTAATGAAGTAACGGTTTTGAGCAAAGTGTTAATCTGCGTATTGAGCTCTGCTTCTGTTGGGGCTGGTTTTGCTAAAACTTGATTAGCGTCAGATACAACACCATCTGAATTGTTTGTTGTTCCATTCCCACCAAGTTGATTCTGCAGATTTGCAATCGTATCGAGCAGAGACCTCGTTTGCGCTTTTAGAGCTTCCGTGGTTGCTGTTTGGGTTGGTGTTACCACAGTAAAGACTGGACTATTTGCATATACTCTAGCGGAGTGATTATTGCCTGAAATAAAATATTTTCCAGGCACAGTATCGCTTGGCAGTAAAAATTTAAAACTTCCTCGCGATGAGTAATCTGATCCTAGAAATACAGCACCATCACCTCTTTTAGCAGGATATGACCCTAGCGCAAATGACAAAAGTTGATTTCCACTCTCTGCTGTGTTTGTCCACGATACCACATAAGCCTTTCCTGCGACTAGCGGTTTCCCGTCTAGAAGAGGCAGGATTTTGATTGCTGATGGTGTCGTTGTGTCAATTATTGTAAAAGGAATAGAATTACTTTCCCCACCACCGCCTTTTTCAGTAAGAACAAAATCATGCTTACCAATACTTAAATCAAAAGGAACTCGGAAAGTAAGTGATGTGTTCGTATATGAGATAGGCATGGCGGACCAATTCTCTCCATTAATACCTCTGATTCGAGTAGCGTTATTGAAACCAGAGCCATGAACAGTTAGCGGGTCTCCTTTCTTTAAAGAACTTGGGCTAATTGCAGTAATGACAGGTGTTGAATTTATAGGAAACTCATTACTCATTGCCGTCCATCCCTCTCTTACAATTTGAATTGTATGTATATCTGTTAGTCCATCAGGGATAAGAATTGGAACATTAAATGTGAACGATGTGTCTGTAAGTGAAGTTGGATATATCGGCGCATGGTCTTTCCCATACATAAAACGGAGAAATGAACCACTTGTAAATCCTGAACCATAAATAGTTGCTGTTTCGTTTGGACGTAGCGGACTTGGATTAACGGCTGTAATAATAAGTGAAGAGAGTAATGGCGCCTCAATCTTCACCTCATAAAAATCACTTTTTAAACCAGAAGAATCAATGACTCTAATACTAACTACTGCTGATTGCTGACGTGCAGGAACGATAAACTCTGCATAAGTATCAGACTTCCCTGTCGTCCCCACAAATTGAGATTCCTGACTTCCAATTCTTATAGTTAGTGGGCCACTAAGTCCTGTGCCATAAATAGAAGCCTTTCCCTTTGCGGTTATTGTCCCTACTGGATTACCTACTGACTGGATATTGTTGATAACTGGATTTTTGTTTACACTAAATTGCGACTGTAATGAAGTAACGGTTTTGAGCAAAGTGTTAATCTGCGTATTGAGCTCTGCTTCTGTTGGGGCTGGTTTTGCTAAAACTTGATTAGCGTCAGATACAACACCATCTGAATTGTTTGTTGTTCCATTCCCACCAAGTTGATTCTGCAGATTTGCAATCGTATCGAGCAGAGACCTCGTTTGCGCTTTTAGAGCTTCCGTGGTTGCTGTTTGGGTTGGTGTTACAATGTTAAAAAGAAATTGATTACTTGCAGTTCCGTATACTTTCTTAACCGTGCGAATTAAATAAATATCTGATTCCAACTCTGGAACTGTAAAATTCAACTGAGTATCAGTTTTACTATATGAGCTTAATATTGTTTTTTTACCCGCAGAATTAGTAAACTCAAGAATTGAACTATTCGTAAGTCCTGAACCAAAAATGGTTACACTATCTCCAGCCCTTGCTCTGTCTGGAGAGATTGATGTGATGATTGGTGTTGGAGCAGTAATGATACTAAATGGTGCACCACTAGAATCCTCAAAAGTTTTAGATTTATCATTTGGGTAAGCAACAATTCTGATGACATACCTGCTGTCTCCCTTAATTGAACTAATGGTATTCGGGATAGTCCAGCGATAGAAATTAGTAGAACTTAGACTACGAGCAATTGTAGTAACAATATATGTTCCACCAAATTCATCATAACCAGATAAATAAATTCCTATTGGTGCACTCTGGTCTGTTGAACTCCAAGAAATAGTATAATTTCCACCAACCTCCCACACCTCCCCACCCTTTGGTGAAAGTACGGTTATTTTCGGTGACTCATCATAAGTAATCTCTAAATATGGCCTTGTCTCCGAGCCTGCAGTTGGGTAATTAGCGGAAGCAAATAAACCATAAACATTGTCAGTCATATTTACGTCGCCACCTTTCTTGATAACAAAACCGTAATTTGCAATCGTTCCATCTACCCACCCTTTGACCAATTCTGTCGCATCAAATTCAAACACTCCATAAGACTCCTTCACTCCTTGTGAAACAAGAGATGACCCTATGGAGGGTGCACTATTGAATGTTACGGTTGAGGTGTCCCACGGAGAGTACACTCTATGTAGACCGTAGCCAATTGAATCATTGTCCCAGGTGTTGCTCACTCTATCTATTTTGATTACCGCTTTTTGAATAGGTTTTGCATAATTAATGTTCATGCCGGAGATAGAAGAGAGGTCGAACTTACCAATATAGCGCATGGTTTCATCGCCATAAGATGAACGATGCCCTATGTTTATATACGCACCTGACGACTTTACTGTATCAAAATACTTAGAATTAAGCTCATTGTCGTATGCAACATCATACCTTACTGTTGTCGCTGTCTGCGCATACGCGACCGAAACACCTCCAACGAGACTCAGTATTACCGCGAAAACTGTGGGAATAATATATTTTTTCATAATGATATTTGTCGGCGTGATTATTCATCACGCCATTTATTATTAAAAACTGAAAAGTTTGGTTTTGTGACCAATTAAACTCTCTTAATAGTACCATACCCCCCTAAAACCATTTGAGTCTGTGGAAAACCCGACCACAAGACGCCTCAAATGCTGGACGCTGAGCGTGTGGCATTTGAGGCGTCTGGTGGTCGGGTTTATGCTACAATGGAAACACATAATTAAAAATGACGCATGTTGCACAACAGAAATCATAAAAAATATTATTTTATAGGGGCGCTTGCCTTTATCCTTTTTGGCATCACTTA
>CAZDEC010000175.1:0-1352 GCA_964504295.1 uncultured Thioalkalispiraceae bacterium
GGTATCCGGTGACAGCGGGACATCGGATCTACATGCATCGGATAAATAAATGAGTAGACGAAATCAATATGTAACGATCAACCGGTTCGATGATGAGATCGATTATCGTCATCTATCTGATATGATCCAAGAATCACGTAAACTTATACGTAACGATGGATTCTCAAACGGAATCATTTCAACGCGTACGACCTACATCATCGGTGATGGAATCAAAGCAATTTCCCCAAACCGAGAAATCACCGAACATTGGAAGCTGTTTTCTAAAAATAAAAGTGTTAGCATTTCCGGAACACAAACCCTAAAAAACATGATCGATCTAATGTGTCGGGAACGCGACATTACGGGGACATCAATTGCGATTGTACACTATTCTAAACGTCGTGGCATACAACTCCAAGTAGTCGATAGTCACACTCTATCAAATCCTGGATGGGCACTAAATACAGAAACGATGAAAAATGGAATGGAGTTATCTGCTCGTGGAGAAATAAAAGCATATCACTTTTATAACGTTGATACTATGAAATGGGATCGCATAAAAAAGTTCACGCGATCAGGTCGTATCCAAGTTCTGCATTCGTATAGACCGAATAACCCGTCATCATTTCGCGGGGTCCCGCTTCTGTCGCCATGTATAGACACGCTCTACGATCTCAGAAAATATCGTAAATCCGTTATAAATGCAGCAATTTTAAGTAGTGAGATGAGTTTTTTCCTGAAATCAACAACCCCCGAAGATGATTTCGCATTAGAAGATAATACAGGGGGCACCGACAAGAATGATCTTCATATTAGAGACACGAAAGTGATTCATTTGCCCGTCGATTCTGAAATGCAGTTCTCATCACCAAACCAACCGATTTCATCACATGAGTCATTTGTCGATTCGTGTCTAAAAGAAATTTCCTCAAGTGTGGAGATATCCCGTGACCTACTCACCAAAGTTTTCGACTCAAGTTATTCATCAAGCACGGCGGGTAGCCAGGATTTGATGCGCACGGTCGGTAGAGAACGGGAATCTATCATCGACGACATCCTAACCCCGATATATAATCTTTTTGTTGAGCATCTTTGGCTTGATGATAAGGTCGTAATGCCGGGATTTGATTCTCGCCGCGCTGATTATCAGAAAGTACGATGGGTGGCAAAAGGTCGCGACTCAATTAATCCACGAAATGATTTGGCTTCTACCAAGGCAATGATTGAGATGGGACTAAAATCGAAAACACAAGCGATAGCCGAATACAACAACGCGACGACATTCGAAGAAATCAACGAGGAGTTAGCTTATGAAAATAGCCTCACACCCGCTGTCCAAGATCCGATGAGATAATTAAAATATGAACTTA
>CAZDEC010000175.1:1452-3661 GCA_964504295.1 uncultured Thioalkalispiraceae bacterium
TTATTAGCAACAAATGACGCGGCGGCGGAACTACAAACCGAACCTACCATCGTCATGTGTCATGGGCACACCCGCTGTCCAAGATCCGATGAGATAATTAAAATATGAACTTATTATTAGCAACAAATGACGCGGCGGCGGAACTACAAACCGAACCTACCATCGTCACTGAGATCATGACTGTTTTTGAACAGCGCGCGACGATAAAAGTGATTGGACCGATCTCTCGATATGGTCGATTCTTTACGTCAACCGAATCCATTCACGCAGCTATTACACTTGCAATGGGTATGGATAATATTACCGAACTTCTATTCGAAGTCGATTCAAATGGAGGCGACGCCCGTGGCATTTTTGATCTATCATCTCGAATTAGAAAATTAAAAGGCAAGAAGACCGCCGCGTATGTGACTGGGACGTGCGCTAGCGCGGCTCTCGTTCTCGCAACAGCATGTAGTAAATTAATAATATCTCCAAGCGCCACATTGGGCAGCGTGGGCGTCATTATGAGTGTTCTAAATAACGATACTGGAGACATTATCACAAAATATGTTTCCGATCAGGCACCACGAAAGATTGAAAGTCCGGGCGATGTCCAATTTGATTTATCAATACAAGATCGCGTGAATTTTTTACATGATTTGTTTATTGCCCAACTTAAGCTAAACCTAAATAATGATAATGAAGATTATGGTGACGGAAAAATGTATAATTCAATCGAAGCCGTCGAAATATTTAACGCGAAAATAAAAGAAGAGTACCCACCAGTGACTACTATAAAAGCAGTTAAGCAAGAAGCATCGTTAGAAACAAATATGGAAACAAACGACATGGAAAAATTACCCACAATTAAAGACATGGAAAATGCGATTATAAAAAAAGAACGTCAGCGCGTTTCCGATATTAAATCAGTCGCCATTGAGGGGCATACTACTCTCATCGAAATGTGTATTGCGAATGGCGAAACGTTAGAAGCTACAATGCGGATGATTCTAGTCGCGGAAAAGAAAACAAAAGAAAAGATCATCGCGGAATTTGCTAATGATGACGTTGCGCCAATTTTGAATGTCGAATCCACAACTGATGATGATGAGTTCATTAGTATGGAAATCAAAGAAGCTTATGAACAACGTGCGTCCACTGGTCGCGTAAATATTAAAGGTGTAAAATAAATGGCTGCGTTAACTTCAGAAAATCCCCGTAAAATCACTACGAGTAAAATCTTAAAATATCCCGTTTTCAATAATACGACTATCTATCGTGGATCAGTTGTTGGGCAAGAATCGGTGACCGGAAATGTACGTGCATTAGTTGCGGGCGATATCTTCGTTGGTATAGCGGTGACCTCTGTTACCGGTGGTAATATTGAAGTCGAGATAGATGAATCTTATTTATTAGAAGTCGCGGGCGTCTTGCCCACAACTGCATTATCTACCGCTGTTTATGCGTCAAGTGATAACGATTTCACGCTTACTGTAGGCACTAATACCCGAATAGGTCAAGTCGTAAAAATTGACGGCGTTAACGCTATCGTTGACACTTCTAAATAACAGGATTACAAATTTTGAAATATATTACAAGCAAAGATATCGTTGGCGTTTATTCGCTTGAGCAAGGGAATTTGCCCGCAAGTAATTTCGTTAATAGCATCGCGTCAATTGTTGACAGTGACCAGGCAATTGAAAATCATGCTGTCCTAACTAGCAATCCGGGGATGTCCCCAAAAGAAAACGGTGCGATAGCGCAAGAATTCCGTGAATACAAATTGACGGTACCTAATGTCGATTATTCTGCCACTTTGAAAATAAAACGAAAAGATTTACGTCGCGACAAATTCGATATTTTACGAAAACGCGTGATGAATTTGACAGCTGAAGGAACACGACACGACGAAGAATTGCTGTTTGAGGCGCTGCAATCAGGGACCACATCAACAACTTGGGACGGAAACTTCCTTTTCGATACGACTCATCAATGGGGCAATAGTGCGGTCCAAAGCAACTTATTGACGCTTTCAATCTTAGCGAATTTCGGCGATATCCCTAATGCGGAGAGAGGCACTTCGGCAAACCCATCAGACACGGTTATGCTTTCCGCGATCTTCCAAGCCATACAAAATATACTCGGGTGGACCTCGGATGAGGGAAAACCAATTTCGCCGATGGCAAAGAATTTTCAGGTCGCGGTACCGATTAATTATACCCGTGCC
>CAZDEC010000176.1:0-3628 GCA_964504295.1 uncultured Thioalkalispiraceae bacterium
TATTGACACATTTAATTGAACGCTTATTCAGCCTAACGTCAACGTATGTAAACTTTCATCCGATCAATTTCAACTCCTACCGCTACAATAATAATTTGAACGAGACTAGAATTGTGAAATAAACACTCTAATTTATTATTCAGTTACTCTTATTCATATAAAAATCCCAGAGAAACAGTATTACCACGATAATGAGGGACGGAATGAAAAAATTGTCATTCAGCGCGTAGAAATTAAGTGTGACGGTTTGAGACCATTCCTCAGGATTTGATTCAAGCGGTATTATAAGAAACGCCCAAACAATCACCCATAAGAAAATTACGAAGGACATTAACAATTTAATTTTATTTAACATGACATTTACTCTAATTTTAAGAAACCAATTGGTAGCGTAACATGCTGAATGTTATTTAATTATGCTTTAATCGCCCAAAAATTACGGATTAAAGGTCTACTAATCGTATATTTGCACTCAAATCAAATTAAAATGCATATTATTGTATTAATCTTCAATTTTTTATTCAAAATCAATTTTATCAATTTCTTTCATAATACGATCTGTTTCTGTAAGAGCTACAATAATTTTTTGATAATGTAATATATCTTCAAAACTAAGTTCTCGACCTTTACGATCTTTTAACCACTTTTGTGCAGGTTGATAACCCCCTATAATAAATTCCCATGCAATTAACGGTATCCCCTCAAAGTATTGTTGGTCATTAATCCAGATACGTCCTAATCTGTTATCTGTATCATAAAGTTCCCAATCTTTTTTGACAATTTTGTGAGTAATAGTATTATCACCATCCTTAGGATAACTTGTGATGTAGTTTTCAATAACATCTGACTTCAACAAATGAAGTTGTTGCAATTCAAAACCGAGTTTCACGAATGACCAAAATACTTTCGGATTATTTGGATATGGTATTCGAGGGTAATCTATTTTCAAATACTCTTTTTGATTATTTCGAAATTTTGGAGAATGTAAAATTGCATATATATAATTTATTACATTTTCAGGTGAAAATTGGGTTGAATTGTCTTCGTGATTATCACTAAACTTTAAAGTTAATTTTTTCTCAAAAATTAACAATATACTTTGATTTAAATTTAAACTTTTATTAAAGCTATTTTCTTTTAACAGATCATCGCTTGAATTCTCATATACATACAAAGGAAAAACTGTTCCCCTTCCTCTGTAATATATATTACAATCAACTGGACAGTCTGAAATATGAATAATACTCCACTCATCATCCCCCATAGCTTGTCCTTGTCGACCAACAATTAAAGCAATATTATTTTGTTGAATTAAGTGGCTTGAAACTTTTGCTCTAGGATAAGAGTGAAACCCTTTTGACTTGCCTGTAAAAATAGAATACCTTTTATCAAACGGTCTATACAATACATTAATATATTTATACTCATTATTAATTAAATCATTTTTTGCAGTAACTATTTTCCAATCTCGACCATCTTTTTCTAATGAGTATTTCGATCTTAAATCTTCTTCGGGCAAATTAATAAAATCCTCTGCAATTACATTCAAAGCATCAGAATTAAATTGAACACATAATACATCTCTCTCAGTTGTAATCCCGGAAGCATAATTTTAAAAAGCCCATCTATTTTAAAACTATTTTCATCATTTAAAGAAGATTTAACATATGGTTTAAATGATAATTGGTCATCAAATTCTAATATATTTTTCCAATTAATACTTGAAATTGAGTTTTCATCTAAGAATTTATATTTATGTTCTCTAGCTCCATACAAGTCATACTTTAGAAGCTCTTGATTTTTAATTGATTTATTTTTTATAAATATATTAATTGAAACGCCTTGTTGAATATCAAATACATTTTCATCTTTGCTCCCATCTTCAGCCTTCTCCTTCCTTTTTGTGCTTCCATGCAAATCTAATATGTATATACGATTAAAACTATTCAATAAGCTCTCTCTTACCTTTTTATGAACTAAGCCATCTATAAAACTATTATTTGTTATAAAAGCTAAAATTCCTTAACCATTTTTATCTATAAAATATTGTCCGGCACGAATGGATTTTAAATAATCATCTGATAAAGGCTGCATATTTTTTCTGTCAGACCTTCTTTATAATCTTTCATTAAGGATTCAATCCAGTCAGATTTATTTTCGCTACTAATTGAATATGGAGGATTACCCATCACTACCATGACAGGTGAGTCACGTTTAACTCGATTCGCCTCATCAGCCTCATTGCTTAACCAAGAAGAAAAAAGTGTGCCAGTATCTGGATGATATTCCTCTAATGAGTTAGTTAGAAATATATTAAAACGTTTATTATTTTTTGATTTATAACCCGTCTCATTTAATAGTATATCTAACTTTAAATGAGCCATTGAATATGAAGCCATTAGTAATTCAAAACCATTAAGTCTCGGTATTAATTGCTCATCTACATACCCATTCCATATACCTTGCATATTTTTAAATTTACTGTTGTATATGAATTTAGTAACTTCGGCTAAAAAAGTCCCTGTTCCAGTTGCTGGATCTAATATCTGAACTTTATGAACTTCCCTTTCAATTTTCTTAGTCCCAGTCTTTGTGCGACCATCAATTTTATATGTTTTTTCTTGTATAGTAGTTTTAGTAGTATCAGCTAACCCATCATTTAAATTGAATTCATTTTTTAAAACTTCATCTACACTTCTAACAATAAATTTAACAACTGGTTCAGGTGTATACCAAACACCACGCGCCTTACGCAATTTTGTATCATACTCTCCTAGAAATGTCTCATAAAAATGTATAATTGGGTCTTGTGTTTGTGTGCTTTTCCCAAAATTCTTAAGTAATTCTTCAATATTGGTCGCCCGAAAAACATCAGCTAAGTTATCTACTGTCATTTTTATTCTTTCATCTATATCTACACCAGCTACATGACTAAAAAACTTGCGCAAAAATGGATTAGTTTTGGGAATCAATTCGGCAGCTTCTTGCCTACTGAAGTCTTCTAATGAATCGTCATGTAATCGGGCTGCAAACATACCATATGCTAGGGTTTGAGCGTATATATCGGCAAAACCTTGGGGAGTTAAATCATGAATTAGGATATTCTTGAATGTCTTATATTGTTGTTGAAGAGCTGTATTTTCATCAGTAGCCTCATCAGAAGTCACAGCTTTTTCAAGAATATTTTCTAGTAATCGTGCTTTAGCAGCCATCATTTCAGCAAGCTTTTTAGGTGACTTGATTGTTTGGCTAATAAACTCACAAAAATCTTTAATTAGATTAGTAAATTCATCATAGTTATCAGGTAACGGTTTTATAAGTTTGTCATCAATTTCAGCAATTCTAACCTCGTGAACTAAATTACCGTTCTGGTAAAATTGAAACCAGATATAATCAGTAATAATTAGATTATCAAGTGCTTTTCGGTAACGCCCAAATTGTTCTTTATATTGCTTACTATTTAAATCTTTACCGACATCTCTGGCTTCAATAAACCCAATGGGTATTTTACCTTTAGTGATAACATAATCAGGGTTACCACAGTCAGTAACTTTAGATGGTTCGTTAGTTATTTCGTAAGCGTCGGCTAAACCCCACCTAGACAAGAACAGCCGCCTTACTAAACTGA
>CAZDEC010000177.1:0-3618 GCA_964504295.1 uncultured Thioalkalispiraceae bacterium
TGGTTTCTACGCTAACCGTCTTCGTCGCCACCGTAATCTTGGTACCCGCATCAGTTTGCTTACGAATACCGCCCAGCAGCAAACTTTCCATGCCCAACTGATTCAACTCTCCCGCCAGTAGCTCAACTCGATCACGGTTCACACCGGGCGCTGAACGCTGACTGACAACGGCCAAATTAGTGGCTTCGATATCCAACCGTCCCCCCCGACCTGCACCCTCGGCCTGGTTGCGCAGCTCACCAGCCAGATCCAGCCGCTTCAAAGCCGTGATACCCAGTTGCCCGGCATCCTGCGGCAGGAAGGGAACCAGGGTATCATCAGCCCGCGCCCGATCGGCATAAAAACGATTGGCGCGAGTCAGCAATATCTCGGAATGAAGACGCGCCTGCTGGCGGGTCTCAACCTTGAAACCATTCCAGTCCTGATCATGAATACCGGTCCCTGTTACCCGGTACTGACCGGCCACTACCGGCGTCCTGTCCAGCAACTGAGTGGTTTCACCGGGGGTCATGTCATTATAGCCACTAAGAGGCGTTACCAGATAGGCGCCGTCCAACAAGGCATAACGAGCCGGTAGACGAGCGTACTCCCCGGCCGGCAGATCACCGACACCGGAAAGATAAACAGTATCTCCCTGCTTCAGCCCGGCAGCCACCTCGCTTTCGCCCGGATCATAAGGCGCATAACGGTTCAAGCCTGGAAGCACGGCGAAAGCAGCACCACTGCTATCAAAAATATCATGTGAACCACCTGGCCCCTTGATAAACTCCCAGGCCTGCAGATCGCCACCGCCATTCATATCGATCACCGCGCCTTTGTTCAGACGCACATCGTCACTGGATAACAAAATACGCTTTTCCGGCGGCCGTAGAATACGTAATGTATCTCCGCTGGAAAAATTATACTGCCAATCCAGCCCGCTTTGCGCCGTCTGGCCGAGGGGAATTACCTGCCCCTGCGCCGAGGTAGAAGTCAGGCTGCCGGCCTCCAGGCTCAACAATGAATCGGCCTGCAGACTGATTTCGCCCAGGGGCGCACGTAATTCGCCGGCCTGGGTAATGGTCTTCGCCTGGATTGCCAAACGTCCACCGGCAGACAGTAATGGCGTGAACGGATGTGCCTGACTAATGTTATCGATGATATCCGCCGCATCGCTGCCAAATATTGCGCGCAAGTCTTCTGCATTGCGCGAGTGTTTTGCAATCACCACCTCATCGGCGTTAATGCTGTAGTCGCTCAGGCTTGCGGGGTAAACCCTGTCGGCACTGAGTTCAAGCCGCCCACGGCTGTTCCATTGCCCCTGAAAATTGAGAGACTTGGAATTGCTGGTCCGCTGACCGCGAACCCGGATATCCGTATTGCTGTTCAATTGCACCTTGTCAAAACCCGGCAGGCTTAGCTTGCCAATCAAGTCAATCATATTAGCCTCGACCTGCAACTGCCCATCGCCGCTGACCGCAGCATCGACACTGCTAGTTGCGGAACCCAGGACCACATAGGGCGAAAGAATCGCAACCAGCCCCGTATCCCCGACGCTGTCCCGCTGCCATGAAATCACCGGAGCACCCAGTTTCACTTCACGCCGAGCGATAATCCGGCTGTCACCGGTAAATACAATTTTGCCCGGGGTTTTAGGCGCACTCGGTGCTTTAAGCTCAATAGAATCAAAGCCACTCTGGTTGAGCAGACTACTGTCTAGCCAGGCATAGCCATTGGCCTCATCCGCCAGCGCATCGCCCTGCCTGGGTATGCTCAGTAAACTTTGCGGTCGACTCTGGCTGATCATGATTTTGCGTGAGGTTTCAATAAAGAAATTCCCACTTTCCAGATTGGCGTTTGTGTTCCCCCGACCAGGAAACCAAACTTTCAAACGACCGCCTTCTCCACCCAGAGCAGTGTTTGCCTGCCCCAGAATCGTACCGCCGGGAATAATACCTTCGGCCGCCGCCAGGCTAACCTCACCGGCATCAGAAACACGCAACATTTTCTGCAGGCGTACGCCCGGCCCCTGATAAGTTGTATCCAGCTGATCCAGCACAGCCGAGGCACCAGATACATCGATCAGGGCACCCTTATCCATAACGATAAAACCACGCATCGCTTTAAGCGCCACATCACCACCATCGAGCAAACGGCCCTGCCGGAGGCCTGGAATCACACTGCTGGTGGGAATAAAAACACCGGCAGTCGAGAGTACGCTGCTAGCTCCCAACCAGATCCCCTGCGTGGGAATATAACCCGGATCGGTAGCCGCAGGCCCAGTGATATTCAGCATGATCCGCCCCGCCGGGGCCTGCACCACACCGTTCATATAAAGGCTGCTGCTGGAGCTAAAATTGACTGTAGCGCCCGCCTCAGTCTGGATACGGCTACCCGGCTGCATGTAGATAGCTCTTGTTTGTTGCAGGTTGCTGAATGGAGAAAGATCTTCGTAGCTAAAAGCCAGATTAACCGGTTTTCGGATTTCATCGGCCAGGCGCTGGCGAATCGATACCGAGGAAATATCACTGGCCGAAGCTGTAGAAACCACATCCTGGCTATTCAATACCAGATTTTTCTGCGAAGGTTGGAGCAACACGCCACTTTCAAAGGTAATGCCATTGCGGTTGGACTTGAACTTGTAAGTGGAAAAACCACTTTCCTCTACAAAAGTTTCCGGAATATAAACCGGACCAGGAGCGGAAGGATCGCCCCCACCGTTGTCAGTGATTCCTGGCACAAAGCGAAATTCATTTGCACTCAGGCTAAGCGTGCCACTGTCTGCAAAAGAAAAGCCTTCAAAAGTACCCTCAAGAATCAGTGCGCCGTTAGCATTAGGATCTGTAGATGCCGTCAGGGATACATCCCCGCCCCGGCCTTTTTCCAGTCCACCCTCGGCAGTCAACCAAGCGCCGCCGTTAGTACGAATAAGCGAACCTTTGTTCATAATAACGCTGGCCAGTTCAGAGGTCACCGTAACTTTGCCCGCATCGATAAAAACACCCTCGAAATCCGGTACCGGCTTGATCGCCAGACTATCGTTCACCCAGCGGCCACTGCTATCAATCAGCGCATTGTCACCCAGCACCACATTGCCTAAAGTTGCTTTCAGACTAATATCTGTGCCATGGCCGGCTATTTTTCCATCGAGATTAATATTGTTCATCTTGCTGGTCAGAGAAAAACTGCCGCCATCCGACAGTTGCATATCCATATTTTTCGACAGAATAATCTCACCATTGGTGGTATAGGTAACGTTCTGCAGGCCATTTTTCCTGAACGAATCCGCATCGATAAGCAGCGTTGCCGAAGTTTCTGATTTCTCATCCTGAACCGCTTTCAGCTTGTCCAGATCTGGGCTGTTCAGGTCTTTGTTATTCTGGAACACCAGGGTTTGATACTTCCCACCGAGAAAAGCGAGATTGACATCCAGGCTGCCGCCGGCAGCACGCTGACTGGTCAACCGCTGATATCGCCCATTGATGGTTTTAGCCACAATATCGCCGTCCTGGCGCATTCTGTGAGCATCGATAGTAAACGTACCCGCCTTCTTGCCGTCAATATAGGCAGACTCAAAACGTCCCTTATTAAAGGGTCCCGCTACTTTCCAGGTTTTTGTCACACCCCATTTTTTATATT
>CAZDEC010000178.1:0-3492 GCA_964504295.1 uncultured Thioalkalispiraceae bacterium
TAACAGTTATTTAGACAGAAACCCGCCTTTCTAGAAATAGGCGAAGCGCCGTCTATTCCATTTGATTAATTTTTTAATATTACCGATAATCTTATCAACAATATGGATATTACGCGACTAATAACGCTAAAGGAGTAGCGATATGCTTTCTTTTTATACAAATACATTCTGGGATTCTTATTCAATTAAAGCAGCGAGTTACGGGTACAATAAGAAAATTTGTACACGCTTAGCTGCGGTCGCTGATTCTTATCTAAAGCACTGTAATTATTTACCGCTTACACAGCATACTGCACAAAATGTGTTCAGATATGTTTCGGTAAAAGGCGGCGATGAGTGCTTCACCTTAACCCAGTATAAGCTTTTACTTATTGCTCTTAAAATTCTTTTTCTTGAGGTGGGTCGGCTTGAATGGGCTATTAAATTTTTGTGGGATGAGTTTCTCTCATTTGCTCAGCGCACAAATAATATCTCTTTAGAACATTCAGATAACACACCTGCTTCGCCTGTTCTGTTTTTACATTCATTTTCTTCTTGCCGGTCTGCAAATTTTATTGATGCCTTTGAACGCTTCCCTTTGTATATCGACTCTTATATTCGATTTCTAAAATTAAATACATATGCTTCACGAACACAGTCTATTTACCTGGCCTGGTTGGTTTGCTATTTAAAATTTAATAATTTTGCGAATCCAAAATACTTAAACGGTAATTCAATAAAGGCATTTATAACGCATCTTGTCATTAACAAACGATTATCTTCTTCTACACAATCTCAGGCTTTAACTGCGTTGTTAATTTTTTACAGGGAAATATTTTTCAAAGATTATGCCCCTGAATTACAAAATGTTCGTCCCAAATCATCTCGCCCTCTGCCTGTCATACTATCAAAAAAAGAGGTGTCTTTATTATTATCCCACATCACAAATCCGATCTTTAATTTAATGGCTAAGTTAATTTATGGTGCGGGTTTAAGGCTTACCGAATGTGTCAGCCTTGAAATAACGGATATTAATATCAACAAAAATGAAATAACTATTTCCAATAGCAATCGATGCCGTATTGTTATTTTACCTATAGCATTAACTGATTTAGTCATTTCACAAATTCAACGTTCAAAATTGTTGTATCAATCTGATATTGAATCTTTAAGGCACAATAAACCCGCCACAACAAAACTTTATCTTTTCCCTTCAAGCATCCTCACCAAAAACACGGTTACAAATAATTTTCAACGCCTACATATTCATATACGTGGCTTACAAAAGGCTATAAAAATCGCAGCTCAACGCTCTAAAGTTAATAAAAATATTAACTGCCATATTTTAAGGCATTCTTTTGCTGCACATCTTCTTGAAAATAATTACGATATTCGCACGGTACAAAATTTACTTGGGCATGCCGATATTAGCTCCACAATGATTTACCAAAGCGCCACGATGGAGCTTAATAGAACAATCATTAGTCCACTGGACTTATTAAACTAAGTAAAATACTTAACTTATAACCAACATGCATCAATTAAATATATATCTTTTAAAAATAGAGCTTGCTTTGGATGCTGCTATCTGCATATATTCTTTTAACAATCTTTATAAAGAAACTAGATTGGCTTTAAGGTTTGCTCAACATGGAATTATAATAAAACAACACCAAGCCAAATTATGTTCATTGGTATTCTGGTGTATACAGGAGAATCTTATGAAAAAAATAATATTATACACGCTGCCTTTAATATTTTTTACCATTAACACTTCATCTCAAGCTGCAAATCAAGTTAATAGCCTTAATTTAAATAACCAAAAAATAAAACGTATTGATGTTAGCGGTACAACCGCCACTAAAAAATTAAATGGAATTGTTACAACACGTAACCCACCTCGATTATTACCATATATGCAACCTAATAACTCTAGCAGATTTGTAAAACTTGTAACTGGCGGATTACCCAGGCCAGCACGAGCTAAAAAATGGAGTTGTGTATTAGACAACCAAACTGGTTTAGTGTGGGAAAGAAAACACCCGACTTCTGGACCAAGCTGGTGGAATACTCGGTATCCCAATACAAGTAATACAACGGCTCAGATAACACGGCGGGGGCGCTGTGTGCTCGCACCTGATAATGCAGACTTGGTAAGAGACCCTACATGCCATACCAAACAGTATGTTATTGACGCTAATAAAGGCGTAGGATTATGCGGTTACAAAAACTGGCGCATGCCAACAGCAGAGGAGTTGTCGACAATAATTACATGGACAATAGACACTGCTGGTCAACGTGTCGGTGCTTTGAATTTTTCTAATCCTAAATTTTTTCCGTACCCAAAAATGCGATTCATTTGGACGAATGATGGCGCTATAGGTGGGACTCAATATGAGGCAACGGCGCTCCAGTTCGCCACCAGAAACCCAACGGCAGGCGCTACAAGCCTGGGAGGATTTGTCACCTATCCGAGACGCAACTTTAAGGCGGTTCTATTGGTACGCAGCAACAATAACTAAATACTAATTAACATAAAAAAACCGACCCGCTTTTCAGCTGAAGGTCGGTTTTTTTATACCTGGCCGGAATGAATGATTAATTCATCCTTACAATGACCGCTTAAAATTAAAGTTCAAATTTACCTTTTAATTTTTTAGGTACGGCTACGCCTTTAATGCGCACGTATTTTGGTAAACCGTCTTTGTATGGAGGGTAGTCTTCGCCTTTAATTAAAGGTTCCATATAAGTACGGCATGCCTTTGTAATACCAAAACCATTTTTAGTGATAAAGTTGTCTGGCATCATTTTTTCTACGTTTGCAACTTTGCTCAAATCGGCCATGCCTACTTTCCATTTGAATGGTTTGTTTGATACACGGTCGATTGTTGGCATAACTGAGTTATGGCCTTTAATAGCAAATTGAACAGCGGCTTTACCCATTGCATAAGCCATATCAACGTCTGTTTTAGAAGCAATATGACGTGCTGCACGTTGTAGGTAATCTGCAACTGCCCAATGGTTTTTCAATTGTAGCTCTGATTGAATCATGCCACTTATTACTGTTGCTGCACCACCGAGTTGTGCATGACCGAATGCATCTTTAAGGCCTGCTTCTGCAAGGAAACGACCGTCTGGCCAATGCACACCTTCTGAAACAACAACAGAACAGTAACCATGTTTATCAACATTCTTTTGAACTTCGGCAAGGAACTTGGCTTGGTCGAATTCAACTTCAGGGAATAAGATTACTGTAGGAATAAAAGTATCTTCTGTTGACGCCAAACCACCTGCTGCTGCAATCCAACCAGCATGACGGCCCATAACTTCTACGATAAATACTTTTGTTGATGTTGCACACATAGACGCAACGTCGAACGATGCTTCACGTGTTGATACGGCAACGTATTTTGCAACTGAACCAAAGCCTGGGCAGTTATCGGTAATAGGCAAGTCGTTATCGACTGTTTTAGGTACGTGAATCGCTTGAAGCGGGTAACCCATTTCTTTAGA
>CAZDEC010000179.1:0-3465 GCA_964504295.1 uncultured Thioalkalispiraceae bacterium
TTAAATAGGCCTCATAAAAACATCTTATTCATAAGTTAACGGGACAGCAGTGAAATCCAGTCATTCTTACTTGTAGTCTAGAGCCTACGCAAAAATAAAAGATATCCTACAGATAAATTTATTTTGTTGCTGTACTATCTTTCTACTCATTTGAGTAAATGGAAAGTTAAACAATTAAAAGGAATTTAATTATGAAAAAATCATTTCAAATATTATCACTCGTTGCTTTATTCGTATTCTCATCACTTGCTTATGCCGCTCAGGTAAATATTAATACCGCAAATGCGCAGGCTATTGCAAAAAACCTGAAAGGTGTTGGGCTCAAAAAAGCAAAGGCAATTGTGGTTTATCGGAAAAAGTATGGAAATTTCAAGACTGTAGAAAGTTTAAGCAAGGTTAAAGGTATCGGCTTTAAAACAGTTGAAAAAAACCGTTCGAATATTTCGATTGTTATGGTGAAAGCTAAGTAATACATATTAATTTTTTGTTAATAGTGAAAAGAGCGCATTTTTTGCGCTCTTTTTTTGTTATAATTTTGCGGGTTTATCATATTAAATATTCAGGTTAGACATGAAAAAGATAAGAAAAGTTGTTTTCCCCGTTGCGGGCTTAGGTACACGTTTTTTACCAGCGACCAAGGCTAGCCCAAAAGAAATGTTACCTGTGGTTGATAAACCCTTGATTCAATATGCTGTTGAAGAAGCTATTGAGGCTGGAATGGATCAAATGATTTTTGTAACGGGTCGAACTAAAAATTCTATCATGGACCATTTTGATAAAGCTTATGAGCTCGAAGCAGAGCTGGAAGCAAAGCAAAAAACTGAAATGTTGAATATGATTAAAAGTATTTTACCAAGCCATGTATCTTGTGTGTATATTCGCCAATCAGAAGCGCTTGGTTTAGGCCATGCAGTTTTATGTGCTTTACCTGCGGTTGAGAATGAGCCCTTTGCGGTTATACTCGCCGATGATTTAATCGATGGAGGCAAGAAATCCTGTTTAGCTCAAATGGTTGAACAGTATGAACGCTATAGCTCAAGTGTTTTAGGTGTAGAACAGGTGGGTGAATCTGAAACGGATAAATACGGTATCGTTGATTCTGTGCCGCTGGAAAAAAATATACATCGAGTCGATGGTATTGTCGAAAAACCATCTCCAGAAGACGCGCCGTCTACACTTGCAGTTGTCGGCCGCTATATTTTAACACCTGAAATTTTTGAATTGTTAAAGAAAACTGAACGTGGTGCCGGTGGTGAAATTCAGTTAACCGATGCAATTGCCATGTTACTGAAGAAAAAGCAGGTGCTTGCCTATGAATTTAGTGGTGAACGATACGATTGTGGTAATAAATTAGGCTATTTACAGGCGACAGTTGAGCACGCTCTGAAACATGATGAACTTAAAGATTCATTTAAGGCTTACTTGTCTGGTTTAGATTTGGAATCTTTCAAATAAAACAATTTTTTGAAGGGGGTGTTTTAGTAACCGGCTCCGTAATCAATCATTATCTCGCTTTTGGCGAGATTTTTTTGCATGTAAATTAGGTTATAAAAATAGGGTTAATTTATGTGATGATTACGTCTATTTAACCTGAGCTCGAGATAAGAAATTCTATACAGTTTAAGTTACCCGAGTTGCTAAGAAATAGCGTCATTCCTGCCAAAATGGCGCAAGTTTTCTTATCCTGTACACAGGTTATTTAAGAAAAAAAGCCTGTTTGGAGTTAAGCGAGGCCAGATGGGTACCGGTGATGCATAGCCATATAGCGGCTGGCTGTTCGAATAAGCAAGTTGCTTAAGGGTGATATCTGTTTGTTTTTGTATGATATTGAAAAACAAAGGAATTTGGCTCCCCGACCCGGGCTCGAACCAGGGACCCAATGATTAACAGTCATTTGCTCTACCAACTGAGCTATCGGGGAATTGAGTCGCGTATATTACTGAGTGAGGCCTGTTTGGTCAATATCGATTACTGAAAAAAGGCTGTTTTTTTACGTTTTATTGGCTGATTAAGAGCGAAAATTTGCACATAAAATTGCTCGACCTCTTGTGCGGGTATCGCTTAACCTTAAGCGCCCTGTACGGAACAAAATAAGCGCTTTTTTGTAGCTTCCTTCTTTATCGCTACAAAAGGCAAAAGTACCATTTGCACCCGTGGCGCCATTGGCTCGAAAGCGAATATAATTTGAGCTGCCCGAGCCTCGATAGGTGATATTAATACCATCTATTCTGGGTTGATATTTTAGTCGCTGTTCTGATGTTTCTCGGCGGCGGTTCTTGTTAGTATCCACAAAAATGATCCAGCCAGATTCCCATTGGTTTGAACGAGTACAATTTATGCCATCAATAGATTTACATAGCTCGACATTCTGGTTGCGCATGACAGCTTCAGTTCTCGCATAAGACATATCCGCCGCTATTGAGTTAACGGCTGCGGCCACTTTGTTGTTATGCATTATCGCGGCAGAAACACTCGGTAGCATTGAGGCCAGTATTGCAATGATTGAGAGCGTAGATATAAGCTCGAGTAGCGAAAAGCCTTGTTGGTATCTTGAATAAGTTAAATGGCGACAATCCTTGTCGCCATTTAGTAGTGTGTTGACATCCATGTCATCCCCCCACGTCCGTGTAAGTTTGTACAATATCGAGAAACAAAAATAATGTCTGTAGGACGTTGTGGTCACTTTTTGTAGGGATTGGCTTACATTTATTAAGCTGCTATAAATGAATGTGGTGCCTGATGCGGTTCAAATTATGGTGTTGTTAGCTTTATATAAGGGATTTTTGTGAGAAAAAGGGATACGTTAGCTGTATTTACAGCGCGGCAATCCGTTTAATAGCCTCGATTAAACTTCTCTCGCTGGTTGCAAAGGAGAGTCGCATATAGCCTTCATTACCAAAGGCCGAGCCAGGCACCAGTGCGACGCCTGTTTTTTCTATGATAAATTCGGCCAGTTCAATATCATTGTTGAGTTGCTTAAAGCGCTGCATAAAACCACTAAAATCAGCGAATGCATAGAAAGTGCCGTCGCCCTTTAAGCAATGCACGCCATTAATCTTATTCAGAGACTCAACAACCATATCGTGGCGTTGCTTAAAAGCCTTTAACATTTCAGCAATACAGGACTGGTCTTCATTTAAAGCGGCCTCGGCGGCGGCCTGAGATATTGAGCATGGATTAGAGGTACTTTGCGATTGAATTTTTTTCATTGCCTTTATCAAATTCGCCGGCCCACCGGCATAGCCAATTCGCCAGCCCGTCATTGAATAGGCTTTTGAAACACCATTGAGCACAATACTGCGTTCAAAAAGTTCTGGATTGGTCATGACAATGTTAGCAAAGGGCTCATCTGACCATAAGATATGCTCATACATATCGTCGGTTGCTATAAGAATATCGGGATATTTATGTAAAACCGCCGCAAGTGCTTTTAGTTCATCGGCTGAATATGCCATGCCACTTGGA
>CAZDEC010000180.1:0-3439 GCA_964504295.1 uncultured Thioalkalispiraceae bacterium
ATTCATTTTTACTGGATTAACACTCAGGCCGAAAAACCCTACCTGCATAACATTTGCCGCGCATGGAATGATGCTCTGGACAACTTTAAATACACCGCGATCAATGTTGCCCATCTTTGTCACAACGAAGTACCGAGTCAGGAGGTATTTTCAGCCTGTCTTTCAAATTTAATAAAAGATCATATCGACCTGGCCAATGTGGATATTTATTCAGCTATCCCTGAATCATTAACTGAATTTGCGAATACTTTCTTTATGGCGCAAGGCCTTGATGCAGAACAGGTACATTTTACACATAGCTAAAAGCACTCAATATATCAGCCTTTATTTTCCAGATTTACTTTTTGGCCTTATCTTCAGGCTCTTCCGCCAACCAGGTATTTAATGCATTCACAACTTTAGTGGCCTGATCTCGGCTCGAAATATTAAATTTTGATTTATATTGATACTCACCGTTGCGCTTCTGATAACGACGAATACTGAATTTATCAGGACCAAACTCATCCGTTTTACGATCCAGATCCTGATAACGGAAAATAATGGTCGACCAGGCTCCTTTAGTCAGAACAACCTTATCTAATTCTCTTGAAACAATTCGACCATCTTCTTCATAGTTTACAGTTAGCTCATCAACAGTTGTTGCCATCACAAATCCCCTGAAATAATAGATTAACAAATAAAGTAATTATACCGTGAAATACAGCTGAATAACTATATTCATGGCACTTTCCTGGTTACCGCTACCTGATTTGACTATCTGGAAAAATCCTCGGCATACTGCGCGATCCATTCTCTTGCGGCTTCATCAGCATTTAATTTTCGTCCTTCAGTTGCCAGAACCTGCTTTTGATAATGCATAATGTGACAGACCTGTTCTACCATACGCACTTTAAATTCACTATCTTTATCCGTAAATTCAAGCCCCACTAAATAATATTTGCCGGACTTGCGACACCAGCTTACCGTCGCATGTGCTTCAAACTCGGGGTTCACACTGCTTATTTTCACCCGCATTGCTTTATTTTGTGTGTAAGGAACAGCCGACTGAAACATTAACCCACCAAAACTGACATTTTCCATTTTTTCAATTTTCATCTTATCGCCAACACCATCAGACAAGGCCAACATATTGTTATCAGGGAACACTTCAATAGGAATATCAACCGGATGCCTGATGTAATGCCGCATAATTTTCTCATTCTGTTGAGGGCTATGCCCGTTTATCCATTGCATGCTATATTCCATTGCTTAACTAACCATTGCTCAGTTTAAGTAACAGCAAAATCTACGCCAATTAAAGCCACAGAAATAATAATGCTCTCCACCTTCCACCGCTTGCTGATACAAAATAAACGCAACTTATCCATTGTGCTGGTTTTAGTCTGTGTCCTGTATATTGCAATGATCCTGTTCGCCGAACCAGCCAAAGTGTTTGCCGCCTTTTCCAAAATGAGCCTGTTAAGTTGGCTGCTGATTCTAGGCTGCTCGTTTAGCAATTATTTGCTTCGTTTTGCCCGCTGGCACTATTATTTACGCTACCTGTCCCATCAAATCCCTGTAACACTGCACTTTTTATATTATATGGCTGGCTTTGCGCTTACCCTGACCCCAGCAAAGGTGGGTGAAACTATTCGTTCGACTTATCTTGCGCAACATGCTGTTCCCTATACACAATCACTTGCGGTATTTTTTACTGAACGGTTTCTGGATGTGGTCGTCATTGCCTTACTTAGCCTGTTTGTACTTCAGTTTGAAAAGACCACACACAACTATCATTATTTTGTTATTGTCAGCACCGTTGTTGTCGTCAGTTTTATACCACTGTTGCGACAAACTTTTGTCACTCAGGCTTTAAGTGCAGTTGCAGCCAGCATGACATGGCACCCCATCCGTGCATTACTGCAACATTTAGCGCAGCTGCTAACCACCGCCAGAGCACTGTTTGCTTACAAACCCATCTACAGCGGGTTATTGCTTGGCAGTATTGCATGGATTATTCAGGGACTGGCCTTTTACTTTATCCTTACAACTCTCAATATCGACGTCAGTTTGCAACAAAGCATTGGCATCTACGCCATTAGCTTACTGGCAGGCGCGTTAAGTTTTATTCCCGGCGGTGTTGGTACAACCGAGGCAGTAATGACACTGTTACTCACCCTGCTGGGTGCCGATACTGCAACAGCCATTGCCGCTGCATTAATCAGCCGTTTGTCCACACTCTGGTTTGCAGTGGGTTTAGGATTTAATGCCGCGCTTGTATTAAGTTTTAAAAAACAGTTAAGATTAAAATAAGCTATTAACTAAAAGGCTATCAATGATGCGACTCCTTCATACCATGCTCCGCGTGGGCAACCTTGAAAAATCTATTCAGTTTTACACCAAAATACTTGGCATGACCTTACTCCGCCAAAAAGACTACCCTGATGGAAAATTCACCCTGGCCTTTGTCGGCTATGGCGACGAAAAAAATAACAGTGTGATTGAACTCACCCATAACTGGGACACCGAGAGTTATGAAATGGGTAACGGCTTTGGCCACCTGGCGATTGAAGTCGATGATGTTTACGCCGCCTGTGACAAAATAAAACAACAAGGTGGCAATATTATTCGTGAAGCCGGGCCAATGAATGCCGGTACAACGATTATTGCTTTTGTAAAAGATCCTGATGGCTATGAGATTGAATTATTAAATAAAAAAGGCTAAAAGTAATATAAGTGCATACATTTTATTTGAAAAACATTATAAAAAATACTCTTTACTCATACTCAGTGTACTTCGCTGCGCTTCCCTGGCATTTATCTACTGGGTATTTCGCCGCATTACGCTTTATTTTTTCTGCCACTACGGCATCAAGATCGACACCGAGCCTGTCCGCCAGGCGAACCAGGTAAATAAATACATCGGCCACTTCGTATTGCACTTCATCAAACGCTTTTGCATCGAGATTTTCGCTTTGCTCTTCGGTTAACCATTGAAAATGCTCCATCAGTTCAGCAACTTCAACATTCATCGCCATCACTAGATTTTTGGGTGCATGAAAACCTTGCCAGTCTCGCTCTTCGGCAAAATTTCGGAGTTGTTTTTTTAATGCGTTCAAATCCATATCATTATCCTCCTTCACTTCCTGGAACCCATTAACTTTTGTTCGTATAAAATAATAAAAGCCCGAAACGGGCTTTTATTGTGTTACGCGATGATGGAAACTTAACGTAAAACGATACTACGACTAACATCACTAATGCGTTTGTTAAGATCAAGTGTTAACCAATCGTTAAACGCTAACATCTGTGTCGTTCCATCGAGATATTCAATGACAATGCGCTCAACTTTTTCTTCGAAATATGAAAGCATTTTCACTTTAATGAGTTTGCCTGTACTTTTTACATACCATTCGCCAACAACTGGTGTGTACGAAGTAAACATAAAAATTCTCCCCTG
>CAZDEC010000181.1:0-3402 GCA_964504295.1 uncultured Thioalkalispiraceae bacterium
TCATAATAGTCAATCCACGCTTTAGTTAGGATAAATTAATATCATACAGGCGAACATGTGTTTTATCTCACCGCTATTTAATGTGGCCAGAATAAACCATTACCATTTGGAAAATACTGGACTCGTATATTGAAAATAGCTCATAAATATCAGGAGAACATATCTTCATTTGAACGATCCGTTAATTCAGAGTCAACGTCAACTGAACATTGACGCCCATCATGTGTGATGAATTGATACTGTAAGCGAACCTGACCTCCATGTAACAGTATCGTTTTTGAATATATGGCAAGTAATTTCTCAACTTCAATAAGCGTCACACTATCCGGGGTGGTTCCCATCTCAATATTATCCAGTCGCTCCGTGGTTATTGAGGTAAGTTTGGCGACGTCTTCAAGTGATAGGCCTGTTAGTGTTCGGGATAATGATAACGAGTCGCCTAACTCGATTAGCTTGGATCGTTTTATATAACCTTGTTTAAAACAAGTAAACTGGCTTAATACTTCAATTAAATCGGATGTATCGAGATCATTATTCATTATCGTGCCTTACAGTTTTAGTGAAGACTATTTTTCATCGGGTGATCTGGCATTTATAAATATTGAGCGGTATCTTTCTAATCTTACAGCTTAGTTAAGCAAGAGTCATGACTATTTTTTGCTCAAACCATTTGAAAACTCGTACCAACGTAATACTCTATACTTATGATGCACAACGTAACAAGGTTCTCATTAATGTCTACCTCAATAAGAGTTAACGATAGCCTTTTCATAATGCTGAAGTTGAAGGTTCTTTTATGAATCGCTCAGCAGCCAAGCAGGTTGAGTTTTGGGCAGCGCTAGGTAAGCGGGTGGCTCAATCAGTTACTCCCTCTGATATTCTGGCTTTGATGCAAGGGTTTGCTAATGTGCGTGTTGAAATACTTGATTCACGGCCCATTGATCCAGGCGTGGTGTTCGATACAGTTGATGAGGCAAGTTCTGCAAGAGCACTCGGCCAGCAGATTACCCGAGGGAGTTTGTATTATGAAGCAAGTAAAAGCCGACCAGGGTTACTTGATCAGGTGATGCCCGATGGTAGACGTTATACAGGGCATTTTAGTAATGGTGTCTTCGTACCTGAGTGAGTACCATGAAATAACGATAGGTATTAGCTGGCAGTAATGACATAGAAAGAATCAAAATACTGTTATTTGATTTAAACTGGAAAGATGCAGTGATAAAACGACAAGATTAACTATGTCTATCAATGAAAGTGATCGTTAGTTATATGTCAGAAATAAACAGACAAATATTACGCAATGCGGGCATCGAAAGTCTTGAAGCCGTGGAATCTTGTGTGGCTACATTTTTGTTTGAACACCCTTTCCTTTCAAAAAGACCTGTAATGACTGGGTTGTCCAAAGCTGAGGAAACCTTTCTCATTAAAGGGGGAGCCGTTGGTGTGAATACACAGGATCGGAACCATGTGATAGATAATATTGTGCAACTGGCAAGTGAATATGTTCTGTTGATTGAAACCGCTCACACCCAGAAAGCCGTTGCAGCACAACTTAATGTTAGCACCAGTCGGGTACGTCAACGAATAGATGCCGGCTCGCTATATGCGGTACAATCAGAGCACGGACGGGTTTGTCCAACCTGGCAATTTCACGAGGGTCGGGTGCTGCCAGGCCTGGATCAGGTTCTTCCAGTCATTGATAAATCGTTGAACCCTCTGAGCATCCAACGATTCTTTATCACGATATCACCTGATCTAGAATCAGCTACATTGGGTGCGGCGCTCTCTCCGCGGGATTGGTTACTCACCGGACATTCAGTAAAGGACGTAATACTGTTAGCTGAATCTCTCTGAATACCAGTTTACCAATTTATATACCTTTTTTAGTACCTCAGTTTCGGTGATCTGACAGTTTGATTACCATCAAGTAAAAATCAAGGGAGGGGGGGCTGTCCAACTAATTAAAATTTAATAATTGGCTCTGAACGCTCATACACCTCTGTAATTTTCTTACCGTTCCAGACATACACAAAATGTGCTCCCTGCGTTGGCAACGAAACAGCAGGGGGACGGAATGCGGCAATACACTCACCGCCATCATGACGAACACTGTTGTAGACTAAACCCCAGGAGCTAGCTTCCCGCAATTGTCGCGCAAACGCTTGCGCTCTTGGATGATCTTCTGGTCTAGGGTTATCATCATGGAGAAATGTGTACTTTGATGCTCGCACATCATGCAGATGTTTTTTTACTGTCCCAACATAAACACGCAGACTAAATTCAGTCGGGCTTAACCCAGCTTCTTGAGCAATAATTTCTCGCTGGTGTACGGTTTCCCTAATCGCCGTTTCTTGTGATCGTCCCGCGTAATACACACCAAAGGTTTCATCATTAAATCGGGCTTTTTGGCCAATATGGGTAAATGCAGCCATTACTACCGTTGCTCCATGACCAGATACCCTATCTTCTTCTGGTACCAGATTCAGATCCCCGGCTTCTTCCAGTAAACGATCATTAGTTTCAGCTATTAGCGCCCATAACGCGCCCATCGCTTCTGGAGGAATATGGCTTTCAAAAACATTAACAGGCGGATACCGGGTAGATATGATCCGATACTGTTTCCCTCCAATCCTGGCGGTTGAAGGTAGACGTTGAGCTTTAGCATTGGGCATTATCCCCTTGCCCAATCAATATACCTACGAACATCAGCCAGATTAGTTAGATGCCCTCGGAGCATGTAATCCAGTGGTGACACCCCATTGAACAAGGGATTCGTATTAGGGTTACGCAACCACTCACAGGCGGCGTCCTGGCGAAACAAAATATTAAGACCCAGATAGATCCCAGTCAGATAACTCAGCCTGTCCAGTGTGTCCCGGCTGACAGAACCAATATTTCCCCGCTTCCACTTATAGAACGTAGTGCGACCCGGCTCACCCACCAAGTTCATTTGCTGGTCATTATTCAGTCCCCACTCTGAGGCAAAGGAAAAGAATGTTGCCAGCCCAGCTTGCGCTTTTTCGACATCGGAGTATTCATTACTCTGTTTTACGGCTGCGATAGGCATAATAAAACCCTCGTAATTGACTAGTACACAGTTGAACTGCATAGCCATTATAGTACATTATCATACTATTTGCATTTTACCGTAAGTTGCTGAATTAGTTTAGAATACCGTAGTTATACAATAGTTTTCACAAGTTTAATGGATATAACTTGCCAGGCTAATACCAATAACCATTGGTGTAAATCGTTGAGCATACAATTCAACAATAGTGTTCGGTAAGCTTCATCTATTGGGAAAGCTTTGTCTTTTCAAAAAGATACAGGGTTGAATATTTCAGTTGCTATCCGTACTTGTCTGGTAACCACTTATTTTGCATGGTAAATTGCTGGTACACG
>CAZDEC010000182.1:0-3395 GCA_964504295.1 uncultured Thioalkalispiraceae bacterium
ATCTGGTATCTGGTATCTGGTATCTGGTATCTGGTATCTGGTATCTGGTATCTGGAAACTGCGCTTTCCTGCTTGTTACGCACTCTAAAATGTAAATGAGTGTTTTTTACATACGAAAGTTTTCACATAGTATTTAGATCGATTTTCGTTAAATTCTAAAAATATATTTACATTTTTATGATTAAACATACGTTAACAAACGATGCTTTATTAAAAAAACAGGTGGAACCGCTGTTTAATGCAACATTATCCGGTGGATTAGCTAATATATTTGGCGCATGTCTTGTTTACTTTCTACTAAAAGACACACTACAGCATAATTATGCGCTCTGGCTATGTTCTGGAATCACTCTGTTTTCCATTATCCGTATTTTTATTGCCAGCCATTATATAAACAATAAATCCTTCGATTTAAGAGTTTATTTAAATGCGCACATCATTCTCACTTTTGTTATAGGGGTTACGTGGGCGCTCTACGAATACATGCAATACCAGATAAACAGTGAAGCATTAAGAAATATTGTTTTCCTTATTAACTTCGGCCTTATTGCTGGCAGTATCACAACATTATCGACTTACAGAAGAGCCTATCTTGCCTACATGCTGCCTCAGGCAATAGCGATCTTTAGCGTATTTATTATATTAAATACGGAAGACAGTTATTACATGGCATTTGCTTTTTTCATCTTCATGGCCTTAATGATTTCAACCAGTCTGAATATCAGCAACAATCATATAAAACAATTAGAGCTTACACACAATAATAAGCAGCTAATTCATGATTTGAATCAGGAGGTCAGTATTCGTGAAAGCGTGCAACTAGAACTAGAACACAACAAACTAGACTTAGAAAAGAAAATTGATGAGCGCACCAGAGATTTAGTTAATATAAATGTACACTTGGAAAACGTGATCGATAAAAAGGAGCATGCCGAGAAAAGCCTACAATACCTTGCTTATCATGATGAGCTTACAGGCTTACCAAATAGAAACTTGTTAGTTGATCGAATTAACCAGTCTATTAAGATATCATCAAGGGATAATCAGAAAATGGCCGTGCTCTTTCTGGATCTAGATAGGTTTAAAAATATAAACGATAGTCTTGGACATAATATTGGCGATAAATTATTACAAGAAGTTGCCAGAAGACTTCATAAAACATTTCGAAAAAATGACACAATTTCACGTAATAGTGGTGATGAATTTGTTATTGTACTTGAAAGGTTAAAAAATTATAACGAAGCTGTATTTGTTGCTAAAAAAGTGATAACCAGCTTAACGATCCCCTTTAATATTCTTTCTCATAAAATACATATTGGCGCAAGTATTGGCATTAGTGTCTACCCTACTGACGGTGACACACCAACAGTTTTATTACGTAATGCTGATACAGCTATGTATCGTGCTAAAAAGGCCGGCGGTAATCAACTACAATTTTATGATCCCAGTATGTCAAATCAGTTACGTGACAGACTAGAGCTTGAAAATGATTTACACAGCGCAATAGAAAACAATGAGTTTTACATGGTTTATCAGCCTCAGGTTAGTTTAGAAACGGGTATAACTTTAGGCCTGGAAACATTAATCCGTTGGCGCAGTAAAAAACATGGTGAAATCCCACCTGATCGTTTTGTGCCACTACTTGAAGAAACAGGTTTAATCTACGAAGTCGGTGAACTGGTCGTTACTGAAGTAATCAATTTTATTCAGGAAAATAATTACAAAGATATAAAATTCTCCATTAACCTGTCTGCTTTGCAATGCATTAATAATGACTATATTCAATTCCTAAAACCATTAATTAACAAATCAGGAATTAATCCCGGACAGCTCGAGTTTGAAATTACGGAATCATTGCTTATCCATGATTTTGAAAAAACCAAGAACTTCCTTGGTGAATTACACTCGCTAGGATGCACCATCGCACTTGACGACTTTGGCACCGGTTATGCTTCAATGATATACCTGGTGCATTTACCTATCGATGTGATAAAAATAGATAAGTCATTAATCCGGGATTTAAATAAACATAACAGTTTAAGAAGTATTGTTAATGCAATTGTCACGATGAGTAAAAGCCTTGGCATGACAAATATTTTTGAAGGTGTTGAGTCAGAAAATGAGCTTAATGAAATAAAAAGCATGGGTGGCGAAATTATTCAGGGTTATTTGTTCAGCAAACCTTTAAATTCCGCAGACGTTGGAAAATGGTTAGATGTAGCGCATACGACACTTACTGACAGAATAAAGAAGAAAGCTTAGCTTAGCGTTTCGCATAAAGGTATTGTCCGTTTCCATAACTCATTCCATTATCGGGGGCGAACATTGTTTTACATAAGCTAAAGTATTTATTCCAATGATTGACCTCCTCAATAGATAAAATGTCGGGATATAACTCTTCAATAGACAACCAAAAACGCTTATGCCACTCATCAAGTGTTTTCCAATAATTTTTCCCATTCACAAACCAGCTATTTTCAAGTTTAAAATAGTTATCATGCCTTTTTAACTCAGCATATGGCCATATATGCCCCCCCGGAAAATAATCAGACATAAGTGAACTTTCGGCATTGATGAATCTTGGGATTGTATCTACCGACACTATTATATGATGCAAACATTTACCACCCGGCACCAATAATTTTTCCAATTGTTTAAAAAGTAAATCAAAATTTGAAAAGTGCTCAAGCGCACCAATAGAAACAATTCGATCATAGGATTCATATGGCAAATCATTAACATCAGCATCTGCTATGTATTTTTGCACCAGCCTGAATCGAGAGCTATCAGGCTGTAGTGTATCAATAATATATTTTGATTGCTGTGTACTTGGGTTAATGCCCGTGATAGTTATATTTGGAAATCGGTCAAGCAAATATTTTATAAATCCACCGAAACCACAGCCTAAATCTAAAATGTTCTGGCCGTCAAAAATTTGTGCTCGATCTACAAGTAATTTATATTTTTCGCGTTGCGCCTGCTCAAGAGTCAGCTTTAAGTCTATTTCACAATTTTCTTGAGTCGCTCCATAATACGCCATCGTGTAGGCCATAAACTCATTATCCAAAAAAGATCGATAAAGGCTTAGCTCTTCATTATAGTGCTCAACAGATTCGTCATGCGTCGCAGCATTCGTCATACTGCCTTCAAATGAACTAACACCATGACTTTCAGGCAGTGATTTATCACCTCGCCAACGTTCATACTCACGTGCAAAGTAACGCTCCATATGACTTTCAAATTTTAATAAGGCATCAGAGCCATAGCTATAGATGCCTTGCTCAGCGAGTTGATCAATTATGGATAGCATGATGGAATATTCTTTCTAAAATATCAGGTGTATTTTTTAAGCGCAATAACTGCATTCAGTCCACCAAACGCAAAAGAATTAGACA
>CAZDEC010000183.1:0-3335 GCA_964504295.1 uncultured Thioalkalispiraceae bacterium
CGCAGGATTTTTTCAAGTATTGGCTATATTTTTCTGAAATCAGTTTAAACTTACACAAATCTTTCAATTTTGCAAAATGACTTTATAGATGATATAGCAAAAGCCTTGGATAGCAATGAACATTTGGAATTGAGAATTCTTACTTTGGACCCACAAAGTGTATTTGTTAATTATAGAGCTGGCCAACTTGAAGATACAGAAATAAGTATATTTAGAATTGAACTTCAAAATGCTCTAGATGCAGTATACTATCGACTTAAGAGGTATGGGAAACGTGTTAATATAAAAATTTACGATGATTTTCCATCTCAAATAGCATTTTTTTTCGATCTAGAAATATTGTCATGTGTTGTTTCTGCTATGGGGAGAAGTAGGGATAATTGTGCATTTTTGCTGTCATCGGCTATGCCTGGAGCTCAACGGAGCTTTGTCGATCATTTTTCTCTATTGTGGAGCCATAGAAGTGACAGCTATAAAGAATTAGGTCGGGTTAAAGATGAAGAAAATATTGTGGAGGAAGTAGATGTCTAACAAGGTCGTTATCGTGCCGACATAAATCCAATGAATTAAGGGGGTACAATATCATATTGACTGTTTAATGCTCTAGTGCCAATCAATATGATATTGTACCCCCTCTATGTTATACGAAAAAAAACAAAACAAAAAATCAAAGACACTTTGGCTTTTGGCGATAGCCAGTGATCGAAATAACTCACAAGGCTTGAGAGGGAAACAATACGCTGTCAATGAAAGATTCGACTTCGATTCGGTTTGGATCTATTCATGGATATGGCTTATCTATGGCGCTGAATCGAGCCTTCGATCCAAGGGACATCATGACGGATATCGTTGTGGCGTCATCGCCTAACCCGGCCGTCAACACAGAACGCCTTTTCATTGGCTGTGATGGCTCATGGATTTCAGGTAATTCTGTGGTTCGTGATCTCCATGGACTTCGATATCGGCGCCTGGTTACGGCAATGTTATATGTAAAAAGGTATTGATCAAATGGCAATAAATAAAAAAGATAGTAGAAGAATTGTCGTAAATGATCATGAATTTCGTTGGCGCGCTACTGGTAACGATGGGTGGATAACAGTAGTACTATGGCCAGTAGAAAATGAAAATTATAGATTAGTTGGTGACATAGATTATCACAGTAAAATTATCCAAATAACCGAAGGAATTAGTACTGCTAGAGACCAAATTGTAATAACAAATCGTATTATACGAAAAGTAATATTACATTTTGGTGTTGATACTATTTTAAATAATCAAGGACAATTAAATATTGGAGCAATAGAAGAAATATTTAATGTCGAAAATGCAGTTAGAGGTAAGTACGGTGCTAATCAGTAATCTCACACATAAACCAGTGCATCCAGCGTTAGGCTAAGGAAGAATTATGGTTGAGCGTATCGCATTCGTAAAAACTGGATGGTCTGAAGAATATTCAGGTGGCCCCGTCGTTGGAAGGCATGCTCATATCTCAGAGTTTAAAGAAGCTCATGAGCGATTTAACTTTCTGAAAGCCCCAAACAAACAGTTTTACGCTTACCTTCCGCCTATCGGTCGGAATTTCCGCCCTCCACAACCACAAGAAACAAGTGATTGGCTCGTTATCTTTGTTTCAGCACGAAATGGAAATGGTCCTTTAACAGTAGTTGGTTGGTATGAGCACGCTACATTTGAGCGCGAGTACCAAGAAAGACCCGAATATGAATCCGGCCAGAATTTCGAAACCGACGTTGATGGAAGCAATTATATTTATTGTGTTAGTGCAGCCCAGTTAATTTCTGAGGAAAATCGAAGTATCGTTGTATCAGGCGATCATTTTAAGCGTACCCCGATTATCTACGCTAGAGGAAATGGTCAAGACGATGGGTGGAGACAGGAACTAGCAATATTAGCTGAAAAAATCGTTGGAAATTCAGAGTTAAAAAACACAACCAGCTCAAGGCCTACATTTAATTTCCCAGATCTTGAGCATCGAAATGCAGTAGAAAAAGCAGCAATAGAAAAAGCCATCGAATATCTGGAAGGGAAAAAGTACAAAATCACGGACAGGCAAAAGGATAACTGTGGTTATGATCTACTCGCAAAAAGAAGGAAAAGCCCAAATGAGATTCATGTAGAAGTTAAAGGTACTAGCGTTCAAGAGAAAAGATTCTTTATGTCACGCAATGAAAGGCAATATATGCCAAACCCGAAGTGGAGATTACTTGTTGTGACTAACGCATTAGACAAGCCGAAGGTTACTGTATTGACAGCGAGCGAGGTAGAAGAAATGTTTCAGTTCAATGCGTTGTCATGGGAAGCCGTGTTGAAATGAAAAGGCCTAACGAATAAGGATAGGTTGTGTGAGCAGAGCGAACCACAATCTTATCGCATTGTTGGACAAGCCCGAGCAATGAGTGGTGACTATTAATAGAAAATATATGATGGAGGGCGATGGGTTTTTCAGGATTTTTTCTGGAACGAGAAGTTAGCCCCCAAAAAACTCAGGAAATGTCTCAGTGATTCGTGCTCATTATTCAGAATATTATCCCATTTCATCTTGAAAATGGGTATTTAGGATAAAATTCGGGCAAGGGATTCCCTCAGTCCTTAAACTGATTATTTAAATTTCACACAAATTTTGTGGTTTGGTTGCATGTTATTTCTCCCCGGTTGAATCCAAAAAATCTATGTGGCCTCTGAAGCCGATGGGATCGTCACTTTTCTTTTTAAACGTGTCCGAATGATTTTCATCGTTCCACCACACTGAGAGCAACAAAGTTTTGCTCGTTGAGTTTTTTTATCCGTGGCTGGCGGAACAAAACAGCGTAATAGATACTGCAGGATTTTAATCATCCGTTTACCGTTGGCGTGCAAAAATCCATAATCCCCTGCGCGTCTAACATCCGCGAGGCAAGACGTGTTTGAGTAAGAGCCATACAAAATCCGCGCCGGGTAGGGTGCGTGTTCGACGCGTACCGGTGTTGTCGGTATACTCAAAGGTCACATTGCCATTGTGATGACCCCCTAATTCACAAAAAAAAATCAAAGGCACTTTGGCTTTTGGCGATAGCCAGTGATCGAAATAACTCGCGAGGTTGGAGAAGGAATCGATAGGCCGCTAAAAAGCATTTTGGTTTTTTCTCGTAGCCAGCTATGGCTGTAGTTTGCCAGGATGGAGAAGGAAACAATACGCTGTCAATAAAAGATTCGGTTTCGATTAGGTTTGAGTCTCTTCATGCAACCCTTTAAAGGTGCTAAAACCTGTGTATTTAACCAGCTATGAGTCTCGCTGTCGAAACATGAGGGTGTTTCGGATCCCACTCAGGCTTAACTTG
>CAZDEC010000184.1:0-3286 GCA_964504295.1 uncultured Thioalkalispiraceae bacterium
GGAAGGCAATAAAATCGTGGCTGATTTACTGGTTAATTACACAGGTTGGTAATAATGCTTTTATTGAACGGTAACATTTTTGAATATGTGGAATGCTAAGAAATAATTCAATGTGTGCGCAATCAAACAACTGGCAACAAAGTGGATCAAAAAAAGAAAAATGCTCCCATCTATTATTCAATCCTGAGCCATTTCTATGTGGTTGCGGAGATACGCCTGTAGTAAAAAAAGGCAATCACCCCGAATCTGAGAAGGGTGGGTATTTTGTTGTGCAATGTCGTTGTGGGCGGCAGTCCATTTATGCAAAAGAACGGTATAAATCGATTCTAGATTGGAATACTAAACCGATTAGCCAAGATACTGGTGACCTTACGTGCCCAGGACTTAACATGGAAGGTCTTAACTTGCATGATGCGCTTGATGCTATTCTAGAGGAAAGCAGCCGACTAAGAATGGTCCTTGCTGAAAAAGGCCAGCCTCATATGGACTCAGGCCAGTGGCGTATACTGAAGGCGCAGTATGGTTGGTATCAGATGCTCATTGCTGTAATGAAACGACGATTAAATAAACGCAATGAATGCACAACCTCAATATACTGAGGCTGTACTGAGATAGAGGTAAAATCCTTTTCTTTTGCATTAAAGTGAATGTTGAAGCTAATTTCACATGTTTTAAAATTATAAACATGGCCATTTGTAATAGTTTTGATTTTTACAAAATAGCAGGAATCGACCCTAAGGCGACCTACAGAGATTCTTGGTGTCATGCTGGAACGTGCCAGCAGCTGACTTTCAGGTGAATCTAATATAGAGTCTCTTAACGACCCAAAGCGGTCTGTTAGAAATGCCTAATTTAGAACTAAGATTTGTTCAAAGCCGTCATTCAATTTGATGTATTAATATGACACTATATATAAGTATTCGTAATATCCAATAATTCAGGTGTTAGGCGGCGTGCCGTCTAAATCACTGTTAGCGTTTATAGCGGAGAAGAAATGAGTTTGGAAGATCAATTGTCAGGATGGACGGGTCCTTCAAGTGACACTGAAAAAGACAAGCAAGATCGAACTGAGCGAATGATTCGCCAAGCGATTGACTCACACGAACCTTTCAATAGCTGCTCGTTAAAGGTCTATGCTAAAGGGTCTTATGCTAACAACACTAATGTGCGCTTAGACAGCGACGTAGATATTGCTGTTGAATGCACAGAGGTTCAATATTGGGAGGAGTCTGAACAGGGAGTTCATACAGCCGGTAAGCCATATGAGGGAATTTGGACTCCAGGAAAACTTAGAGCAGAACTTCTTGCTGCCATGAAAGCAAAGTTTTCAGATCAAGTAGATGCTACAGGATCAACTGCGATACAGATAAATTCTAGCTCGGCGCGTGTAGATGCTGATGTCGTTCCCTGCTTTAGCTATCGATATTATATGAAATCTGGGTCGAGAGTAGGAACAAAAATATTCAAGACCGATGGTAACAGTATCGTTAACTATCCTGCCCGGCAATTGGAGAACGGAATAGCTAAGAATAAACAAACAGGTTATGTGTACAAAAAGGGGGCGCGGTTATTAAAGCGTATTGAAAACGCAATGGCTGAAGATGGGACATTTCACGAATTACCCTCATTCTTTATCGAATGCCTCGCCTTCAACTGTCCAGATTCGGAATTCGACCATTCAACATGGTTGGAACGTCTTCGTGCGATGCTCTTCCATATTTGGGATCAGCTTCAAGGCGATGAACCTGCTACTGGACGTTGGGTGGAGGCAAATGATTGCTTCTTCCTGTTTCATTCAGGTCAAAAATGGTCACGCAAAGATGGGCGCGAATTTGCTAAAGCGGCTTGGAATTACTTTGGGTTCAAGTAATGCGTAACGTAACAATTAAAAGCTCACAATATTTATTGGTAGGGATTTCAGCTGTCGCATGGTTTTTACTCGCTTACCTTAACGAATTGGATCTCTCAAAAGTAAAAGATTTCTTTGGGCTTGTTCCAAAAGTTGTAAGTATCGATCTTTTGGTGATTGCTGTATTTGTTAAATGGGGATGGAAATTCAAGATATTAAGAGGATGGCTTGTTCCATTTCCTAACTTGAATGGAACTTGGGTAGGATTTATATATTCAGATTGGAAAGATCCAGGGACAGGTGAAAAGCCACCTCCCATACCCGTAATGCTAACGGTGAATCAGTCCTTCTTCCATATCAGTTGCATGATGCGCACAAGCGAAATGGAAAGCTCTTCGTACTCTGAAGGTTTTCTGATCGACTCTGATCGACAAATAAAAAAAGTAGCATATTCGTATACTAGCAAGCCGAGATTGAGTTTGAGCGAAAGGAGTATTCCTCATGATGGAACAGCTGTATTTCAGATTGTTGAGAAGCCAAAACAGAAGCTAATTGGTCGATATTGGACGGAGAGGTTAACCAAGGGGGAAATAGTTCTCGAGTACCACTCAAAGGAACTGCTCGAAGAATTGCCAGAATCCTTGGGTAAGCATCCCGTTACTGAACATAAAAATAGACGCTAACAAAGCCATCAAATTCGCTCCCCTCGGTCGCCGGACGCTCGCAAGCTCGCGCCGTTTATGGCGGCGTTAGGTTTTAAAACACATTATGTGCATAGAACAAATAATTGAAATATCCAAAGCATTGCTTACTCCAATCATCGCAATCATTGCTACGTATATTGCATGGCAGCAATGGAAAACAAACCAACAAAAATTAAATCTAGAACGCTACGATCGTCGCCTTGTAGTATATGAAGAAGTTAGAAAAATACTCAGCATAATAATGCGCGATGCTAATGCCAGCTATGAAGATCTATTAAAATATCGTACTTCAGTATCAGAAGCTGATTTTTTATTCGGAGAAGAAATCCCAATTTATATCGATGAAATATACAAACGTGGTCTAAACTTGCATAGGTGGAATGAAGAATATAAAGATTATACCGAACCCAAACCGGACGGTTATGACCATAAAAGAATAGTAGACGAAATGCATAAAGAGCTTAACTGGTTAGCTGAGCAATTTGATCCTGCTAAAGAAAAATTTAAAAAATATTTAGATATAAGCAAATGAAAAAACCTAACAAGAAAATCAAGTCATTGATTACCCTGTCTGTTTTTTCGGGGGAAGATCACGCGCCAAAAGCGGCGCGCCCCTTATTTAAGTCGTTGAGGCTGTAGAAAAAGCCCAAAACCACTTGTTTTTAGGTATAATGCATTAACGCAACAAGGAGACGTTGTCGATGCCAAAATTCATCCCCTATGATCCGAGCCA
>CAZDEC010000185.1:0-3269 GCA_964504295.1 uncultured Thioalkalispiraceae bacterium
GCAAAAAAGAAAGCAAAGAAGAAGGTTGCTAAGAAAAAAGTAACCAAAAAGAAAGCTAAGAAAAAAGTAACTAAAAAGAAAGCTAAGAAAAAAGCTAAAAAGAAAGTAGCTAAGAAAAAGGCTAAAAAGAAAGTAGCCAAGAAAAAAGCTAAAAAGAAAGCCAAGAAAAAAGCTAAAAAGAAAGTAGCTAAGAAAAAAGCTAAAAAGAAAGTAGCTAAGAAAAAAGCTAAAAAGAAAGTAGCCAAGAAAAAAGCTAAAAAGAAAGCAGCTAAGAAACGTAAATAAGCGTTTTAAAGCTTCAAAATTAAAAGCCTGTAGTGATACAGGCTTTTTTTTTACTCAAAAAGAAGTTTTTAGCTCAAAAATAGCTCAAAAGCAGGATTATCTGACTCATCCCAGTAGGGATACTGTATTTTTTCCAAAAATTCAGCAAATTGTGTTTGTTGATCGTCTGGAACCTGAATCCCGACCAGAATTCGACCATATGCCGCACCATGATTACGATAGTGGAACAAACTTATATTCCAGTCTGCACCCATATGATCTAAAAAACGTAGTAATGCCCCAGGACGTTCTGGAAACTGGAAACGGAACAAACGTTCATTACTTAATGACTGGCTATGGCCTCCCACCATATAACGGATATGAATTTTTGCCATTTCATTATCAGTCATGTCTATGACTGGATAATTTTCTGATTCGAGCAATGATATCAATGCTATTTTATCTTTTTCGCCCTGTTCCAGCTTCACACCAACAAAAATATGCGCCTGATTATTATTTGCAAAACGATAATTAAACTCGGTAATACCATGCTGGCCAAGAATTTTACAAAAAGAACGAAAACTACCCGGTTTTTCCGCGATAGTGACTGCCAAAATTGCTTCACGCTGTTCACCAAATTCCGCTCGCTCGGCCACATGCCTAAGCCTGTCAAAATTAATATTGGCTCCACTCACTATCGCGACAAAATTTTTGCCGGCTAAAGTATGTTTTTCCAAATATTGCTTAATCCCAGCAACGGCTAATGCACCTGCGGGTTCTGCAATGGTACGTGTGTCATCAAAAATATCTTTAATAGCAGCACAGATTTCATCTGTATTCACCGTTAAAACATCATCTACACAATGTTTTACGATATTAAATGTTTGCTCGCCAATCTGCCGTACCGCAACACCATCAGCAAAAATACCGACTTGATCCAGAACCTGACGCTCACCGGACTTCATTGCAATATCCAGACAAGCAGCATCTTCCGGTTCCACCGCAATAATCCTGATCGCAGGTTTCATTGCTTTTAAGTACGCAGCAACACCGGCAATAAGCCCACCACCACCAACCGGAATAAAAACCACATCCATCGAGTCACACTGATCGAGTAATTCTTTTGCAATAGTCCCCTGCCCGGCAATCACATCTAAATCATCGTATGGATGTACAAATACCTGACTGTTCTGGCTCGCTAATTCCTGCGCTTTAAGATAGGCATCATCATAAGTATTACCATGCAAAATAACATCACCACCAAGATCACGCACGGATCTTACTTTTATATCCGGCGTTGTTTTCGGCATTACGATTACCGCCGGTATTTGCAGTTTTTGTGCAGCCAGAGCAACACCCTGAGCATGATTTCCAGCCGAAGCTGTTATCACACCGCGCTTGCGATCATCCTCATTCAATTGCCGAATTTTGTTATATGCACCGCGCAACTTGAATGAAAAGACCTGTTGTGTGTCTTCCCGCTTTAAAAATACCTGATTATCAAGGCGACGGGATAATTTTGCAGCCAACTCCAGCGGTGATTTAGCCGCAACCTCATAAACCGAAGCCCGATCAATCCGTTCAACCATTTTTATTATTTCTTTATGCATAAATTCTTTCTTCAATACAGGACATCAGTGTCAATGCTTACTATAATGGCGGTTTTCCTAATCAACAATGTTTTTCGTCATTTTTAAGGGCTCAGTCTGAAATTAGGCACAAATCAGGGTTAGGATACAAATAGAGAATAATGCGGAGAAGAATAAGATGACCCAGGATGAAATGAAGCAAGCCGTTGCAAAAGCGGCCATCGAGTATGTAGAAGCTGGCACTATTATTGGTGTGGGCACCGGCTCGACAGCCAACTTTTTTATTGATGAACTGGCCAAAATCAAACATAAAATCGATGGCACCGTTGCAAGTTCAGTTGCCAGCGCCGATCGTTTAAAAGGCCACGGTATTGAAGTATTCGATTTAAATAATGTCAGCGATATCTCCGTTTATATTGACGGTGCGGATGAAACCAATCGCCACCTGCATCTGGTAAAAGGTGGCGGCGGTGCATTAACCCGTGAAAAAATCGTTGCTGCAGCCAGCCGGAAATTTGTTTGTATTGCCGATGACTCAAAACTGGTCGATATTTTGGGGAAATTCCCGTTACCGATTGAAGTTATTCCAATGGCACGCAGCTTTGTCGCCCGCGAAATTGTAAAGCTCGGCGGTGAACCGGTTTTACGTGAAGGCTTTACAACCGACAACGGTAACGTGATTCTGGACGTGCATAATATGGAAATTATGGAACCCACAAAAATGGAGCAAATACTTAATAATATTACTGGCGTGGTAACAAATGGGCTGTTTGCGATTAAACCGGCAGATGTTTTGTTGTTGGGTGGGAAAGACGGGGTTAGGGTGCTGGATTAGTTATTTAGAATTAGCGTCTGCTGACTAAACACATGGATGTGAGAGTTAGTGCAATTTCATTATATTATTTTAGAATATAAATCTTCCCATTCAGGGTTCATTTCTTCGATTATTCTGAGTTTCCAAAGTCTATTCCACTTTTTAATTTTTTTCTCACATAATATTGCTGACTCCATTGTTTCATGCACTTCATACCAAACGAGTTGATGAACGGTATACTTCTTTGTAAAACCAGAAATGGCTTCATTCTTATGCTGATGTATACGTTGTATTAAATTGGATGTAACACCCGTGTAGAGAGTTCCATTACGTCCACTTGCAAGCATATAAACACAGGGAATCCTTTCCATAATTGGATAGTACTGGATTCCCGCCTCCGCGGGAATGACGAAAATTGTAAAATGTGAACTTAAACTAGAAGTTACAATACATCATTAAAGCTATCATGCCCACAAAGGCAACAACACCAAAGTTAAATCGTCATTCCCACGGAGGCTTTGCTTTCAACCTAAAACCAGCAGCGAACCGTCATTCCCGCGGAGGCGGGAATCCAGTACAATTAAATAAAGCAAACCAATCTC
>CAZDEC010000186.1:0-3180 GCA_964504295.1 uncultured Thioalkalispiraceae bacterium
ATACATTATCGATATATCGTTAAAAGTAAGAGAGATTTATGCAAGATAAAGAAGGGGCGCTTATTCCATATTTTGGTAGAGAGGCGTCATACGAAAGACCTAAATCAATTATCGATTCTGAATTGCTGCATATTCACATACTACATGAGTCTTCAAGAGCTTATCAGGTACAACGATCAGCAATAAGACGTGGAAGTCCAAAAGATCCATTTGGGTTGAGATGTGACATGGATAAGCCCGAATATGATAAAGCTCTCATTTATACTAGAGGCTTTGTCAATAGCAACTATTTTTGTGTGTTAGATTTTTTTTCTGGTAATGCACA
Organism: uncultured Thioalkalispiraceae bacterium; assembly: GCA_964504295.1. Lineage (GTDB taxonomy): Bacteria > Pseudomonadota > Gammaproteobacteria > UBA6429 > Thiohalophilaceae > SZUA-37. Next base: position 326 of record CAZDEC010000186.1, read on the forward strand.
TGAATTAGCTAATTCGTCTGGAATTATGTTGGCGTTAGCAAAAATGGCTAATAAATTTAGGGAGTTTTACTAGTGAATAACTTTGTCGATTGGAAAAGTGGTGACCCTGAGCTTGAAGGTCTATATCTTGTAGCTATTCGCTACCCAAATGGTTTAGGTGAGTTGGATATTTTATTTTGGCGGGGTTCTTGGTATACCCTATATGACAAGGAATCAATTCCTGAAAATTATAAAATTGTTGGACATATAACGACTACTGGAGTTGTACGTTCTTTCAAGGGCAGTTGGCCTGAATGGGACTCGGAAAAGTAAGAGGGAATTTATATAACCCATCCCCACTAGGTCTTACTCCCGTAGCACGAAGTTGATTGCATTATTATATTGACATCAACCCGATAAACCCAATTCAATGCTTCGGTCGTGTTCTGCTCAATCGCTCTTGTAAGTAAACAAGCTCAAAATAGAGTGAAGAAAAAAGATAGCGCTGCCTTAAATTATCAGAATTAATTTTCATTGTTTATATTTCGCATTCTGACCACGCGATTTTTCCATCATACTTCCGCTCTAAAATATTTTCATCTAGATAAATACGAACATTGGTAGTTACTTGTTGATGGCCATAATCGTTGTTAGCTACATGAACCACCGCTGTTCCAGTTGATAGAGTCTTTAGCTTAACTCCCAAATGGTTCCAATGCCCCCTAGTGGTATGTGTTGGATTAATTAAAATATCATAAGGAAGATTCCGACCATATTTAACTTTTCCTTGTTTTGAAAAAGCATCTATTTCTCCGCAAATTGCAAATGACACCTCATGATTTGCAATTTTATGCGTTCGTGCGGACCAAATACTTTCCAGCTCATCTAAATTACCAACAGTTGGCTTGGTTGCAAATATTTGGTTAGGAATGGATATTTGCTGTTTTGACGAAACCAACCATCGAACTGATACCCCTTTCCCTCCATTTGTTTCTACAAATGCTAACACTCCAGATTTTAAAACTTTTGCGACCTGCTTATAGGTTGGATGATTATCAGCATTGCCAGGCAAAACTATTAGATGGTGATTACACTCACCTAAGAAGTCAAGAATGTCCTTTGAACTCGCAGATTCAAGTGGGGAAATGGCGCAAATTTTCATTTTAAAATTGCCTGCGTTGATTTACATTAATTGCCAAATGATTAATCATTAACCGAGCAATTTTTATTCGTTCGATATGACGAAATGAAATTCAGAGAACCCCCCTCTATCCCCAATCGCGTAAAATGAGTTTAACGGTGTTTAACAGTCAACTCAATGGAAAATCATGCTTAACTCATTTAAAGCGTATCTAGGAGATACTACGGCCCGATATGGCGATGCTTTAACGCATACTTTATGACAAACCACGTGAATTTTCTCGATGGAGTCGAAATGTAAGCCTTTTTAGGGTAGTACGCACATTCACCCATAAATACACGCTAAGGGTAGAAATACTTTGAGCCTATCTGACCCTACTTAGGTGAATTGAAAAATCAATTTACAAGTTACAAATTGCAACAGGTCGCTAAAATAAAATCAACATATGCGATCCGAATCTATGCGTTATTACAACAGTATCGAAGTACAGGTATCCGCGTCATTGATGTCGAAGATCTCCGCGATTATCTCGGTTTGCTAGATAAATATCGATCGTTTAAACAGCTTAAACAATCAGTTTTAAACCGATCAATTGACGAGTTAAACAAAAAAACAAACTTAGTAATTAACGTTGAAACGTTAAAAAAAGGACGAACCATATACGCATTAAAATTTATGTTTCATGCAAAGAAGCCAAAAATAATTAAGAAAAAAAACTCTACAAAACCCAAAACACCGATTGAATATGCCGCTCTCCATCCAAAAAAAACTAGAGGGAAAACGACAGCGGAAGTCATCGAAATGATGAAAAATAAGACTTAATTGTAGTCTCGTTTATCAAACACATGATTAGATATTTCCCGTTGCCATTTATTGGTTAGCTAATGAATATTATATTATTCAATAAATAATTATTTCTATATAACTAATTTGTCAATCTAATGAGCTATCCAAACACCTCAGGACGTTGTTTGGCGATTTAGATAAATTTACCAACACTTAACGCAAACAGAGCCTTTTTTCGACAGGCTAATGACACCAACATAACGATTAAATAAAATATTTTGGCCTAATATTTGCTTTATTATCCTAAATTCGGTATGCATACCGAATTTTTCGAGTCATTCCCTATCTTTAGCCCAATTCACCAGCCGTCCCTTCGAGACGGAAAGAATCACTAGAATCGTTCATATTTCACTCAACAATAATGGTTTTTTCGATCACATTTACACCCGGTTCAGTTGAAAAAAACATCAGTAACACAGGAATTCCTTATTCCGCTGGTAATTGGTTAAAATAACACCATCGATTATCACGGCTCTAGAAGCGCGTAGAGCAATGATCGACGACATATCCATGGATTTCGTCATTCGAAGCGCCTTAAAGCCATACTGAGAATCTCACGTGCTCTCAGGGGCATGTTTACGTGGGGGGACGATGGGTTTTGTCGTAATAACGGATTCTTGACCACATTACGTATGTGGGATTGAGACTTAGTAACCCTGACAATGCTTGCTGTGCAAAAAATACCCAGTTACTCATAGAGTTTCATCGCACAATAAAAACTGTTTTTGAAAAGGTTTCAGTTATCGACCAAGCGGGGATTGATCCACCTTGGGGATTGATCCACGCTCGATGATTGAATTCAACTCTGAGGTTTCTATCCCTTCTATCATTTTCATAAAAACTGTTTTTGAAAAGGTTTCAGTTATCGACCAAGCGGGGATTGATCCAC
>CAZDEC010000187.1:0-3139 GCA_964504295.1 uncultured Thioalkalispiraceae bacterium
TACTGCACTCGCGTTGGTGCGCCACCACCATAAAACTTTGCAATCAACTGGCGTTGGTTAGAAAACCAGCTACGTTTCACTTTTATGCGTACCTTCGTATGACGCATCGCATTAGCCGGGCCTTCTTTAAACCAGATTTTGCCCACCCATGTGTTACTGCTACGTGTTGATTTTAAGCGGGCAACCCAGTGCACCGTTGTAAAAAGATTAGTACGGATCATTCCGCTGGCATGCATTTGTGGATAACGGCCATCAACATCCAGGCGTAACTCTTCCTTAAACATTTTAAAAGGAAGCTTTTTCCCAGGCACAAAACCAATTTCATCTTCAAATTCATCATTGCTACCTTCAGCAAATTTACTTTTTATTGGCAATGGGATCTGTTTATTACTGGCTTTGTATAAACCACTTGCAGCCAGTTTTTTAGGGAAGATAGGGAACGGTTGGTTAAAATCAGCAGCTTCGATGGACATCTCATTTTCATCAAATTCGTCTTCAGCCTGGTCAAAATTTACATCATCATTAATAAACTTGTTACTCATTTAATATTCCTCCATGGGTGAGTCTTTGTATAACAATAGATATTGCTAAAAGGTTCTCCTTGAAACCATTGCTCCAAACCTTATAGTGAGTTTTAATTCAAGCCAACTAAACAGCAGTTGAGTTACAATGAAGTTTAGTCTGTAAACAGGAAAGAAAAGGTCTAAATAATCACAAAAATGCTATGTAATATTTACATCGTGCAGAGTAGATAGAAAAAAATGAAGAACGCCGCTAGCAATACAAACGTTATAGTGAGGCCAAAGGAAAAACCCCGTCCACCTTAAATTCGTTGATATTAAAACCATAAACCTTGCTGTCATCCCGACTGGAAAAACGTACATTATTAGCCGTGGTGCTACATATCCACTGACTCTTATATAAAGGTTCATTCACAATTAAGGCATTCGCAGTATAAAGCGCGATATTAATACCTTTTTTGGCATCCCGCGCCGAATGGTATTCAAAAGCTTCGACTCCCGCTTCACGCATAGCACTGCCCAAAGCCTGAGTGGCAGTATAATTGGCAGGATCGCGCAAAATATCAATGTGTGCACTAAAAGAAGCATCATGTAACCGTAGCCCTTGTTCGGAATAATAGCGCCCGGCAAACACCGTGTGTTCGGTAATGAATTTTTTTGATTTAGGTGGTTTGCTCATCCCATTCCAGAACAGAAAGCGGTAGTAACTGCTTTCAATAAGCAGTGTTTCTATCGTTTTAGAGCCGTATAACAAACTCGGTTCAAATCGTGTTCCAAAACGTGAGCCATGCTTTAACGGCGGGTAACGAAACGGTGTTGAGAATAAATAGTGCAGCTGCCCGGTATTATCGATTACCGGTGGTTTTGTTGCTTCTAAAAGTAATTCTAGAATCGCCTGTTCTTCCAGCGAGTCCACAATACGGGTTGTGGCGATCTGCTGCTGGCTTTCTACAATACGAACAAAATCATCGCTAATGGTTGTTATGTGTTGTTGTGCATCACTCTGAGTCCAGATATCCATATCGCTGTTTAAATACTTAAGATCATTCAAACTTTTGCGCGAATCGCATCAAGGTATTCCACCACAGAGGCCAGGCCAATCACCGTTTTTATTTGTTCACTCGGGACACCTCCCGTATGCGTATTTTCGGTCTGCATCCAGTGCTGCATATCTCTGGCTTGTCCACCCACCAACGCAAACAGGCTACGGTAACAGCGTATAAATAACAGAGCTAATTCGCCTGATTTTGTTTTGGGGTCGATACCATGACGAAAATTACTGCGATCTTTGCCAATAATCCGGCCTAATTCAGCCTGAGAAACCCCTAATGCCTTACCCGCATTCGCAAACGCCTTTGCCAGTACCTTTTCTTCAATTAAAACAGGCTTGGTTGCTGCACTCATGATAAATACCTTTTTATATAAAATATGATGTATACACTATATTATATAATAAATTGTGGTGTTTACAACAAAAAATCAAGCTGGATATGTTAGGAAGGCTAAAATAAAAGGGATTTAAACACAAAAGCCATGGGTTTCCACCGAGATTTCATTCATTGTCTCAGCGTAAATCCATAGCTTCAGTGGGTCAGGAATTATTCTTTAGGCTGCCGCTAGCTACTGCTCTTTGAACAGGGCATCACCTGAAAAACCTTCGCTTTCAAGTATTTCACGTAATTTGCGCAATGCTTCTATCTGAATTTGGCGAACACGCTCACGCGTCACCCCAATGGAATTACCCACCTCTTCCAAAGTCGAAATATCGTGACCATGGATACCAAAGCGGCGTTCGACCACTTCACGCTGTTTATCGGTCAGTTTTTCCAGCCAGGCGTCGAGGTTATCTTTAACGTCCTTGTCCTGAAGCAGTAAGACGGGGTCGTTATTGGCATCATCGGGAATAGCATCGAGTAATGAATTTTCGCCATCAGGGCCAATGGGCGAGTCAACCGAGGTAATACGCTCATTTAAGCCCAGCATACGTTTTACGTCACTGATCGGCTTATCCAGCATTTCGGCAATTTCTTCCGGGCTGGGCTCATGGTCGAGTGTTTGCGCTAAATGCCGTGCAGCACGCAAGTAGATATTAATTTCTTTAACCACATGTATCGGTAAACGAATGGTACGGGTCTGGTTCATAATGGCCCGTTCAATGGTTTGACGGATCCACCAGGTAGCGTAGGTTGAAAAGCGAAAACCCCGTTCAGGGTCAAATTTTTCGACTGCACGGATTAAGCCCAGATTACCCTCTTCGATTAGGTCCAGCAAAGCCAGCCCCCGATTCAGATAGCGACGTGCAATTTTCACCACTAAGCGAAGATTACACTCAATCATTTTGGCACGGGATTTTTCATCGCCTTTTAAGGCTTTACGTGCATAAAAGACTTCTTCTTCTGCAGTTAATAATGACGAGAAGCCAATTTCGCTAAGATAAATTCGTGTTGCATCAAGTTGTCCATTCGAAACCGAACCCGCTGCAAATTTTTTATTTTCTTCTTCAACTTTTTCAACAACCGCATCACTGCCAAGATCAAGCTCTGTTTCTTCCAGATCATCTTCGAGGTTTACATCGATTGTTGCATCTACTTCAGTCGCATCCATTGAGTTTCCATCCT
>CAZDEC010000188.1:0-3115 GCA_964504295.1 uncultured Thioalkalispiraceae bacterium
CAGAGGGATTATTAAAATATTGCTATTGATGCGCTTCCTAAGGTCAGCACATCCTGTCATAAGCATGTCAATACCCAATTATATCTATTTTTAGTGATCATTTATTCACATAGAATCCTTCTAACTGGAAATATGACTCAGTAGACTTAATTTTCTATGTGATCTTAATTGTTTTTAAATCATCCATCATTTCCGGTATAGAGCCTGAAGAGGTAAACCTAACCTGTCATATTGAATGTCCACTTAAAGTGGCATCGGATCAGCTTCATTAAATATTTTATTCCTCAGGGTATCCACTAGAGCGCCTCAAGACTACGGCTGGATCTCTTTATGAACCTCAGGATGTGCTGAAGGTCGCTCTAACGGAAATTTGATAACTTGTTAATTATTCAGGTTTCTCATGGCCCTCTTGCCTTTGGTTTACACATTAATCTAACCCATAAGTGTGTTCTCAGAAGTTTTAGAATCATTGTCGTTTATGACTCTGCAATTGTAAATAATTTGGTTGCATCAAATGCCTCGCCACGTCCTACATACCATAAGGATTTTACGAGTTTACGCATAACAGCTATCACTGTTTTCTTTCTGGCACGTGGATCGGCCTTCTTTAGATACCATGCTTTCGCTATGGGGTCGAGTTTAATTAGCCGCAATGTCGCAAAGTAGAGATAACTTCGGGCAATAGAGCTCCCCCGCTTGGTTAGTTTGAGTTGCCCAATATGCTTGCCACTACTTTTTTCTTTTAAGTTCAGCCCAAATGCTTTCAGATAACTACTGGCACAGTGATAGTTTCTCGGGTCTAAGTGGCAACTGAGTAAAACTGCCGTGGTGGTCAACCCGATTAGCTTTCCTATTTCTTGCAGTTCACTGTCACTTTTTATCATAAATTCTATGGCTTGTTTTGCCCGCTTTTGTTGCAGACGACTATGCCTCATTTCTTCCGCTAAAGCCTGTAAATACTGCCTTTCAATATCGGTACAAGGCTGACCAAGTGTACGGCAAGCTCCCTCTATAACGCGGTTGATTTTTTCATCCTTTAACTGACATTTACCCCAGGCTCGCATTTTTATGGCGACAGCCTCTTTATCAGCCGCAATTCTTTCAGGTGAACCATATTCAATTAATAGGTTTTCAAGCGTCACTGAGTCTAACTCAAGACAGTAATGCACCTCGGGCCAATGACGACTTAAGTAAGCCTCTAAGCGATTCTGATTACGCTGGTACTGACTTTGGTGCATGTCATATTCGCGGCGCAAAGCATTGAGGCTACGCTCAGCCTCTGTTAGTTCAACCCATGCCTTACTTATTCCGGTTCTATGTAGCTGGGTAATCAAAGTCGCCGCTTTGGCATCATGCTGGCTCGGTACACCATCAAAGACTTCCTGGGCATCTGAGACTCGCTTAGCACTGATTTGGTATATTCCAAACCCTGAGCGTCTAAATTGGTGACGCATTGCATCCCCATAAGTCCCTGTTGATTCCATCACGACATCTAAGGGACATGAAAAACTCTCTAAAATATCGAGCATTTCATGGGTCTGTTCTGGATGGTTCCACCAGACAAGTTCCGATACAGTACCACGTGCATTACTCAGCAAAGCGTATTGTTTTTCTTTCGCTACATCAATTGCGAAGACAAGCAATTCATTAGATGAATTTTCTATCACTTTTCCCCAATTGATTTTGTTGACATTTTTTGAACGATAAGTATGCTTCTTCATAGTGGGAACACCTCCAGCTTTAAGGGGAATATTGTTAAAAATAAATCCCTTATTTTGAGGGTTCCCACTCTTTTTGTCTTGGTGTTACTATAGCTGACTACGGTTTTTTCCTTAAATCAAATATAGTGCCACAAGGCATGAGAACCAGTACTACATAAGTAAATTGGTGGACTGTCAATTTTTTTGTTATTGAAAAAAAACAGCAGCGCTAACTAATATTGCACTGCTTATAATAGCCAAAACAATTCCGTCATGATTTTTTTCCATTTGTTGGCGTAACAAAGTAATTTCCTTGTTTTGGTTTTCTATCTGACGCTTAGTATGCTTGGCACTATCCAATGCCTGAAAAATAAGTGTCGGCATTTCCGGAAAGTGTTCGGCAATTTCCGGAAATTGTTTGATTACTTGTTTGATTTTGGCCTTAGGCCCCATACGCTGATGAAACCAGTCTTCTAAAAAGGGTTTGGCTGTTTGCCATAAATCCAGGTCTGGATATAACTGACGGCCCAAACCTTCAATATTGAGCAAGGTTTTTTGTAATAAAACCAACTGCGGTTGTACCACCATATCAAAGCGTCGGGCAGTCTGAAATAAACGTAATAACAGTAAACCAAAGGAAATATCCTTTAAAGGTTTATCAAATATAGGATCGCAAACACTACGAATGGCAGATTCAAAATCTTCGATGCGGGTCTCTGACGGAACCCAGCCAGATTCAATATGCATTTCTGCCACACGCCGATAATCACGGTTAAAAAATGCCAGAAAGTTTTCTGCCAGATAGCGTTGATCAGACAAGGACAGCGTGCCCACAATACCAAAATCAACGGCGATATATTTATCAGGTAATTCGACAAAAATATTACCCGGATGCATGTCTGCATGAAAAAAATTATCCCGAAAAACCTGGGTAAAAAATATTTCTACGCCACGTTCAGCTAGCAATTTAAAATTAGCACCTTCTTCTCTAAGGCGCTCTATCTCACCCACTGGAATACCGTAAATTCTCTCCATAACCAGTACTTTTTTACGGGTAAACTCCCAATAAATTTCAGGGATATAAATGGAATCGGAATTCTCAAAATTATCGCGTAATTTTGTCGCATTTGCAGCTTCTTTAACCAGATCCATCTCATCCAGTAGCGTTCTTTCAAATTCTGCCACGACCTCCAATGCCCGTAATCTTCTGGCATCGTCCCAGAATTTTTCTGCCAAACGCGCTAATTCATACAGTAAACCCAAATCGGAATGGATTCTTTTTTCAATATGGGGTCGTAGCACTTTAACAACAACCTTTTCACCGCTATGCAGTGTCGCCGTATGTACTTGTGCGACAGAAGCCGATGCCAAAGGGTTAGAGTCAAATCTGGCAAAAGCCTCAGTGGTCGTCTGCC
>CAZDEC010000189.1:0-3058 GCA_964504295.1 uncultured Thioalkalispiraceae bacterium
AAAAGTTCAGGCTGATGTCTTTGAGAATAACTTTTTTAGGTGGAACGACTTTACCAACGCCGCTCATGGTGAAAACGTATTGAGCCATAATTATGTGAATTATCGATGATTTTAAAGTGAAGAATTATACGCGTGTTGGTGGCTGTGTGTAAAAGGTGTGTCTAACTTTATTTATGGCGGCGTTTATTTTTTCAACAGGTATGGTGATAAGTGTATTGAAGTAAAAAATAATCTTGACCTTAATATCGCACCGTTGTAGATTAAATGTTCAGTTGCACGTTGGGCAAACTGGATTAATTCCAGTGCTTGCAATAGTTAATGTGTTAATTAAAAGGATTTTAAGGATATTTTCAGGGGTACAGGTATGTACAGAAAAATGCACCATGGATTCAAGCCGGGCAGTTTGACAGGTCTGGTAATCAGTTTTTCATTAATAAAATTTGTTGCGGCATGCGTCTGCAAAAACATTTTTTATAGCCGCCTGTTAAAGAAAAGACCAGTTCTTTTTTTACTCCTATTACCATTTTTTTATCCGCAATTTGCTGCTGCTGAAGAGCTGGGTGAATTTTATTGGCAACTTGCGTACCCAAGTGGACAAAAGAACCATCTTAGCCCTGCTAGTGCCTGTGCGACTTTTCTTGATGTGATGAGAAATGCTGATCAGAATAATAACTTCGATTGGCAGCTAAATGAAATAGTGGATAGAACTACCCCGGATGGGATTCCGCATGCGAGCTGTCATCTAAAATGTGCAAAGAGTTGCTGGGGTAATGCTGGAGGAGCAACGGTATATGCCACTAGATACCGATACAAAATTGACACTCCAGACAATGACACTCCCCTAAACAGTTGTGTTGGCAATCCCATAAATCCTGCTACGGGCAATAAACATCAATTTGAGCCACTCATCGCCTTATCAGGCGTTCACGCGATTAACTTTAATATAACGTATAACAGTCAAAGACAGGAAAAATGGCGGCATACTTATAGTCGGTCGGTGGTTAGTATTTCTGACGTACAAAAACCGAGTACCGCAAACCTTAACCAATCCTTTTGCACTGGAAATTCATTTATTACCGAATCTGCTGGTGGTTTTAGTGATGCAGTTAAAGAAAGTAGTATTGCGGGCAGTGGCAATATTTTTTGGCCACGGCCTAGAAAACAGCTTTCCCAGGCATCACGCACTTCTGCCCGTGATGCCTGTGAGTTAAACTGGACATCCTGGATTGCCGGGAACTTTCATTATTCCTGGATAAGAGGCTCTAGTGCGACTTATCTGGGTAACGGCGTCTGTTCTATCAGAGATTCCAGCAATATTGAGCGTATGAAACTCAAGGTATACCGTAATGTCTCTGGTATGCAGGCGGGTTTAAGTTTTTCTTCCTGTGCAGATCTAGATCCAACTATACTGCCAAAACTTGATAGTTTTAGTACCATTAATGTTCGCTTTACTCGCCAGGATGGAAGGTTGGTGAAATATATCTATAACCCCCTAAATTCTGAACTCGAAAATCAAAGCAATACCGGTGAAAAAGCAGGGTTTATTGCCAGCGGTGTAGATATTACGGGTTACCGTTTTTATAATGCGAATGATGAAGTCGAAGTTTATGATGACAAGGGACAGCTGATAAGCATAACGTCTCTGGACGGCCACGTGCAAACATTAAGTTATACGACAGATGCCGCAACGGGCGAAACACTGCTCGATAGAGTGCAGAATGCAAGTGGTGAATTTATTCAGTTTGGTTATGAAACGGTTGGAATTATAAATCCGTTTAAGCGTATTCAATCTGTAACGGATCATAGCTTTCGTCGCTGGGAATTCCGTTATGATATTAATGATAATCTGGAATATGTTGATCTGCCAGATAATACGTCGCGGCAATACCACTATGAAGATGCAGATAACATTAATTTTTTAACCGGCATTACTGATGAGCGTGGCATGCGTTACGCAAGCTGGACTTATAACAGCAATGGCAAGGCTGATTCGAGTGTGCATGGTTCAGCGAAAGATATTGATAGCCTTACCATCGCTTATAATGAAAACAACAATCAACATGTCATAACTAAAATTCGTAATTCAAAGCTTGATGGAAGCACACGTAACATTAGCTCTACTTACTATACGCATGCCTCAGGTGGCACGAAAGTAGTGGCGGCTATTTCCGGCAGTGATGACGTTTCGTCTGAACATAATCCTGTCACCGGCAACCTTGAATATGAAATTAAATATGGTGTAAAAACAGAGTACGATAATTATACTTCGAGCGGTGATCCGGGGAGTATTACAGAGGCTGTGGGTACATCTGAACAGCGCCAAACCACCTATACGTATGATTCACGTTATCAAAGTAAAATCGCCACGGTTACTGAAGTATCTGTTTTTCCGGGTAATTTAAAAGTTACAACTAACTTGTATGATGATTTTGGCAATAATGTCTCGGTTACTATTAATGGTTTTAAACCAGACGGAACAGCTATTACACGTTCCACTACGTTTGAATACAACGGTCCCTTTCATCAATTAACGAAAATAGATGGTCCTCGTGCCGATGTAAACGATATATACACAATAGATTATTACATCGATGATGGGTCTCAAGGCAATAATCGTGCACGCATGAAACGTGTTACTGCACCGTTAAATATTGTGCTTTACGATAATATTACGTACACCGAAACGGGTAAAATTAAATCTTATGTCGATGCCAATAATATGCGGTCTACCTTCTCGTATTATTACGGTAATGATCGCTTGCAGTCATTGTTGCAACTCGACCTGAATACCGGGAATACGCGCCTTACTGAATGGACTTATCTTGCCACGGGTGAAGTTGAAAACATCACACGTGGTGCGGATGTGTTAGACAAAACCACGCTAACATTTAATTACGATGATGCACATCGCTTGGTTGGTATTATTGATGGTTTGGGTAATGCTATGGAATATGTTCTCGACAGCGAAGGTAATGTGGAGCAAGAAAATATCCGTGATTCGGCTGGCATTCTCAAGAAACAACTCACCCAGACATTCGACGATTACAACAGATTGCAA
>CAZDEC010000190.1:0-3056 GCA_964504295.1 uncultured Thioalkalispiraceae bacterium
CAGATCGTGAATAAGATCATGCGCGGCGAAGAAGACCGCATCCGGCCCTGCATCGGTGCCTCACATTGCATCTACAAGAAAATCCATTGCATCCATAACCCTGCTTCTGGTCGCGAAACATTGCTGCCGATGGAGGTACCTGTCAGTGCCACGCCGGGCAAAAAAGTGGTTGTCGTTGGTGGCGGCCCCGCAGGCATGGAAGCCGCGCGGGTGGCGGCAGAGCGCGGCCACAAGGTTGTATTGTTCGAAGCCGCGCCCAAACTGGGTGGCCAGATCCAGCTGGCATCGAAAACAACGTGGCGCAAGGATTTGATCCAGATTGTGGATTGGCGCGACGGTGAACTGGAAAAGTTGGGCGTCGACGTGCGTTGTAATATGTATGCCGAGGCCGCGGACGTTCAGGCCGAAAACCCCGATCATGTGTTTGTTGCAACCGGCGGTATGCCCGCGGAGCAAACTCTGCCCGGAGCGGAACTGGCAGTATCCAGTTGGGATATTCTGTCTGGCGATGTACGGGCCGAACAAGACGTTCTGGTGTGCGATCATACGGGCCGCTATGAGGCGGTCGCAACGGCGGACATGCTGTCGGCCAAGGGGCACCGCGTGACACTGGCGACCATAGACGCCCATTCTGCAACCGAGATGGGATATACTGATCGAATAGTATTCCACAAACGACTGGCAGCACAGGGTGTAACGACTCTGGCTTATCTGAAACTCAGCGCCTTACATAAATTTGGCAACCGACTTGTGGCAACACTAACCCATGAACTGACCAGACAGGTCCGGGAAATCACCACCGATCAGGTGGTGCTGGAAACCGGCACCGACCCCCTTGCCGAAGTGTTTTTTGATCTGCGCGACGGGGCCGCCAACAAAGGTATCACCGACGTAGACGCAATGGCCAACTGGTCCGCGCAGCCACAGGCAGAGGCACAATGTTATACATTGCATCGATTGGGTGACGCAGTATCATCGCGCTCTATCCATGCCGCATTGCTGGAAGCATATCGTTTGGCGGTGCACCTGTGACAAGACGTAAATTTAATACCGGACAATCCGGGTAATCGCGCCAAATCTACATTGGCAACAAACCAACTAAGGGAGACCACCATGAAACTTAACCGAAGAATTTTCACGCTTGCCACCACGGCGGCACTGGCACTTTCCACGGGCATGTCCTTTGCCGGCGAAGCGCTGGACCGCGTGATGGCAGAAGGTGTTTTGAAGGTTGCAACCGATGCAAACTGGGCACCGCAATCATTTATCAATGACAGCAATGAAATGGACGGCTTTGATGTTGATGTCGCCCGCGAACTGGCCAAGCGTCTGGGTGTTGAAGTTGAATTTGTAACACCTTCCTGGGACATCATAACAGCTGGCCGTTGGAATGGCCGCTGGGATCTGTCTGTTGGTTCAATGACTCCGACAAAATCACGCGCCGAAGTGCTGGCTTTTCCGGGGGTCTATTACTTCACGCCTGCGTCAATCGCCGTACACATGGATAGCCCGTTTCAATCTATCGCTGATCTGAACGGCAAAGCCGTCGGTGCGGGCACCGCAACAACGTTTGAGCTGTATCTGCAGCATGATCTTGAGATTGACGCCGAAGGTGTGCCAGCTTTTGAATATCAGTTGGAAGTTGAAAACAAATCCTACAAAGACAGCACCGCCGCAATGGACGATCTGCGTCTGGGTGATGGGGTTCGCCTGAATGGTATGGTGGGTTCCTTGCCCGCGATCCTTGCCGCGATCGAGGCCAACTATCCGCTTCGGGTATTGGGTGATCCGGTATTCTATGAGCCGCTTGCACTGGCGATTGACCTGGGCGATGCGGAATTTAACGACAAGCTGGCGGGTATGCTGGCCGATATGAAGTCTGACGGAACCCTCTCGGCTTTGTCTGAAAAATGGTACGGCATCGATTACTCGGCCACCGGTGGCTAGTCAAATAAGCAAACCGCAACCAATAATGGTTGGGATGCTTTAAAAAAATGATCCGGCCCGGAACACGGGCCGGATTACCAAACAGGGGAAACAACATGCTTTTTGCAGATACAGTGGTGCCCGATCCGGCAGTACACAAACCCAGAGTTATGGCGATAATGTTGGCGATTGGCTTTGTCATATTCAGCCTTATGGGGTTGAACGACACCCTGTTCGGTGAATTCATGCGCCCCGCGATAGGCGAACCATCCGAGTCCGGGCTGTTTGGCAATCTTGCCATTGGTTTGGTCATGTCGCTGATTTTCACAGCCAATATCGTGCTGATCGGGTTCCTGCCGTTCCGGCTTCAGGTTATCGTGGTCTGGATCGAACTATTGCTGTTGTTCCTAAGCTTCTTTTACAGTTTCGGGCTGGATTTTGTGTTCATCAAATCCAAAGTCTGGTTCATGATTTCGCAAGGGGTGTTTACCACGCTCTACATCTCGGCGATTTCCATCATTCTGGCGTCTATCGTGGCAATTTTCGGGGCGGTGGCAAAACTATCGTCCAACGGTTTTGCCAATGCGATTGCCACTTTTTACACGTCTTTCTTTCGCGGGTTGCCACTGCTGATGCAGGTCTATCTGATCTACCTTGGCCTGCCGCAACTGGGCTATGTGATTGATGCTGTACCAGCTGGGATCTTGGCACTGACCCTGTGCTACGGTGCCTATATGACCGAGATTTTCCGGGCCGGTATTCAGTCGATCAACAAGGGCCAGTGGGAAGCCTCACGCGCTATGGGGTTTAATTTCGGGCTGACCATGCGCCGCATTATCCTGCCCCAGGCCATGCCGCTGATCATTCCCCCCACCGGGAACCAGTTTATCGCCATGCTCAAAGACAGCTCACTGGTATCGGTCATCGGGGTTTGGGAACTGATGTTCCTGGCGCGCACATTGGGCAACAAGGATTTCAAACACATGGAAATGCTGATCACAGCCGCACTGATCTATTGGTGTCTGACCATGGTCCTGGAAGTCATCCAGAGCCGCATTGAACGCCATTATCGTACCATAAGCCATTAAGGGGGCCGCTATGTCAGAACCAATTATTCAAATGATCGGTGT
>CAZDEC010000191.1:0-3054 GCA_964504295.1 uncultured Thioalkalispiraceae bacterium
CGTGGTGATGCGCAGATATATAGAACCTCGGGTACAAGTTTAAGGCGCAGTGGTAAGTATCAAGAGGCGATACAATATTTTAAAAAGGCATTAGAGATCGATTTAAAATATCTTGGTGATAACGTAGAAGAAATCGCGCTTGATTACAGCTTGTTAGGAGGGGCCTGGCTATCAAGCGAAAATTATAAGAAGTCTATTAAATACTATAAAATAGCTTTATCAAGATACTTAAAGTTATTTGGAAAAAACAATATTCGTGTATCAAATGCCTATGGCAACTTAGGTGGGGCATTTCATGCTGCGGGTAAATACGATAAAGCAATTTATAACTTTGAACAATCGCTTGCGATTAGTATTCAGTTATATGGTGAAGATGTCGTGGATGTTGCAAGTAAACGTTCGAACCTGGCCGTCGCATTGGATAGCGCAGGAAAGCGTGGCAAAGCTGCCAGACTCTATCAACAAGCCTGGCGCGGTTATAAGGAAAAGCTTGGTGTTAATCATCGTTTAACAAAGCGAGCAGAAAAAAATATAAAAGTACATTAAAGCTTTTAAAATAATATTCAATAGATGTGGCATTTCGATAAACGTACCAGAGTTAAACGAGTGTCCTATGATGTTATGTGTGTTAAAGCCTCATGCTGATTATTTCTTTTTGCATAATCTTCAGCAGTGAAACCATCTTTGTCTTTTAGGTTTTTATTACATCCTATTGACATAATATAATCTATTACTTCAATATGTCCTTGTTCCGCTGCTGCCATTAATAATGTTTTTCCATTATTATCTTGATATCCAATAAAAATCGGGTATTTATTGTAGTATTTTTTGATTAATTCGAAACCACTAAAGACATCTTCTTCGGCTAGTTCAGTAATTTTGCTTGATGTAACAAATCTAGCTGCTTTAAGTGCAGTGCGTATTACGAGTGATGGGCGTATTTTTTTGTTTATATTTTTTTCTTCAAAATACTCAATAATATTAGTGTGATTGAGTAATGTTGCAATATAATAATATCCACCGTGAAATTTGTTGTCGGCATTAATGTCTGAGCCGTTTTCAACAAGTATTTTGACTGTCTCGAAATACCCCATGCAAGTTGCATAATTTAATGCTGTCTTATCTGAAGGACTGGTTCTAATTTCAGGGTTAGCTTTATATTCTAGTAAAACACGTACAATATCAGTAAAGCCAAAATAAACTGCGCGATGTAATGCAGTAATTGTATCTTTGTTTTGGGAATCTGGATTAGCTTTGAACTGTAATAAACATCTAACCGTATCAGTGTGCCCTTTTATGGTAGCAAGGTGTAATGCCGAATCTTCATTTTTGTTATGGATATTGGGGTTTGCATTGTATTCCAGTAAACAATGAACTGTATCGGTATAGCCACTTTCAGCGGTTAGCATTAATGCGGTATTACCAGCCTCAGTTTGAAAGTCAGGGTTGGCTTTATTTTGTAATAAAAGTTTTACTACATCAGTATAGCCAGCTTGTGCAGCATAAAATAATGCTGTAATACCATTATCGTTAAGCGTGTCGATAATTGTGGCATGGTTTATTAAATTTTCAACGATAGCTGCCTGTCCATTACTTGCTGCTATATGTAAGGGGGTGTTGCCAGTTTTATTTTGTAAATTTATATTTGCACTGTATTCTAATAATAAATTAACTATCCTGATATGAGCTGCTGATGCAGCATTATGCAAAGATGTAAAACCTTCAGTATCCTGAATATCAGGATTAGCGTGGTGTTGTAACAAGCTTTGAACGATTTGCGGATAACCTTTTAGTGCTGCAATCAATAATGCAGTATGGCCTTTGTTTATTTTAAGATTAACATTGGCATTGTGATTGATTAATACATCGACTACCTCGGCATTTCCTGTATCGGTTGCATAATGTAATGCAGTGAAACCAGCCTCATCCTGTATATCTGGGTCTGCATTGTGTTCGAGTAATAGATTAGAAATACTTGCGCAACCTTGCTGTGCTGCAACCATTAATGCTGAATTACCGCCTGCTAATTTCTGGTTAATGTCTATAGGATACTTCAACAATTCATCAACAATTTCATTGTTGCCTTTTAAGCAGGCATAGGCTAATGCAGTGACATTGTTTTGATCTTTTAGGTCTGGTTTAGCTTTGTACTTAAGCAGAGAACGTAAAATGTCCAGATGTCCTTTTTCGGCGGCTATATGTATTGCTGCATAGCCCGCGTTACCTTGTAAATCCGGATTTGCCTGGTGAGCTAGCAGCATGTCAACAATAATGCCATTTCCGGCATCCGTTGCATAATGTAAAGGCGAAAGTTCTTGTAAATCTTTAGTATCGAGATTTACTTTGTGACGGAGTAGTATTTTAATAATATCAATATGCGCTTCTTTACAGGCGGTCAATAATGCCGATTCAGATTGATTATTACAGTGGTAGGGATTTGCTTTGTGCAGTAACAAGTCCTGAAGAATTTCTGTAAAACCATTATATGCGGCGTATATTAAAACCGTATTGCCATCATTCAAAAGTTGATTTGGATTAGCACCGGCCTCTAGTAGTAAATGTACAATTTCAGAATTGCCATTTATTGTGGCTTGTTGTAATGCGGATAGACCTGTTTCAGATTGCTGATTAATATTCACATCAAGTTCAAGAAAGGCTTGTATGATTTCTATATGATTATGTTGTGACGCGAGTATTAATGCGGTTATGCCTGGTTGAACAATTAGATCCGGGTCTGCATTATGTTGCAGTAGTGATTGGATAATATCATGGTAGCCCTGAGTTGCTGCGATATGTAAAACAGGTATGGAACCAACGTATTGGGTGTTTGGATCGATGCCTTGGTTAAGTAAGGAATTTAATGTAGCAAGATCATTTTTTAAAATAGAATCCTTTAATATACCTGCATTAGACATTTTAGTGGCCTCCCTGTTAGTTAAGTAATACTACTAAACTGATGTGTAGTATTCAAAGAATTATTGTTTTATTAGAGTATATTTATTGGTTATTCGGATGGCTAACTTTGATAATTTCATGATAAATAATTTATGATTG
>CAZDEC010000192.1:0-3045 GCA_964504295.1 uncultured Thioalkalispiraceae bacterium
TCGCTTAGAACGATCAGTCGATCAGTCAAGGTTTTACGTAAGGGGGAGGTAAGCTCGTCCTTGAGCAGGGGGGAGGGTTAGTTGCGCCAGATGTTAAGCTCGTAGAGCACATGGAAGAGAAGTTCTGGCTGTGTGTTTTGATACGTGTTGTAGAGGTCGATTGCCTCGCTAGGTGTATATGGATATAGATGAGCCCCCAACTCATACTCAGCATGCTTGGCATTCAAGAACGTTGTAGCAGCTTGCCCTGCAAGGCTCATCTCACTGAACGAGGTTGCGTCAACTGCCCAGCCTAGCGCTTGCTTAAACGCGATTCCATCCCTGGGCATACCCTGTACATCAGGACCAAACCCAAAGGTTTCCTCAAATAAGCCGGTGTCATAATCGATCTGTGAGTAAGTGTATGCAACACTATTGGGGATCTCAAACCAGGCTCTAGGTGTATGAGCCCCACGGTAAGCCTCACAAGCGTCCGGTCTCGCGTCCGACATGTTTCCCGACATAGCCCCACTTACCGTGCAGGTATTTGCGCCAAGGACCGGAAGCGATACAAGGGTTGATCCAGCCACGGTTGCAGCTTTAATAAACTTTCTTCTTATCATTCTTAACTACCTTTTTTGTTTAAAGTTTTAGCCACCATTTCAACCTGAACTGCCGCATCTTTCTCAGCTTGAATTGGTGCGATATTGAAAAGGACGATGGTGATGATGATGGCGACTAAGGTTTGATTGATCATGTAAGGCTCCGATGTAGATTGAATGTATACTCTACATCGGCTAGCTTAAGAGAACCTTAAGGCGTGAAATTATTCTTCACATTCATCACAGCCAATGCATTCAGGGTGGCGAGGACATACATCATCGTCGCACGGGTCGATCTCAAGCGGCTCAACCCAACCGTCGTCAAGGCTGGTGAAATCCCAATCGCGGTTTGTAAAGAATTCATGTGATGACATTTGAGTCTCCTGGCTGGTTAATGTTGAGTGAATGGTACGGTGTGAATCTTAAGAGAACCTTAACGCTCTAATCTTTTTATCGACTTTCGTAATGACATGGCGAGGCAGTCTCCAATATTTGCAGATACGTCGGCAAGGAAAACCTCAGTACTTCATTAATATCAATACCTTCCCTTTTCTTGCTTCTCCTCAATGATCGGCAGCACACCTTCGAAGTCATCGAATCGACATACGTGGAAATTGGCTTCAACATGGATCGATCCGACGGGGCCGTTCCGTTGCTTGCGAATTAAGATCTCAGCTAATCCTTTATGGATACTGCTTGGGTTGTATACCTCATCTCGATAGATGAAGGCGATGACGTCCGCGTCTTGCTCAAGTGATCCACTATCCCGCAGGTCACTCATCATTGGTCGCTTATCTGGCCGTGACTCAACGCCACGACTCAATTGGGATAATGCGATGACCGGGATGTCCAGCGTCTTAGCGAGCGCCTTGAGTCCCGCACTCATCTCGCCAACCTCTTCGTTTCGGCTTCGACCATTAGCTCTCATAAGCTGAATGTAATCCACGAAGATGGCAGATACCGGATTCTTTTTGTGGAATTTCTCAGCACGAGATACTAGCTCATTAATCGTAAGAGCTGGCGTGTCATCAATCGCCATATTCCATTCGGCAATCTTCTGGGCTGCGCTGGTGTAAACACCCCAGTCATCCTCAAGAAGCTTTCCATTTTGGATGCGCTCAAAGGGTACCCGGCTAAGCATTGAAGATAGTCGATTAACAAGTTGTGTTTTTGACATCTCCATTGAAAATATAAGGGAACCCTTGTTCTCATCGCAAGCGGTTGCCGCCAATTTAAGTAAGAAGTTAGTTTTACCCATTGACGGTCTAGCCGCAATGATAATTAAGTCAGACCTTTGAAGTCCTGACGTTATATCATCAAGGTGTCGAAGTCCGGTCGGTATGCCAACCATTGATCCGTCTGAGTTGAATCGCTCATCAAGTTCAGCAATGGCTGTCTTCATGACCTCTTTCACCATCACGGCTCCGGTTCGAGATGATCCCGTCTCAATGGATGAGAATATCTGCTGAACCTCAGAGAGCATCTCTTCAGGTGGTCCGTCATTACCCAGCACCTTTTGAGCACGAATTACCGCACCCTTAAGCTCTCGACCAAGGCCGTAGCTGGCAATGATGTTAGCGTAAGCTACGACATTTTTAGCTGAGAAGTGATTGACGCCAAGTTCTGCAAGGTAAGGGAATGAATCTTCACCTTTAATGCTTCCAATCTTTTCAGCCGTGGTAATGATGTCGATGGGGATTCTTGCCTCAAAGAGATCGGTCATCCCCTTGAATGTTTTTACGTGCTCAATAATAGTGAAGTGATCGGCGTCAATGAGTGAGGAGATTTCACCAAAAAGAGAACCATCCCGCAGGATGGCCCCTAATAGCTGCTGCTCCATATGGATCTGTTTATTCATCCGTCATATTACTTTTAATAATAGCCATCTTGATAACCCATTGCGGGTAGTTGCAAATTCCACCAAGAAACTTAAGGTTAGTTTTTTTTACTTTAATTCCGTCATCTTTACATATTTTCCTACAGATAAAGTGAATATCAACAGCGTAATCTGTTGACATGGCTAGCTTGTACTTATCACCATATTCCCGTATTGATGAATACTTCCATTTATTTGTGTGCATAACTTCACCTAAGTTTATGTGTTTAAAGTTCACTGATCATTATCCTCACTAATGGTGTACTCATCATTCCAGCACTCCTGATTAAGCCAGGTGGCTAGGTGCTTCTTTTTAAGCCACCCCTCAGATAAGATGTACTCATCATAATTTTTAAGTGAGTCGTAAAACATCCCCATTAAATCAAGGTCTGGCTTAATCTTATCGAATGCCTTTCTCGCCATCTTCTTGCCGGTCTTAAGGCCGTACCTTTCCCATAGCCACTCGAACTGTGCGTCGAGTTCGAGTTGACGATTATCAAACCGGGACGGGTCAAGCGCTGGCTTTTCTTTCTCGGGCGTCCTGGTTGCGGTCTTACGATTACTGGTATTACTATCCGCTTGAATGTC
>CAZDEC010000193.1:0-3028 GCA_964504295.1 uncultured Thioalkalispiraceae bacterium
GTTGTCCGTTTTGTAATACTCTTTTTTGTACTTCTTTTTTATTCATGGTTTTTATAGTGTTGATTCAATATCTCTGATAAATGGTATTTGTTTAGATAGGTATGCTTTATTTTTCTGTGCTCCAGCCCACTCCCATACTCCTCCGTCAACTTTAAAGATTATATCTTCTGCAAGTTTTGAAGCTTTTTTCTCATCTAATGCGACAAGCATAGCTTCCATTTCAGTCAATTCTTTGTCGTATAGTTTCTTGTAATAAAATTGTACTGTTGGTATTTTAAATTGTAAAACTCCCCAAGAATCGCAACTTATACCTCTCTTACCTCCAACCTTGTTACATTTCTTTGAAATTGAGCTGTGTGGGTCGTTTGTGTAGAATAGCTCCCCTTGTTCTAATTCTCTGTTTACTTCGCTGTAACGTACCATTTTAACCACGTCTGCTTTCATTATTGCTATTATCTTGCTGTCTATTTTCTCTTTTCCTGATTCTTGTGCTTTTGTGTATTCGATAGGTTGTGTTTTTATGTATAGTGTGCTTGTAACAAACACAACTACTCCAATGAATACTAACAGTGACTTAAAAAGAAAAGGTTTTAGATTCTTTTTAAATTTATCTTGTTTATCCCTTAATCTTCTACCCATGTAGTATATTTTTAATTTAGACATATAAATTATTGATATATATAATGTATTTAGTTAGAGGGATAACAATAAACCAAGTTACCATTCCCCACCCTAGAATTGATACGACTATTGCCCAGTATCTTTCTGTTCTTTTTTCTCTATGGTATGCTGACTCTCTTTGTGTGTATGGATAATTAAAACGTGCATTTTTTGCTTTAATATCTCCAGCTGTTATTTCACCTGCGTTTATTGTTTTCATGGTTATTTGAATATTACGATCATTGATGGGAACGGTGCTGAATTTGTTGCTTTCCCAAATTTTAAACGACCTTTAATAAATCTTATTTCTACATTATCTTTCTGGTAAATATAGTCGTGGAACCATCTTGTATCTGTTCGTGCTGGTAAAAGTGCTACTACATTTCTTTCTTCGCTTGCTTTCTTTATCCAATGACCTATCTCTCTTCCGTATGGCGGGTTCATCCATTTACAGTCTATCTCACTTCCCCAAATTTTAGATAATCCATCATCTTCTTTTGAAGAAAACCATAGACATTTTGCATTTTGTCGTGTTGCACAAACATCTAAATTAAAATTAAACTCCTTATCCAACTCATCAAACAGATCCTGAGGCGTCTCCCATTCTGGTGTGTTACTTGTCATCATTCCTTTATTTATCATAATTATTTAATTAACTCTCTCTTGTAATGTGATTATTCTCTTGGCTCTGGAGGACAGGATTTGAACCTGTAAGTGATAGTTTGTCTATTGCTACTATCTTGAGCCAACTGTTGCGACCAGTACATTAGCGTCTACCAATTTCGCCACCTCCAGAAACAAAAGAACAATCCACTCAACGCAGTACCCGATTGGAGGGAGCTTATTATGGATAATAAGCAAATTCATATCCCC
The DNA here is from genome assembly GCA_964504295.1 of uncultured Thioalkalispiraceae bacterium. Taxonomy (GTDB): domain Bacteria; phylum Pseudomonadota; class Gammaproteobacteria; order UBA6429; family Thiohalophilaceae; genus SZUA-37. Next base: position 1,534 of record CAZDEC010000193.1, read on the forward strand.
CCAAGCGGACACTCCGCTCCCAACCAGTCGCTTATTAGTATCGTGCCTAAGATAGTTTATCAATATAGAAATGTTATCTGGCTTGTTGATACTGTGCTTGTGCGAGTAGGTCAGGTTTGTTAATCCTTTTTGATTAACCTATCCATATTATACAGGAATGAAATATATTGTAAAGGTATATGTGGGGATAAACTACTTAACCTTCAAAGAGCCGAAAAACGCCCTACTAAATCCACACTTTGCCTGTTCACAGTTTTTAAAGAAGCCATCAAGCTCCCAAGTTTTAACGTGTCCTAGCTTTATTGCGAGAACTCTACCTGTAGTGGGTTTGTATGATGTGCCGGCTCTCTCTTGATTTATCTTTTCTAGGAATTGAGAAATCATATAAGCCCTGTTGTTGGTGATTGAGCTTTTTTCTACTTTATATTTAGTTATGTCTAGTTGTAGGTTGTTCATGGTTTATTTATAACTCCATTTAAAAGCTCCTGTTTGTTTAAAAATATCCCTACAACATTTTGAAATATTAGTGTTCGGTATTCCTGTTTGTCTTTCCGCTTCTTTTATAGAATGAAATTCATTTATTTTATTCCCTAGTAAATCATACTGAATTACTGGTTTTTGTGGATTTGTGCCATTTATTAATTTTCCTGCTCTCATATCGTCATTTCCTTTCCTGTTGTTTTCTCCCCAAGTCATGAGCTGTATATTTTCTAAACTATATCCTTTATTGTCATCTATTCTGTCGCAACTTGGTATTATATTTGTATCATACCCACTTGCTTTCCAATTATCGTATAATTGATGAAATTTATCTTGTGCAAATAACCATTCTATTAATTCTTTGCTTGTATATTCTGGTGGATTATGCCCCCTTTTTTTTGAGTTCCATTTTTGACAATTATAAATTTTTTTTACTAGTCCATCTTTTGTTTTATAAAAATAAAATATGTAATTATTATAACAATCTCTACACCAACTCTGTAGACCATCCTTGTTTATTTTATTAGCAGGGAAGCTATTTTTTATCTTTTTACATTTTGTACATTTTTTCATATCTATTTTTTTAATAAGATGTTTTCCCTCTTCACCTCTACATATAAGTCAGCTAATTCTTCAAATGCTTTATAGAGTTCTTGGCGTGTCATGTCTTTAAGCATTTTGTTTTTCCATTTTCTTGTTTTCATAATTCTTTAATCACATCATCTAATATCTCTTTCATTTTAACTCTTTTCTCGTAAGCTAGTTCTCTAATCTTATCGTAGCTTTCTTCACTTATTGTAACGTGTTTTCTTTTCATCTGTTAACTTGTTAACTCCTTATAAGCTACGCTCTTGTTTCCCCTTAACTTTCCCCTTCCCTCCTCTCCCCCTAACCGCATAAGATTACTTGTTACCCCTGACCCTTGTTCCTTGTTCCTTGTTCCTTGTTCCTTGTTCCTTGTTATGTATATGCGTATAAGTGGTATGAGTATGGTATAGGACTGTATTCTATGAAT
>CAZDEC010000194.1:0-2953 GCA_964504295.1 uncultured Thioalkalispiraceae bacterium
ATTCTTTTTTCATATATCAAGTGCCTTAGAGCTTAAATGTTTAGAAAGATATTGCCCGTTTTTAATTTGATTTTTAAGAATTTTTTCCATTTCATCAATAATTTCAGCCTTTTTCTTTTTTAATTTAACCGCATCATCATAAGCCTTTTTTACAGCCTTGGCCTCTTTTTGAGCAATATAATCTTTTACGTTGCCACCTTTATTAAATCGGGTATATAAAGCATTCGCTTGTGATTTTGCTGTGCGTTTGCCACTCGTTACAACAATATTTTTTTTAGTTGAAGTGTAATAAGCATCTGCAATTGTTTTTAATTGGCTTTTAATACCTGTGGGAACTTTAACAGAACCTTTTGTTGAATAATGCTCGGGGATTTCCACTTTTCCTTGTGTTAGATTAGAATTTAATTAGCTGCTGTCATATGATTATAACAAATTACTCTAACTCGTCACAATTACGCACCCAAAAGCAGCAAAGCAGGGTTAGAAAATAAGAAAAACAGGGGGTAAAGGGGGAGTGACAAATGTGAATAATTTAGATTTGTTACCAACCCTTTTTATTCTTTCTTTTCCCGTTTTTACTATTTATCGATAAGAAGCATCTGAACGTATAACGTCCACATGATTGAAACCATTTTTTAATAATAAATTTTTTATAATATTTGTCGGTGTTATATTTTTTGGCCCCAGAACAACTTCCAAAATTGCTTCATCTTTCATTCCTTCAAAATTGTATTCTCGAAGATTAAACTCTTTATATGGAATAATACTATTTACACAGGCTCTAAAATCAGTATCACCTTCATTCCCTCTTGCATAGTAAGAAAGTATTCGCCACTCCTTTTCTTCTTTAAATGCTGAATGCTTTAAAATAAACATCTTAGTAATAAGTGTTAACGTCTTAACAGAATAAGATTGGTACTTCTTTTTGATTTCATTATCATCTTTTTCTATTTGAACTTTTGTCCTTGAATCCAACAAGCTTCCTCTACCTGTTGATTTAAGCGCACCATTATCAATGAGACTTTTAATTTCTTTATAAGTAGGATAGAGCAATTTTTTCTGTGCATCAAAGTCATATTCGACTTCGTTAAGTGATACGTTCATCTTATGACCCTCAGCATATTTCATAGATGATTTTCTCAAGAAATCACTAGAAAAACCAATTGCAACTCCATTTGCATCATCTGCATACCCCCGCCATTGACTAAGAAGATCTTTTTCCTCAGAAAGACAAAACCCAATGGCATCAAAATAGTCGCCAAGAATAGATAATGATTGATGGAAAAAATCTAAATCTTTTTTATTTAACGCATCATCAACAGCAAATTGATGCATCATTTCTAAAACCAATTTGCCTTCCTTTGAATCATTAGATAGAGACAACAACGATAATCTTATTGCCTGATTTTGAATAATCGAAAGAAAAGTAGCGTTCGAGCAGTAATGATATAATGTAGTCATAATAAATTAATTATAAGAATAGATTATTTCTTTTCCCGCATCACGTGGAACGAAGCCACAAGGTCAGATCTTGCCTTTTGCTTTTATTAAATTGTCCCACGCACCTGATTGATAGGCTATCTGTTGAGTTTCTTCTAACCAGTGTAAACGTTGCATCGGGGTTGCGCTCGCCCATAAACGAAGTTGAGCTTTTTCATCAGCTGTTAATTCATTTTGTTTTTGCTCAGTTTTCATTGTCGAAATCCTGTAAACCCTGTAATTGCTTAATGTCCTCCAGGTCTTTAGGTCGACCTGCTATTTTTTTCATTTCTATTAAATCAGTTATAGCACAAACAGGTACAATTACGTCACCTAGTTTCATTTGAACTGAGCGTTTTAGCATTTCATCAAAAGGGAAAGGTTCACGAATAAATACATCTACTATCATTAGTGGGTTTTCTGGATCGTAGAATGAAAACACTAGCATGTTTTTATCTTTGATCCATGACTCACGTATTTTGGATTCAGTAAATTTCATGGGGTCAACAGGAGCGCGCGGCTTTAGACCTAAAGATGTTAAAGCCTTGATAGCATTTTCAGCTTCACTTTGCTCAAGGTTTATAACCAAATCGACATCGGCGGTGAATCGGGCATAACCATGTAAAACTGTCGCTAAACCACCAACGATGATGTATTGCACATCTGCATCGTTTAACGCTTTGAATAATGGTAGATAGAGTGACATTTTATTTAATGGATCCCCGCCTGAAGTTTATGCCCTCGGGTACGGGAATGACGTTATTCCTCTTATTTATCTTCAGATAAAAAACCAGATTGCCGCGCAGCTTGCCATATTTTATTCGCAACTAAAGCCTCTCAATGACATTGATAGAACTACGTTAAGCTTTCTTATATATTTCACTACCCTGGCTCTTAAACTCCGCAGCCTTAGTCTTCATTCCTTCTTCCATTACAACATCAACCCCAATACCTTTTTCTTTTGCATAATCCCGAACGTCTTGCGATATTTTCATTGAACAGAAGTTCGGCCCACACATAGAACAAAAGTGCGCCACTTTATGTGCTTCTTTCGGCATGGTTTCGTCATGATATTCTCTTGCACGGTCTGGATCTAAGCCAATATTAAATTGGTCTTCCCAACGGAATTCAAAACGCGCTTTGCTCATGGCGTTGTCGCGAATTTGTGCGCCGGGGTGGCCTTTGGCTAAGTCGGCTGCATGTGCAGAAATTTTATAAGTGATAATACCTTCTTTTACATCGTCTCGGTTTGGTAAACCTAGGTGTTCTTTGGGTGTTACGTAACAGAGCATGGCGCAACCGAACCAACCAATCATAGCGGCACCGATGCCAGAGGTGATATGGTCGTAGCCCGGTGCAATATCTGTTGTGAGTGGCCCGAGGGTATAGAAAGGTGCTTCGTCGCACTCTTCTATCTGTTTCGTCATGTTTTCCTGAATCATATGCATGGGCACATGGCCGGGGCCTTCTATCA
>CAZDEC010000195.1:0-2952 GCA_964504295.1 uncultured Thioalkalispiraceae bacterium
TTGCATGCTTAACAATAACTACAATATCTGGCTTCTTCAGTTGACAAGCATGATTGATATTCCACACCCAAAAAGGTGAATGCATTTCACAACTACAAACTATCCATCTTCAATAGTCTACTAACTAATAGTTCGTCCTTCGCATGCGAAGAGGACCACGATATCATCCGTCGGAAGTAGGCGGCGGCACGCCGCAGCGAGACCGCAGGTGGCTCACAAGGCCGATCCTTGCAAGAAATTGCCTGTCACAATGGGGACAGGACACTGCTGAAGACCCGTCCGGTGAAGACATGTCTCTGGCTCTGGCTTTGCGCAGTTCGCGTCGCCTTTCAGCCTCACTGACTCTCCTCTGCTCAAATATAGCAGCGCCGGAGTTGATGCTACTGCGCCATCTGGACCGATCTTGGGCGACGCTCTCCCAGCTCTCAAGGGTGATGCCGAAGCTTTTGATGGAGGCCTTCAGAGTATCCTTGAAGCGCTTCCTTTGACCACCAAGGGAGCGTTTTCCCGTTAGAAGCTCGCCATACAATAGCTTCTTAGGTAGGCGTTCATCTGGCATACGAGACACATGACCAGCCCATCTCAGCTGATTTTTCCTGAGGATTGTGTGGATGCTGGTCATGCCAGCCTTGGCCAGAACCTCGGTGTCAGGAATTTTGTCCTGCCACTTGACTTTCATTAGCCTTCTGAGGCAGCTCATGTGAAAGTGATTGAGCTTCTTCGCATGGCGGCTGTAGACCGTCCAGGCCTCAGATGCATACAGAAGGGAGGGCAGGACGACTGCCTTGTAAACCTTCAGCTTTGTCTCCAGTCTGATACCTCTGCGTTCCCACACATTTGAGCGGAGTCTGCCAAATGCTGTACTAGCTCTGGCGATTCTGGTGTTTACCTCATCATCAATATGGACTGCTCGGGACAGTGTGCTACCAAGGTAGGTAAACCTATCCACCGCTGAGATCTTCTGACCATTGACAGTGATGGTAGGTTCAATATAAGTTTTTCCCGGGGCAGGCTGATGCAATACTTCAGTCTTCTTGGTGCTAATCGTCAAGCCAAAATTGTCACATGCTGTGGAGAACAGGTCCATGCTAAGCTGCATGTCAGACTGTGATCCTGCATTTAGCGCACAGTCATCAGCAAAGAGGAACTCACGGATAGTGGCTACTTGCACCTTGGTTTTGGCTTGGAGTCTCCTCAGATTGACCAGTTTGCCATCAGTACGGTATCTGATACCAACTCCGGCGTCACTATCACGGAATGCATCTGTGAGCATGGCCGAGAACATCATGCTGAAGAGGGTGGGGGCCAGCACACAACCTTGCTTGACTCCATTGGTGACAGGAAATGGCTTGGATGACTCACCGTTGTCCAGGACTTGAGCAAGCATGCCATCATGAAACTGTCTGACCATCAAGATAAAATGATCTGGACAGCCAAACTTGGACATAATCCTCCACAGACCCTCCCTGCTAACGGTGTCAAATGCCTTCGTAAGGTCCACAAAGGTAGTGTAAAGATCAACATGTTGCTCCTGACATTTTTCTTGCATCTGTCTGGCAGCAAACACCATGTCTATGGTACCGCGGTTTTTCCTGAAACCACATTGACTCTCAGGCAGTAAACCTTGATCAAGGTGCAGTGTTAGACGATTCAACAGGATCCTGGTAAGGATTTTGCCAGCTATGCAGAGCAGAGATATGCCTCTATGGTTGTCACAAACCTGTCGATTTCCTTTGCGTTTGTATAGGTGGATGATAGATGCATTTTTGAAGTCCTGAGGTGTGCCTTTCTGATCCCACATGATACTGAAGAGCTCAGTCAATTTTTTCACCAAACGGATGCCACCTGATTTATAAATCTCTGCTGGTATTGAATCAGCCCCGGGAGCTTTGCCCCCTGAGAGGAGACTGGTGGCTTTCTGTGTTTCAAGCAAGGTAGGAGGTTCAGCAAGGGACTCGTTAACTTCAACCTGGGGCAGACGATCTATTGCTTTATCATTTATTGAAGAACGTTTGTTTAGGATTATGTTAAAGTGCTCTGCCCAGCGTTCCAGTATATTTTCTTTTTCCGTGAACAGCGTGGTTCCATCTGCCCCCAAGAGGGGGGCTGTTCCTGATGATACTGGACCATAGATTTCCTTTAAAGCACTGTAAAAGTTTTTCATGTCATGACTGTCTGCGTAGGATTGGATTTCGTCGGCCTTTCTACTCAACCAGCAGTCTTGTATCTCACGAAGCTTGCGCTGCACGGTCTGGCGGATGTTGCTGAATGCAGTTTTTTTGGAGATGGATTTTGGATCGCTGCTGTAAGCTCTGTGGAGGCGATGCTTTTCATCCAGCAATGCCTGAATAGTGTCAGAGTTCTCATCAAACCAGTCCTGGTGTTTGCGTGTAGTGGGACCGAGAGATTCAGCAGCAGTGGTGTACACCAGATCTCTGAAGCCTGCCCAGCTCGACTCTACATTTTGAGGATCAAGCTGCAAGGAGTCCAGCCGGCTTTCTAGAACCTGTGCAAAGGTTTGCTTGGTGTTGTTTTCTTTCAACCTGGAGATGTTCAGTCGCTTGGGAACCTTAAGACCTTGCGGGCGTCTGGTGGGCTGAATTCTGATGTTGAGCTTGGAGATGATTAGTCTGTGGTCAGTCCAACAATCTGCCCCACACACTGCCTTGGTCACACGGACATCCTGTCTGTCCCTCCTTCTGACAATGACATAATCAATGAGGTGCCACTGCTTAGACCTTGGGTGCATCCAAGATGTCTTATTACGGTTGGGCAAGCGAAAGACAGTGTTTGTGATCAAAAGGTCATTTGCAGCACACGTCCCCAAAAGCAGGTGGCCATTACTGTTACAGCTGCCAATGCCATTCCTTCCCATTACTCCTTCCCAGGAAGTGTAGTCTGCACCAACTCTGGCATTAAAATCACCGAGAATGATTAGTTTGTCTGCTCTTG
>CAZDEC010000196.1:0-2927 GCA_964504295.1 uncultured Thioalkalispiraceae bacterium
AGTTTCGTCAGGATCTTTTCTATCGCCTCAGCGTGGTCACCCTGCGGCTGCCTAACCTGCGTGAAAGGCGACGCGATATTGCCGAACTGGCAAAACACTTTTTGCAGCAGGCGGCAGAAAAAAACCAGAACCCAAGCTGCACCTTCAGCAGTGATGCGATTACTCTGTTAAAAAAATATGCCTGGCCGGGCAACATCCGTGAACTTAAAAATGTTTGCCAGCATGTCTCGGCATTGTCACCCGGCGAAATCATTCACAAAGAAAATCTGCCTTTAGATATTCGTGAAACCAGGTCATCCAGCACATCCGGTTACACTTTGCCCGAACACGGCATCGACATGGAATCACTGGAAATCGACCTGATAAAACAGGCGCTACGCTATTCCGGCGGCAATAAATCCAAAGCCGCAAGATTGCTTGGCCTGAGCCGGGATGCTTTTTTGTACCGGCTAAAAAAGCATGACCTGTAAGCGATTTAAGCACTGAAAAACAAAAATCGGCGGTGTTATAATAAAGCGGTGCCTACAAAAAAGTTAGATCATCATGGTCGAAACCAGCATCGACAACAACACCGGCTCAGCAACCATCGTGCTGAAACCGAATAACTCTTCCAGCTGGCAATTTAATATGCAAATTGTCACGTCGCTGGCGGTCATCGTGTTTTTCGTGTCTAGCTATTTTGCACTGCACGGACTGTGGCTGGTTTTTCCTTTTAGCCTGCTCGAAATCGGTTTCGTCTTTGTCTGTTTATACCTGCGTATGCGCGCCAATATCAAAACCGAAGTAATCACTTTTGATGAAACAATTGTGCTGGTCGAACGCGGTCACTATCACGCAGAAAAATCCTGGAAATATCACCGCATCTGGACAAAATTTTTTGTTAAAAAACCAGCAACACACGGTTACCCGAAAAAAATATTTATTTGTTCACACGGCAGGGAACTTGAGCTGGGATCTTTCCTCAATAAGAAGGATAAAGAAATACTAATTAAAGATCTGAAGAACGTGGTTTACACATAAGATAAACTAGAAATTGACCTGCTAGCAGCGTGCCACAACGGTATCCAGCGAAATGCGAAGAAACATAAGTATATCAACATATTAGAATTGCACAGAGCGCTAATCAGGCATTCATTTGATATATGTCATACCACCGAAACAGCATCTTTCATAGCATAACGACCTAACCAAACCCTCCACTAAGTTTAGAAACCCATAGATTATGGACAATAAAGTCATTTTTGATAAAGAGTTAATCCGCCGCTACGATACATTCGGGCCGCGCTACACATCGTACCCGACGGCTGTGCAGTTCACCACGGACTATGGCATGAACGATTATCTCAACTGGGCGAAACAGAGCAACGAAGACCCTATTCCGGCACCGCTGTCACTGTATCTGCACATCCCGTTCTGCGATACCATTTGTTACTACTGCGGCTGTAGCAAGGTTATCACCAAAGATAAATCAAAAGCCGCGCCTTACATCGCGCTGCTCAAAAAGGAAATAAAATTACAGGGCGCGCTGTTTGCAAAAGACCGGGAGGTCTCACAGATACACTGGGGCGGCGGCACCCCCACTTTTTTAAGTGACGAAGAAATCCACGAGATCATCGAATGCATTCGTGAAAACTTTAATCTGCCGGCAAACGATCAGGTGGAATTCGGCATCGAAGTTGACCCGCGCACGGTCGATCAGCAACGCATAAAGAACCTGGCCAATATGGGTTTTAACCGCATCAGCTTTGGCGTGCAGGACTTCGACCATAAAGTGCAGAAATCCGTCAACCGTATACAGTCGACTGAAGAAATTCAACAGCACATCATTAATGCCCGTGCAGAAAATTTTCAATCGATCAACATCGACCTGATGTACGGCCTGCCGAACCAGAGCGTGCAAAGTTTCAGCAAAACACTGGACACCACCATCGAATTAAACCCTGATCGCATCGCCATTTACAATTATGCCCATCTGCCGGAAATGTTTAAGCCGCAACGTCGTATTGAAGAAGACGAACTGCCTTCACCCGAAGAAAAACTGAACATTTTGCAACTGTGTATCGATAAATTACACGATGCCGGTTACGTCTATATCGGCATGGATCACTTTGCCAAAGAGTCTGACGACCTGGTAAAAGCGCAAAAGCAGGGCAGTTTGCACCGCAATTTTCAGGGTTATTCGACCAACGCTGATTGCGACATGATTGCCATGGGCATCACCGCGATCAGCCGTGTTGGCGACAACTATAGCCAGAACGTACGCACCATCGACGAGTACGAAGAACGTTTAAACAAAGGTGAGATCCCGGTTTTCCGTGGCATCGAACTGGAAGCCGACGACGTACTACGCCGCGAAGTCATCAATGACCTCATGTGCAACAACCAGCTGGACATCAAAAAAATCGAGAAAGAATGGCATATCGACTTCCATTCTTATTTCAAGCCATCGGTGGACAATTTAAAACAGATGGCCGACGACGGCCTGCTCACCATCGAAAAAGACCGCATCACCATCACCACCTCCGGGCGTTTGCTGGCGCGTTCGATCTGCATGCAGTTTGATCGTTACTTACAGGAAGAAAACAATAACCGCTTTTCTCGTGTCATCTGATTTTCAATCAATTCACCATCCATGTTTGACCACGTACCCGAACTCATAGACCCGGCTGTTGATGCGGTTTATAGCAACCGCCTCAAAACACCGCAGGCGCTGAATGACGCGCTGCTTGCCGGCTTTTTAAAAATGCAGGATGACGACAGCGTGCGCAAAACCCATTTGTTCGAAGGCCGCTACGAAAACATTTATCTCAACGAAAATCACATTCCAGAATTATCAGCCCTGATCGAAACCGCGACAAAATCAGCCGAAGCCATCCTGCAAACACAGGGCCTGCGCGCGGGTTACTGGTTCAATTACATGCCGCCCG
>CAZDEC010000197.1:0-2883 GCA_964504295.1 uncultured Thioalkalispiraceae bacterium
CCAGGCTTTCTATATTCAAAGCAGGGGCTTAAAGTTAACGGGACAGCAGTGATATAGCAAACAAAATTAAAGAGGGAAGATTGATGCCAGAAATAATCATCGATGGATTAAGCGCCGATTCGAGTGGCGAATTAAATCAGGGCTCAGTAGAAAAAGGCATTAGCGGCGATTACAATTTTTCTATTGGTGCTGTTCTCAGCGAAGCATGGGATAAAACCAGCGGTACGAAATGGCCAATTCATCTGGCTTTTCTATATTATTTCCTTGTGGCTCTTGCAATTATAATCGTACTTTTTATTACCACAGCGGCCTTATCATTCGGTTCTTCTTCTGATGGCCTGGCCGGTTTTTTCCAAATTATTTTACAAATTGCGATAAATATTATTCTGTTACCACTGATGCTAGGGATAATCATAATGGGCATTCAACGCGCCGCTGGTCGCGATATAAATGCTAACACTATTTTTGGTTATTTCTCAAAAACGTTCTCATTGTTTGCCACAATGCTTATTATGTCTATCATGCTCGCTATTGGTTTTTTACTGTTTATTCTTCCCGGCATTTACCTGTCGGTTGCTTACTATATGGCACTACCGCTGGTGGTTGAAAAAAATATGGGGCCATGGCAAGCACTGGAAACTTCACGCAAAGCGGTAACCCGTCGTTGGTTTAGAATGTTTGGCTTTTTATTTATTATGAGTATCATCGTTGCTATTTCAATAATACCACTGGGTATTGGTTTAATATGGAGCTTACCGCTGTTAATTATTGCTTACGGAATTATTTACCGGAATATGTTTGGTATTGAAGCGGCGACACTGAAATAGAAAGGGCGTCACAGAATGAAAAAAATAAAACATGAAGCTGAATTAATAAAAGGTGCCATAAGCACCGGAGTTAAATTTGCTGAACTACGCGGTGCGGCTATATTTGAACCAACCGATTCACAAAGTGAAAAGATACTTTATATATACAGGCTGCTGGTGCATGACAAACTTATTCAGCCGTTGCCAGAAGACCAGGTGTCACAAAAAGCGATGCGACATAAACTGGCTATCTGGTATTCGAAGCAGCTGCCTAAAGATCATCCTTTGCTTAAATAAGTTTCTAAAATGCTGATTAATTTAATGACAATACCTTTAATGCTTCTTTATATGAATCATCTAATTGCAATTTAGCTTTATTATAAGAGGCTTCAGTTAACTCGGCTTTAACCATATTTAAATTTTCACCTGCCGCCCGATAAAAAGCATTGATTACATTTGCAATATTCTTTGCGGATAAATTATTTTTTTCAAGCTTCCTATCGTTAGCTATTTCAAGTTCCGCTTTGGCTTTTATATTTGCCGAACGTGGAATCATTTTATTCTGTCCATTAACGTCGCTAGATGCGGTCAACGGGCCAGACTTGGTATACGTTATTCCCTGATAGGTAAATGTTTCACCGATGGGTAATAGATAAAACTTCACAATAACCGCCTTCTCACTCTTATTTTAAACAACCAGAACCCTGGTTATACATAGCCACTATACAATAAACGACAAACGAAACTGAAACCAGAGTAATGATGGATAGGCGCTAAGCCATATCCAGAAGAACCGGTTTAAACCAAACAAACAAGCATTGGCAAAGTGAAAGCTCGCCGCAACAATAAGTGCCAGCATTAAACTTTGCGTAGATAATAATGTTAAAGGAAAAAATAATTCAAAAATCATAATCGCCCACGACATACTAAACAGCACTCGCGGTGACTGCGCCCAGCCTCTTAAAGACACACTAACAGGATACGCTGAAAATTGGAAAACATCGCGCAATGCCCGACCACTACGCCAGTCCGGGTTTTTTATTTTTACCCAACCTGAAATAAAATACGATAAAACCAGTTGCAGGGCCAGATAGCCCAATGCCATTTCCTGCCAATATCGAGTAGGCGCAATATGTAGTAAAAAAAGACAGAGCAAAACAAGCAGACCCATACGGTCTGCGCCACCATTATAAGGCCCTTGGTAGCGATGCAATTTGAATAAAGCAATAATAAGTAACAAGCCCAAAACATAAAGGCTTTGATAACCCGTTACAAGTAACAAAGCCAGTGCAAACCTTGGTAAGAATATGGCTCTGTCCATTATATTTGTTTTTATATGCTCAAGACTTTGTTGCGCAAAAGCCAGCCCCATTAATATTTCTATTACACGTACAGCATCATCAAAATTCATTTGCTATCTCGATACTTTTGCAATGAAATAACACGAGAATAAAAACAAATTGTTTTTTCTATTTTATCACCCTGACGCTGTATTAACTCTAATCGAAATTGCAAATTACTCACATTATTTAAATTATTATTTAATACATCCTGTCTCAGTTCTTTTTGAATGCGCTGTAAAATTTCTAACTCACTGTGTTCTGTCGGCTGCTCCATAATACGCTCTGCGCAACTCATCATAAATAAAGTTTCATTCCATTCTGGATTCCAGAACATACGATACAGCATTTGCCTAAACGGCACGTGTACTGGACGCGGTTTGAATTCACGCCAATCTGATAGTATCGAATTATCGGCATTAAGCAGCGCATATTGAATACGCGGCGAAGGCGCAATAATGTCAAAAAAATTCCATGACGGCAAAATGGCCGGTAATAAAAGTTTAAGAATATGCAACATTGTCATCGTAGTGGTTAAGTTATTGACAAAAGAATAGGTTAAGCCCGGTTTAAAATCTACATTTCGAAATCACTGCTGTGCTGTTAGCTTGAGCCTCGTGATGTTGAAATGCGAAGTAATGTCTACGTTTATGATAATACTAATACCGCCGGATATGGCATTACTGTGGCTGGCTAAAGACCGTCCGCTTCATGGAAGAAGCAGTCGAGCGGCCAGG
>CAZDEC010000198.1:0-2874 GCA_964504295.1 uncultured Thioalkalispiraceae bacterium
TACAGAGCGCTTCCCCGATCAACACGGCCTGGACTTCTGGACACCAGAAACCCTCAATCAACTCGCCGCACTCTTCCCTGATGAGTGTGAAGGCTCAGAGCTTGGTGATATACCGAAGGGATGGGAAATTAAACCATTATCCAAAATGATAGAACTGACAGGTGGTGGAACACCGAAAAGATCAGAAGAGAGTTACTGGGGTGGTGACATACCATGGTTTTCTGTCAAAGATGCCCCCAATGATGGAGATGTTTTCGTCATAGATACAGATGAGAAAATAACAGAAGCGGGATTAAACAAGAGTTCAGCAAAACTACTGCCTGAAGGAGTGACAATTATTACCGCAAGAGGAACCGTAGGCAAGTTGGCGTTAGTTGGAGTCCCAATGGCAATGAATCAGTCTTGTTATGGTGTAAAGGGTGCCAATGGAATTGGGTCTGCTTTTAATTACTTGAATCTTAAACAAGCGCTTTCAACATTGAAGCGACAAACACATGGTGCTGTATTTGATACGATTACAACAAAAACATTTGATTCCGTGTATGCGGTTGAACCGTGTAACAATAGCATCAAGATTTTCGAGAAAATGGTTGAACCATTGTTTGAAAAAGTAAGAAATAATTTGTTTGAAAATATGAATTTGGTTGAGTGCCGTGATTCATTGCTTCCAAAACTCCTCTCCGGCGAAATCACACTTGGAGATACCCAATCCACAGCGGAGGCTGTTGCATGAACAAGGAAATGACTTTAACTAGTTTAGCGATGCTGAAAGTTAGTATTGATAGTGGAAAAGACTATCTGGAGTACCTCAAACCATTTGTGATACAGGCTTTGGCACACGGAAAACTAGAGATTGTAAGTGATAAAATTGTTGCCGATAAGCTTCAGGAGGAGTGCGGTTTGATAATACCGCACAGAACCATTCAGATTGTATTGAGGCGCTTGGTAAAGGCGGGTTATCTTAAAAAAGATCAAGGTATATATCACGTAGTAAAGGAGTTGTCTACTAAAGATTATTCAAAAGATAAAGCGAATGCTTCGAGAAATATATCGGCTGTTACGAATTCATTAATAGAATTTGCCGCGCAAAGTGCGGAGAAAGATATTAATGAAGAAGATGCAATAGAGGCATTAATAGTCTTTCTTTCTGAATTTTCCATACCTTGTTTGAAAGCTTACCTAAGAGGCACTGCACTTCCTAATATTGCACATAACAATACAAATTGGAAAATTGTTTTGGTAAGCCAATATCTTAGCAAGATACATGCTTCTGATCCGCAGGGTTTTAATGGTTTTATAATGTTAGTGCAAGGGCATATGCTCGCGAACGCATTATTATGCCCGGATCTACAATCAGTATCAAAAACATATAAAGGTGTGACATTTTATTTAGATACGCAATTGTTGCTCCAATTATTAGGGCTGGAGGGTAAGGCTAAACAAGAAGCAGTTAATGAACTACTCGGGCTGATCCAAAAACTGGATGGAAAGATAGCAGCATTCAGTCATACACACGATGAATTGATTAGTGTTATTAATGCTTCATCAAATTATATCGATTCACCTAAGGGGCGAGGCTCGATCGTTTATGAGGCGAGGCAATCTGGTAAAACCAAATCAGATATGCTTTTAATTGCTGGGCAGGCTCAGGAAATTATGGAGTCGGTTGGTGTTATTGTAAAGCCTACGCCCGCCTATAATTTAAAGCTTCAAATCGATGAAACAGCCTTTAGTGATATTCTCTCAGACGAAGTGAGTTACTATAGTCCAAGAGCAAGAGAATTCGATATTAACTCAGTTCGAAGCATTTATGTACTCCGTGGAAATACATGCCCATACTCAGTTGAAAATAGTAAGGCTATATTTGTTACAAGCAATGCAGGCTTCTCTAGAGCTGCGTATGAATACGGGAAGAATATTGATCAATCAAGAGCGGTGTCTACTGTAATTACAGATTTTAGCTTGGCAAATACTGCTTGGCTTAAAGCACCGCAGGGTGCCCCTACTTTGCCGCAAAAAGAAGTAATTGCGTTTGCATATGCTGCACTAAGGCCGAGTGATGACTTCCTTGAAAAAATGCTTTCTGAGGCCGAACGTTTAGAGAAGCAAGGCAAGATTAGTGCACGTGATCACCAGTTGCTTAGAAGTAGTCCATATGCTCAAAATGAGTTGATGAGTCTAACGCTTGGAGAAGATGAAGCGCTTACTGAGAGATCATTTACGACAACTCTAAGTCGTGTGTCTGCTGAGATTAAGAAGGAAGAGGCCGAAAAGTTAACAGAAGAACAGGTGGCGCATAGGGAAACACAAGAAAAACTTTTTCACGAGCTCAATAAAAACCAAGTGATTCAACAGAAAATTTACTGGGTTAGTGTAAAAAGAGCGCGAATTATTTCGTGTGCTGTATTTTCCATGATAGTAATACTAGTTATTTTAGGAATTGTTGCAGGTCTAATTTCAAGACCGATCAATCCAATAATCAGTTGGTCATTAACTACAGGGCTGAGTGTTGTTGCATTGCTGACGTTACTAAATTTGGTATTTGGAACAACCGTAAGGCGAATTTATAAATGGTTTTATGAGAAATTACAGATTTTGTTTTACCATCGTTCTGCCAAAGCACTAGGTATTGAACTAGATGGTCGGCAACAGGAAACAGATTCTTCGGCATGATCACCGAAAGCCAACTCGAACAACTTTGCCTCGACGGGTTCCGTGAAAGGGACTATGTATATGCCCACGAACCAGACAGGATGTAGTATGGCGAACAGGCGGATATTCCATATCACTCACGTCGATAATCTGCCTGGTATTATCGAAATGGAACGCTTATGGTGTGATATGCAGCGCATTGCACAGGGGTTTGCCAATACA
>CAZDEC010000199.1:0-2871 GCA_964504295.1 uncultured Thioalkalispiraceae bacterium
GAAGCCCTACAAGTCAAAAAAGCAATCCAGTCAATCTGCAAAGCCGACCGAAATAAATACTCAGATACTTATAATAAAATCTATGAGTATTACGGCATCACCAGCTACAAAAACATTCCTGAAGGCAAAGCCAAAGAAGCCGTTGATCTGATTCATGGGGAATTGTTGCCTTTAAAAAAAGTTGGTGAACAGTCAGGCCCATTTTATAGCCTTGATGAAATATTCAAACATTCAGAAAACAGAGTCTCAAAAGAGCTGCACGAATATAAGCAACGAATCTTAATAATAATTAATGATGGCGTTCCAACCATAACATTTATTCCGAATGACATCATGATGATATCTGAAGAAGATATCCCTGAAATGGTGTCGTTTTACATGCCAACGTACAGATTAGTTAAAAAAGAAAAGATTAAGAATGTTGAGAAAATGATTAGTGAATTAACAGGAGCTAAATAATGAATGACATTGTGCTGAAAAAATCAAATGGTGAAACTTTTACGACCAGTTTGTTAATAGCTGAAAAATTTGGGAAGCAACATAAAAACGTGATAAGAGCTATAGAAAAACTCCCCAATGATGAATTTTGGCGGCTCAATTTTGAGCCACGAGATTATGAAGATGAAAGGGGAAAATGGCAACCGATGTACGAAATTAATAGAGATGGATTTTCTTTGTTAGCGATGCGTTTTACTGGAAAAAAAGCTTATGAATGGCAAATAAAATTTATAGGCGCATTCAACAAAATGGAGCGCCACCTAAAAAACATGCTCAACAAAAACTGGATCGAGCACCGCGCTGAAGCCTCACTGGAATACAAGGCAATGTCCAGAACTTTGCAAGAGGTTCGCAAGCTGGAAGGAAAAGATACCAAATTCTTTCATTACACCAATGAAGCAAAGCTGGTTAACTGGGCTTTAACCGGAGAATTCAAAAAAGTTGACCGGAACGCGTTAAATAATAGTGAGATTGAAATACTTGTTACGCTAGAAACCTATAACGCGGTATTGCTAGGTGCTGGGCACGACAGGAACTCAAGAAAACTATTACTTAAGAATAGGTTTAACGAAATAACACTTAAGAAATTACCACATGTCACAGTGGCAAAGGTTAATTTAAGGAATTCAATATGAACAATCTAGAAACAGCAAAAGACCTACAGCAAGAATTTGGAACACGCTTTCCAACGCTAGACAAAGTTGCAGAGAAATATTTAGGTCTAAGTCATGAAGTTTTGTCTAGGAAAATAGCGTCTGATGATATCCCTTTTGAATACTTCAAAATGACCAAAAGCAACAAGGCACCGTGGTTAGTTGACGTAGTTAAGTTGGGTGATTATATTGATAATGTGGCTAACCGATAATACCACCGGGAACGTATAAAGTACGGATAAAAGCCTGATAACCAGCTATATATGCATAATCCGTCCAGTCCATCATCGGTGCAACTGAAATCAAGTGCTTATGTTTATTAAGGTTTATTAAGGTTTTTTGCATGTTATTTATTACTGTTTTCTATTAATGAGTTCATATATAGTACGTATATTATTCATACGTACCGTAGGGGAACTCAAATGGCGTCAATTAGAAAGCGCGAAAAGTCTAACGGAACATTCGTTTATGACTGTTCAATATTAGTTAGAAAAAATGGCATTATTGTACACCGAGAATCGAAAACTTTTCTTAAACAAAAATTTGCAAAGGACTGGGGCATGAGACGAGAAGTAGAGTTACAAGAAAAATCAGTTTATGGGCTGAATGATTCGATACCTATTGCTGATTTAATTGGTGCATATTTAAAAGAGTATGAACCAGAGGGCAGGACGAAAAACGCGGATCTAAATAGATTGCGTAAATTAGATATTGCTAAGAAAAATATCTTTAGTTTGAAAGCCGGAGACTTAATTGCATTTATTAAAAACAGGAATAAAACAGTCTTGCCGCAAACAGCGAACAATGACCTGGTGTGGATGAAAACGGTGCTGAATACCATGCGTGTTGACATGGGTTTAAATTATGATTTATCGATGTTTGATGACGCACGGATAGTATTGAGGCGTGAGGGGCTTATAGGCAAAGCTGAGCGGCGCGAACGAAGGCCAACACCGAAAGAAATATGGATATTAAGTCAGTATTTTGGGTTGCATCAATCAACGCCCATGCTGCATATTATGTTTTTTGCTATTTATTCGTGTCGTCGTCAATCAGAGATTACGCGGTTAAAGTGGGATGACATTAATCACGACAACAGAACGTGCTTAATTCGGAATTTAAAGCATCCTACAATTAAAAAATTGAATAAGCGTTTCAAATTGCCGCGATCCGCTTATAAAATTATTATGCGGCAGCCTAAGCAGTCGGAATTTATATTCCCGTATAACCCTAAAACGCTAGGCCATTATTTCAGAAAGGCATGCAACTTAAATGGAATTATTGATTTAAGGTTTCATGATTTAAGACATGAAGGCGTGTCCAGGCTATTTGAAGCGGGGCTTTCAATCGCTGAAGTACAGAAAATTAGTTTACATAGCACCTGGGATTCTTTGTCGAGATATACAAATCTTGATCCAGGTGATGTTGATGTTTAATAAATGGTGATTTATGAAAATATACATGGCCTTTGATGAAGAATTAGGCAGCCAAGAGGGCGCATGTCTTACCTTTTCAAATTTTCAAAAAGCGATAAACCACATGTCATCGAGTGGCCAGAAACGTGCCCGGTATGTGCCTCGTGGGGAGGCGGTGAGATAAAAAACGGAACCTGCCCTATATGCATAGACCTTGAATTGATGATGAATATAGCGGTTAAGGATAGTGAAGTATGAATAGTAAATACATTAATTTAATTTCAGATGCATTTGAGCAGGGGTAG
>CAZDEC010000200.1:0-2826 GCA_964504295.1 uncultured Thioalkalispiraceae bacterium
CGGTACCCAACTTTAGCGAAACACAAGCTTTTAAACTAATCACGGTCGAAACAACCGGCTCTGGAAAATCAACAATGAAAATGATAATAGCGGATTACTAACATGAGCATTATAACCAAACATAAAGGATTTACCCTAATAGAGCTTGTTATTGTTATCGTAATTGCGTCTATCTTGGTAGGCGCATCTGCTGAACTCTTAAGGCAACAATTTCAATTTTTTACTTTCGGCCGGGAGGCTTTAAATGCTCATTGGCAGGGCAGAATTGCCCTAAATCGCTTCACACGCGATATACGAAATACTCAAGATGTAACTGCTGCCAAAAACGACGAAATCTCCTTTTATGATGAGCTAAACGATCTTATCACTTATAAGGTAGTCGGTAACCAACTAATGTTGTACGCAAATGGAGTAGTACAATCAGCCCTGGCAGATAATGCAGCAAGCCTTAATTTACGTTATTTTGATAATAATGGTTCAGAGCTGACATCTCCAGTCACCAATCCCGCATTGCCTCATCAAAAATCATACTACTTGGACATTGTTGCCTCATGTAAAATCATACTATTTACTAACAAGTAAGGAGATATGTAATGATGGCAAAAATGAGTTTACAAGCACGTCGAGAATTGGTTTCGAGTGTTAGAATGAAATACAAAAAATCTGTATGGAAAAAGAAAAATGATATATTGAATGGATTCGTTGCTGCTACCGGTTATCAGCGAAAATATGCAATCAAATTGTTAAACAAGGAAGAGACTGCTCAATCATTGGAAAGAAAGAGAAAGAGAAAGAGAAAAAGAAAAACAAAGCCAAAATATAATCAAGCAGTTCATACTGCATTAATAACTACTTGGCGTGCTGCCAACGAAATTTGTGGGAAGCGTTTGGCGCCATTTTTGCCAGAATTAGTTTCGACATTGGAACGGTGTGGTCATCTGTCTCTTTCTCCTTCTGTTCGTACTCGATTGATATCGATCAGCGCAGCAACAGCAGATAGGTTACTTAAGGTAGAGCGTCAAAAAAAAGGGAAAGGTATAAGTACCACCAAACCTGGTGTCCTATTAAAAAAACAGATAAAAATACGAACATTTAATGACTGGGACGAAGCAATTCCTGGTTTCATGGAGGGCGATTTAGTTGCGCATTGTGGAGGCAATTCTGAAGGAAGTTTTTTGAATACCTTGGTTTTAACTGATATCGTTTCTGGGTGGACTGAGTTTTTACCACTCTTATGCAAAAATTCTGCAAATGTTATTTCAAGCATGAATATAGTTGTGGAGTTGCTTCCATTCTCGCTATTAGGTTTAGATACTGATAACGGAAGCGAATTTATCAATTACGAGTTGTTGGATTTTTGTAAGGCACAAAAAATCACATTTACCAGATCACGTGCATATAAAAAAAATGATCAAGCACATGTAGAAGAAAAAAATGGCTCTATTGTCAGAAGATTGGTTGGGTATGATCGTTATGAGGGTATGGATGCATGGCGTGCCTTGGCTGACTTATATGCAGTTATAAGGCTCTATGTGAACTATTTTCAACCTTCACTAAAACTAGTCTCCAAAAAGAGAGATGGTGCAAAAGTCACAAAAAAATATGATAAAGCGCAAACTCCATGCCAACGCTTACTGGTCTCTGAAAGCGTCTCGCAGAAAACCAAAGATGCGCTAAAAAAAGAGTACAAAAAGTTAGATCCAATTAATTTGCTCACCAGCATAAAAAAATACCAAGATGCGTTTTGGCAATATGCTTGGATCAAACCAAATGATTGTGTCACAATGCCACAAATACCATCAGCAGATATTAAACAAATTTCATCTCAAAGCATCAATGATGAGGAAAAAATAAATGTGCCATCGTTGACAAAGAAATACAAGCGTAGTAAAAAGCTCAGAAAATCTTTATTAAGAACTTGGCGCACCAAGAAAGATCCATTTGAAAAAGTTTGGAATAATTTACAGTTGCAGCTATCGAGTAATCCACACAGAACAGCAAAAAGTTTATTGGAAGATTTGTTGTTAGATCAACCTGAAGAATTTAATATCAACATGCTCAGAACGCTTCAACGTCGTGTGGCTGGTTGGAGAAAAAGAAATCACGACGAAGCAAAAAAACATCATGTAAGCATGCTTTCCAAAGATAGCGTAGAAGGTCAATATTTATCATTAGTCATGAAGGTATAGATTTTTATAGTAATTAATTAAAGAAAATATATAGACAAACCTACCATGCTGTATTAGAGTTTTTAAAAGATACATCTAAGAACAACAATGGTCACGAAGTGGTTTGAGAAAGTAAGGTTTTTTGTGAGGCAACAGTCTTTTAATAGTATGATTTTTACGTGAGGCAATACGTGAGTCATTATTCCAAGTGTCGATGCCTTTTATGTGTTTTGCTATTCTATTGGTAATTAGGACATATCTTGAGCCGTTTTTATCGAGATTTTGAGTTGCTATATCTTCGTTACTGCTGGTAAAAAATGGAGCTGCCCCCATAAGGTGGTCTTTTTCGATAATTCCCAACTGGAATGGATTGGCGTTTGGTATACGTTTAGATATATAGGTTATTTGATGGCCAATATTCCACCATGCCATGATGCTATAAGCGCTTTTGGGGTATTGATAAGGGGTGTTGGGATCTTTAGGTATGGGATAGTAGCCGCTAGCATAATCAAAATCTTTGTTGATTGTTTTACCTTGGGGGTCTGGTGTATTGGTTTTTAACCAGATCAAAGTGTTATATCTTTCGCGTGTTATGGATAATGGTTTCGGTGCATTTTTATTTATTACAAGACTTAACATTGGGCTTACAGTTAAGAGG
>CAZDEC010000201.1:0-2737 GCA_964504295.1 uncultured Thioalkalispiraceae bacterium
TCCGATGCATGTAGATCCGATGTCCCGCTGTCTCCGGATACCCATGACACATGACGTTGATGCATGTAGATCCGATACCCATGGCAGATGTCCCGCTGTCACCGGATACCCATGACACATGACGTTGATGCATGTAGATGACGATACCCATGGGGGTGTCCCGCTGTCACCGGATACCCATGACGCAGGGACAGAAAGATCATGTAGAAAGTGACGTTACTTTGATTTTACCATTACGAGATTCTTTGCCAATTTGGTTCATTAGCCAAAATTCTCGGTCATATAAGGATTGAATATCGACGTATTTTACGACGCGACCTAATATTGAAATCTCGGTGACCGCTTTGGTCTCCAATTTCAGTATTGCATTTTGGACTCGGGTTAACTGAATTTGATAGTGATTACTCATACATTATTATACCACATTTTTTGGAGTTATAATTCTTTTTTTAACATTATCAACTTCTGAAATGAAAAGCGCATACAGTAAGCAGTCGAACGGTTCTTGATCAGTCTGCGTTTTCACGAATCTATCTTTACCGCGATGTGATATCATTTTTTCAGACAATAATGCTTGAAAATAAGTCCCCTCAAACGCGGGGAACGATGATAATTCGCGTGACTTAATTTCAGCGATCGCTTTTAATTTGCTTTTATGCGTCCCGATGATATACAACTCAATATATCGTGACGTCGTCGTCTTTAGTCGATTGGGTTTGGTGACATAATCGCGCTCAATATTACTCGATCCCTTTATTGCGCTAACATTTTTGAATCGACGTGAAAACTCATAACAGGCGCTTGTCGCATAGCCACTATCTAATGCCCAGCGGCGTACGGATAGTGATTTCGCCCCGTCGCTATAGTAGTATTTTCGCTTTATATGGTCACTCAAATAATCCCATGCGCGGGGGGTATAAATATCGCTGTCGGTTTCGATTGTTTGATGATCGATCAAATACCATTTCCCTTTGGCGTCAAATCCGATCACCGTCGCCGCAAAGAATTCTTTCTGACAATCGATCCCGCCATACAAACAAATCACGCCATCTGGAATCAGACCGGGGTCGGTTGAATCTAGTTGAGTTTCGGCAAAGATTTCCCAATCAATTTGTTCCGATCTTTGTTGGTATGTTTGTCCCAAAAATGTATTTACAAAAACGTTAGATAGTGCATCGTCTTTGAGTGCTAGATGATATTGTTCCCGAATATGGTCCCATTGGCAATTTTTATCATATGAATAGCCACTCCAAATATGAAAGGATCGTTTATCCGAGGGCGCTGTAGCTACCCATTTCGCGCTCGGTTGTTCTAAGAACTCAAATTTTTGTTGATGCGACATTTCAAAATCACAATGCGGACATTTATGGTGAACCTGATAGTCGAGGTCGGTGACAGATAAGTTAGTCATCCATTCCCATTTTAATGGATGATGTTTTTTACATGATAGGCATTGTGACTCAAAATATTCTTGCGTTCCCGATAGAAATAATTCAGACATTCGGCATTGGCTTTCGGTACCAGGTGTAGACCCAACAATTACGCGCCGACGCCACGATGACTCCCCACGCTTTATGGCTAATGAATATACATCGCCCATAATATTCGATCGAATCGCCATGGCGCTGATCTCATCAATACAGATATTATCGACTGAAATTCGACGAAAGGCGGATTCGGATTGTGCGCCGATTAAGTAGGTCACGCCGCCCCGATATTTCTTCGTTCTGACGGTGTCATTAAGCCAAACCGATGAATTTGAATCTGCGCAGATATCCGTCATTTCGTTTTTCGAAAATTGATCGCAAGCTGTGAGATCAGGAAACACTAAAAGATTACGCGACGGATTCGCTTTTTCGGATGAGTTATAAAATAAAAAATTGAGCATGAGTTGTGTATATCCGACGCGGGCGCTTTTAAGCACATACGTAAATGGAGATGATTTCATACTATTGAGGATTTCGGTTTGATATGGTCGACAGCGGAATGGACCGGTGGGCAAATTTATTTCTCGTTCGCACCATTCTGATAGTGTTTCATCTTTTAATGGTGCCCACGCCGATCGCAACTCATTTTTATATTCGAGTAAATCACTCACAATCATGGGGGGCAACCTCTGTTGAAAAATTGGTAAGCATTTTATTGATGATCGATTCGATCGTATTTTCCTGATCTGAATTTAGTGATAATCGATTTGAGATTAATGCGGGAAGTGAAGTGATGTATTGTTTATTTTGGACGATGCAAGTTTTGATCAAATCCGTCACTTCTTCTTTTTTGATAATCGTTTTTTCAGTAAGATCGTTTTTATATTTTTGTGAAATGGTTTGTTCACGGGTTAGTTTTGCTTTTTCAAAATTAAGATCGAGCATTTCCCCGTCATCGCCCATTAAGATTTTTCGTTTTGATCTTTCGACCAAAAATGCGTTCGTATCATATACAGAGATGTTAAATGATTTGCCTGTTTGTGAGTGAGGAAGACCATCGGCTAGCCACCGGGTAACTTCCCGTTCACTAACATGAAACATTTTAGCGATCGTTGATTTCGTGTATGTAGTTTTCATGGTTATATATTACCATATTTGCGCGCTGTGGTCTGCTATGGTGATGGTGGCGCTCTGCTATGGTGATGGTGGCGCTCTGCGATATGGAGAGCGCCTTGCGATATGGATGATGGTGATGGCGCCTTGCGATATGGAGAGCGCCTTGCGATATGGATGTGGATGAGAGCGCCTTG
>CAZDEC010000202.1:0-2730 GCA_964504295.1 uncultured Thioalkalispiraceae bacterium
CTGGATTGAGATCAATGGGGGTGCCATCGCCGTTAAAGGTATTGGCAACGGGTAAAGCTTCGGTTGTATCAACTAACTGTATGCCAAAGTCGCCATCGGTGAAATTACTCAACACCACCTTCGCACCATTATTGGTATCGATAATGGTTAAGTTCGTACCACGACTAAAGTTGTAACGTCCATCCACACTTTGCCAGGTACTGGCATCGGTGCGCACCCCCCAGGTGATGGGGTTGCCATCGATAATGAGTTTGTTTTTACCACTGTCGTTAATGGTGACCTGGCTGCCACTGCCTTGGGTACTGATTAAATAAACATCTTCACCCACACCACCGTTTAGGGTGTCGTTACCGAGTGTGCTAACAAGGGTATCTTCACCGGCACCGCCATTCAAAATGTCCTGTCCTGTACCACCGTCTAAATAATCGTTACCCGCATCACCGTTTAACGTGTCGTTATCGGCATTACCAAACAGCTCATCGGCACCGCCACCCCCATTTAGCGTATCGTTACCGGCTCCACCAAAGAGTTTGTCGATTGCTGTATCACTGCCACCGCTCAAAACATCATCCCCTTGGTTGCCTTCGATAGTGTCGTTGCCGTTTAAACCATTGATGATGTCGTTACCGCCACCACCATAGAGTGAATCGTTTACATTGCCGCCCTCAAAAACATTATCCCCTGCATCACCGAATATAGTTTGTGCGTAAGTGTCAAACGACAGTGTGGTGTTCACACTGGCATTGGTGGCCAAGATGGTGTTGCTGGCAATGTCTTTTAGATATTCATTTTGGGTTGAGATATAGGTGCTGGCATCGGTTTTATTAACCTCAAGTAACTGGCTTAAAAAATACGCGCGATCTCTTATGTAAGATTCGGTTATGGCGCCTGTGTCGGTTGCGGCATCGTATAAATCAAGTTCGCCGTTGGCGTTGTGTTGGGCGTAGAGGGTATCGTCGCCTAATAGCACAAAAGGGTTGGCATTCACTAAGGCATAGCGGTAGGCAATGTTAGTTTGTGCGAGGGTGGCGATGTCGTTGCCGGGGGTGAGTACTTCAATATTGACTAAGCCGACGGACTGTTGAAACAAAACATTGTTTTGTAGATTGTATATCGTTTGATACATTGCTTCACGATTTTCAAGCGGAATATTGTTAACACTGGGGTTAAAAACTTGCGCCAATTTTTGTACTGCTGTTTCTAAAGTGAATTCATTTTGATAGGAGTCGGTTTTAAGCAGTGCAGTGATATCGGTGACACTTAAGCTGGGCGAAGCCTCACTGAACAAGGCGTACACTGCCAACGCATCAGTAAGAACACGTTGACTATGATTTAAAGCAGCCGGTGGGTTAGGCACACCCTCTAAAAACTGATTCTCAATGGTAATAGCAATTGGCGATACAATATCGTTACCTAAGCCTGCTATCGGTGATAAACCTGCATCGGCACGTAAGCTGGTTATTTTTGTAGGGTCGGGCGTGTTAGTGACTCCGATAGTTTGTAGTACCGTTGAGATAATACTGCTGTTACCCGGCGCATTATATAAATATGCCTGGCTCACCTCGGCTGGAAAATCTGCGACAATACCTGTTGCAAGGTAACCACCCAGTGAATGTCCGGTTACTGTAAAACCGGTTGTTAATGTACCATCATCTATCCAGCTTTGTACCTGGCTTTTTAGTTTTAAATATTGTGGGTTGAGTTCGATGGGTGTACCATTAAGTATATAAAAATCGGCGACAGCATCACTTAACGATGAAGTACCACGGATAGCTAAAAAATTTTTGCCTGTTGCAATGTTTTTAAACACGGTGGCTTGGGTGTCGGTTAACGTATCATCTAGGGTGGCGATGACTGTCCATTGGGTGGCGAAGTTGTTGGCTTGGGTTGGAGTCATGCCAACTGAGTCTTGCACTAGTTCAGCCGTACTTATTATCCCTATATTATAATCACCATATGCTGCAAGTGATAATTGAGCCTGTGTAAAATAGTCTTTAATATTAGTCATTATTTAATCTCCGTTTAAAATAAAAATTTTAGTTATTAATAACACTTCACTATAATTAGAAGGGCAAGAAAATGATTGGCTCTTCCATGGGCCGGGAAAGCCGCCACCACCTCTGGAATAACCAATCGTTTCGCCTAACAACTTCCCGCTGTTACGCAAGTAAATTTGAACATGATATTTATGTAATGAAGGGTTACCTTTTAACAAATAATTTATAGTTTGCTTAAATATATATTCCCTTCCTAATGCATTTTCACCTTCTATAGGTTTATAAAAATTGGGTTGCCCCCACTCATTAAACTTATCTGATGATAATTTTACCGTTTCATACACTTTACCCCCCCCATCCTCCGCACATAGTTCACGCACTTGACGATCTAACATCCATGTTTCACCCACGGCTATCCACAGTAACCATGAAGCCGCAGCTAAACCAACAGTAACGACAATACCCTGAAAAAATCGTCCTATGTTTAAACGTAACAATGCGACCACCGCAAAAACAATAATCAGAGGCAGTGCGACCCAATAAAATAATAAAAATAGAAAACTCATGTTACTTTCCTTGTATTGTGTTATTTGGGATCAAAACATATTGATTTATCTGTCCCTTACGTTTGTTTTTTTCTGGCTCATCAAGAGGTCCTCGACAAATATTTTGCCCACGACCAATAAACTGAATCCACAAACCTTCTATCCAGCCAGGGTAACGTGCAAAAAAT
>CAZDEC010000203.1:0-2681 GCA_964504295.1 uncultured Thioalkalispiraceae bacterium
CGCCTAATGGCCCCGCTTTAGTTTTGCTTAATGTTGTCTCTAAAGAACCCAATGCTGTATTAAAAGCATTAAGAAATTAAAATGCTAACAAGACGCTCAAAAACGCTCGTTATCACTCGCTGGGACAACTACCCGCTCGTTTTACTCACGGCTAGTTGCCCTTTAGCAAAACGTTAATTATCTTTTTAGTCTATCCAATTTAATACATGTTTAATAAAAGAAAGCAAAAACCACTATTGTATATAACTATAAACGAAGATACTTTGTTCATTAATACAGATACTTATGGGTATACTCCTATTAATATACCTCAACCTAAGGAAATATTGAGTTATTTTGAATGTTAAATGAGGAATAACAGGTACACTAATCCACAATATCAGATTTTGTACTTTGGATAAAATTCAACACCTCTTTAGTTTCAGCATCAGGTACATTAAAGTGGTTTAATGTTGCAATTAGATAAGTAATGAAAATATCCCAATCTTGAACACTAATATTCATGCCACGATGAGAGGTCAGATTATCACGACCAGTATAAAGTGTTGTGCCCCCTGTGCTTGCACACAGATAATCAACGAGCAGCTGTTTTTCTCGTGCTATGCCATCTTCGCCACGATTTTTCCAAAATCGGCCAAGTACAGAATCAGCCATCAAACGTGACAACAATTCATTAACTACTGCAGTAATAGCATCGTATCCACCTAAACGCTCGTACAAAGAAGCTTGCTCGCTCATAATCATCTCCTAGATAAAATAGTAATTGTATAAACCAGATACAATTTATCTAAAAAAAGACTACTTGTTGCGTCATCAGCATGATTAATTTGTGATATTTTTGTGACAAATCACTCTGTAAGAATAAGCATATAACCTATTCCGGGGGACACTTTAATGGAAAGTTCCGGCAGTTTTAATCGCAGACGACGCACAAGTGACCTTAGCGAAGAGTCGCCTGTAATAACACCATTCCATACATGTTTTTCAATAGACAGATAGGAAACCGGCAGGTTGTAACTAGTAACTAGAATTTCTAATAGTAGTAATTCTTTTTTGGTTAATAAAACAGGCTTACCGTTCTTTGTCATGCTTGTCGGGGATTTTTTTAATTCATAGCCCGAGCCAAGTAATACTGGAGTTTTATTTAATGAAAAACGCTCTTTATATTTACATAATTCTGCAACCACCAATTCATGTTTTTGATTATTTCGATAGGCTTGAATCAGGTTTCCGCAGGTTATTAAAAAAGGGTGAAGATCCTCAGCAATAGATTTATGATACCCATTTTCATTATTTGCTACGCCAACCATGCCCAATAGTTTCCCACCACCATAAAAAGGTAGCCCCATAAAAGCGTTAAGGGGAGGATGGCCTTTAGGTAATCCTCCACTTCGCGGGTCAGTAGAGGGCTGATTAGAAATAACTAACTGTCCAGTTGTTAATACTGCACCATAGAGAGAGTTTGGTCTTGAAAAAACCATTCCTTTCCTTTTATTATCTTCATATAAGCGATTAGTATCTTTGCTCCATGCAATATTTGTTGTTGCGTAACTTTTTACAAATGGACTCCCCTCATTTGTATAAAATACCTCCCCAATAAAACCATATTCACTGCCTGTAATTTCAAGTAAAACATCTAACAGCCCATTAAATAAAACATATGGATCTGTCTCTGCAATATAATTTGAGAGCACAGTTGTGATAGCATCGAGGATATATTTTTCTGAGACTTGTTGAGTTTTCTCTTTCATGTCATACAAGATGAATCTTGAGTTGGTGATTGAATAAATGAGCGTTTTGTACGCACTCATGATTGTTTCAGATATTATAGCGTCTATTAGCACTCTTCTTTGCGATAAGTCATAAAACATTGCCATTCACCATCTAGCATTTTATGGTGATAGCATGACTCGTTTGGCTTCTTCTTGCGACGTGTCGCGAACTAGTCGTTGATACTGTAGAAAAATGAAGAGGCTCGGTAATTGAGTGCATAATATATCAGCGGCAGGAATCAGTAGCAAATGGCACAATGACTATTCCTGATATTCATATATGCCGAATTCCCAAGGTCAAGAGGTGCAAGGGGTTATGGTCATAGGAGGCTTGCTTTTGGAGGCTTGCTGATAAAAAAGAATATGACAACCTTGAGGGAATTTCCTGTATCCCTCTTTAACATAACTACATTGTTTAGCAAAAGAGGGGTTTTCAGCTAATAAATGAAATGCATCATCAAATTGTTTAATATAAAAAACGCTGGTCTTGTCCCCAGCGTTTTTCAGTAAATCTGGCAATTTTTATCAGGTCGTCCTTTACTTTCCCTGGTTAACTCAAATGCTTTTATTTATCATTTTCACTATCAAGTTCTGCCATAAACTCATCATAGTTATAATCTGCAATGCTACTCTGCTCACCTTCAGTATGCATGTGCCTCAAGGTTTCAAGCTTGGTTTCTGTGTTTTCAAGCAACCTAAGCGCAGCTCTAATCACCTTACTTGCAGAGCTAAAACGACCACTTTTAATTTGTCCGGTTATGAAGCCATCAAAGTGCTCCCCCAATGTAATACTAGTGTTTTTAGCCATAAGCCACCTCTTTTAACCCAAATATATACCTAATGGTGGTACAAGGCATATAACACATATGAGCCGATCTCGAGTCAACAGGCATAAGTAAACATTTTTTG
>CAZDEC010000204.1:0-2658 GCA_964504295.1 uncultured Thioalkalispiraceae bacterium
CCACCACCTTCGATGAGATCAATAAAAAAAACCCGCACTTCAGCAAACTGGAATCGCCCAAGTGGAACATCGCTGCCGGCATCTATTACGACCGCACGTTATACCGAAAATTTAAAAAAACTGCCGCGCAAGATAAACTCTACATGACCTTCGCCAGTTACAACGCTGGCTACGGCCGTATTCTCAACGCCGCAAAACGCACTGGCAGCAAGGAAAAAAACTGGGAAGAGATCAGGCGCTACCTGCCCAAAGAAACCCGTGGCTATGTCAGGCGAATCAGAAAACTGATGGGAGAGCATTAACAAACAGGCCAAACACTCCTCCTTCTCCCTGTTGATGCATTCGCCACACCCCCTCTTTTTCAGCCCCTCCCCAGCAGACCCGCTTCATTTTCGCCCATCAAACAAGGCTCACACGACAATATTAAAGTTTTCTATAAAAATGCCGATAAATCTCAGGCCAACACTGCTCGAGATAGATATGGAATCTAAAAACAACAAACCATCCCCCGTTCGCTTGATGCAAACAGACCTTTTGTTCAAAGGTCTGTCTTTCTCGATGGCTGGCAGCATGGTTGTTGCACTTGCCATCGTGTTCATTATTGGACCCGTTACTGACCAAACAAAGGCGTGGGAATGGTTTGCCATGCTTACACTGATAAGCATTTTTCGCTGGCTGACCAACTACTTTTACTTAGGTCTGATAGACGGCAGCAATGTCAGCGACAAATGGGGACTGTTTTTCAAGATTGGCGCTTATGCTGCCGCACTGACCTGGGGAGCCGTCATGTGGCGGTTATACCCCAGCAACAACCCGGAATATCAGGTTCTGATGATTCTTGCGCTTGCCGGAGTTGCCGGGGGAGCGCTCGCAGTACTGTCTTACGATTCAAAAATCATCGTCTGCTACCAGGGCATTTTACTTTTATTCATCGAAAGCCGGCTGCTATGGGAATATAATGCATTTTCCATAGAGCTTGCCATTCTGAGCTTTTTCTATTTTGTTTTTCTTATGAAAGGAGGATATGAAATCGGTAAAAATTATGAGGAATTAGTCAAACTTCGACACGATGTTGAAAAAAACAACCTGGCACTGTTATCCACCACAGAAGAAATAGCGCAGATTGGTTACTGGCAGTGGGATATGGAATCACCTTTTATCAAGCTGTCCACCAACCTGGCACGCATGTGTAATACCAGCCTGGATACAGCAACCATGCAGTCCTGCCTTCAAAAAGTTCATCCCGACGACCGGCAACGTGTTAAAAATGCCATCGAATCTGTCGTTGAAACCGGCGCTGATGCAACCGTTGAGTACCGGATAAAATCAACGGAAGACAGCGACTGGGTTATTATGAACCAGATCATAAAATACTTGCAGGACTCCAGAGGAACCACTTCCATCCTTGGTACGGTTCAGGATATTTCCATAATAAAATCTGCCGAGAAAAAGATTTTTGACATGGCTTACTTTGACGAGCTTACCGGTCTTGCAAACCGCAACCACTTTCATCAACAGCTGGATGAACAAATCAAACTGGCAAAACGCAAAAACAAAAAACTGGCCATCCTTTACATTGACCTTGATGGCTTCAAGGAAATTAATGACACTTTGGGACATGACCGCGGCGACGAATATTTAAAAATTGTTACAAACAAACTGAAAAAGGTTCTAAGAGATATGGACTTTATCGCGCGACTGGGAGGCGATGAGTTCTGCATCATACAGAATGATATTGAAAAAGGACTTGATGCCACAGCAATTGCTGACCGTTGCCTGTCACTTTCACACAAAACAATCAAACTCGACATACATGAAATACATCCAAAAATGAGTGTCGGCATAGCGATTTTTCCGGATAACGGAAAACAGGCCAGCACTTTGTTAAGAGCCGCTGACACCGCCATGTATTCCGCCAAACACAACGGCAAACACGCCTACGCTTTTTATGACCCACAGATGACAGCTGATTCTGTCACCCGCCTGCAACTTGATGCCGACTTGCAAAAAGCACTGACCAATAATGAATTTGAACTCTGGTATCAACCAAAAATTTCTTTAGACGACGGCAAGATGACCGGTGTAGAAGCTCTTATTCGCTGGCAACATCCAGAGCGCGGACTGATTACACCCGATCATTTTATTGGTGCCGCTGAACGAACAGGACTGATCAATAAAATAGGTGAATGGGTGCTGACCACTGCATGCAAACAACAACATGCCTGGAAACAACAGAACATTGAACTGGACATGGCTATTAATATTTCATCAGGGCACTTTAGTTCAAAAGGTTTTTCTGAAAAAGTGGAACAGGAAATCAAACGTTTCCAGCTTGACCCTGCCACGCTGGAAATAGAGATCACAGAAAGCCAGACCCGTAACACGGAAGAACACATCAGGATTTGTCGTCAGTTACAGGACAAGGGCATCAAGATTGCCATCGATGACTTTGGCACAGGTTATTCTTCCCTGTCTGTTTTAAAGCAACTTGAAATCAACACACTGAAGGTTGACCGTGAATTTATTCGCGACCTTCCACATGAACCGGCAGCCGCCTTAATGGTTAGCACCATTGTAAATATGTCCCTGGCACTGGGCTACAACGTTGTCGCCGAAGGCGTAGAAAACCATGAGCAGGCAATATTCTTACGCGACCTG
>CAZDEC010000205.1:0-686 GCA_964504295.1 uncultured Thioalkalispiraceae bacterium
ACGGCGAAAACCTCAACCCAATGGACAACCGGGTTATATTCGCCTTGATACAGTCCATCAAGGCGACCTGGACAAACACAAAGGCGTCTATCATATCAATGCGGTTGATGAAGTGACGCCATTTGAAGTGGTCTGTTCGATCGAGAAAATCAGTGAAGCTTTCCTGGTACCCATCCTTGAACATAGACTGGATGTTTTTCCTTTTGAGGTTAAAGGATTGCATTCAGATAATGGCTCTGAATACATAAACAAAGCCGTCGAGAAATTCTTGAAAAAAGGGCTCATAGAATTTACCAAATCACGTTCACGACAAACAAATGACAATGCGCAAGCCGAAGGTAAAAAGGCGGCTATTGTTAGAAAACAATTTGGCTATCAACATATCCCACAAAAGTGGGCTCAAGCGATGAATGATTTTAATTTAAATTATCTCTTCCCCTATATTAATTATCACCGAGCCCTGTTTTTTCCTGAAAGCAAAATAGATGAAAAAGGCAAGGTGCGTAAAGTTTACCAATACAAAAACATGATGACCCCCTATGAGAAATTTAAATCATTGCCGGACTCGGAAAAGTATTTGAAGTCTGATGTCACCTTTGAGATACTCAATGAACTCGCCACCAAAGTAAGTGATAATGAATCAGCCCGGATATTGAAAACTGAGCGGGAAAAGTTGTTTAACCTGA
>CAZDEC010000205.1:703-2658 GCA_964504295.1 uncultured Thioalkalispiraceae bacterium
CGAGCATAATGAATTCACCTGCTTCAGACTCATTTGTCTATTGGAATACACTCTGAGTCCAGAACAAAGCCATGCTTCAACGATCGAAAGTCATTCAAAGCCGTGATGAGTGGAAATGCAAAGCCGTTCAACGAGCCACTGAGAATCGAGAACAGCGGAAAAATATAAAACGCTATCAAGAGAAGATAGTCGAACTCAAATCGCAACTCAAGACGTTAGAACAAGCCAAAGATACGGATAAAAAAAAGTAGCACAATTACCCTTATCCGATTCGGCCGTTGATATTACACAAGCCCAACAAACCCGCGTGTTATGTGTTTTATTGATTTTACAGGGTGTTATTTCTTATCGTAGTGTTTCTCGTATATTGGGTTTGTTTGTGACTCAGGCCAGGCATTTCATGGACTGGATTCCCCATTTCACGTCCGTGATCAATTGGACGTTACGTCTGGGATTGGGTCTGCTCAAACAAGTGGAACCTATCGAGCCACCCTGGCTGGCAATTATAGATCATTCAATTGATATCGGGACTAAAAAAGCGTTGGTTGTGTTGCGAGTCTCCATCGAGACTTTATCGAAAAAAATCAAGCCATTCAACTCAAAGACTGTGAGTGCATCGGTATGAAGGTTTGCGAAACCGTCAATGGTGAAAGTCTTGCACTAGATTTAGAGGCTATTTTCACCCAGGCAGGTCATCCCAATGCAATTATCAAAGACGGTGACAGCACCCTTCAAAAAGGTGTCAGGCTCTGGTCAGAAAAACAAGGCATCACTGTGCCCGTTATTGACGATATTGGTCATGTCATGGCCAGTGCACTCAAATCCCAATTTGAGGCAACCTCGACATATAAGCGTTTTATCTCACGGGTCAATCAATGACACCACCGAAATGCTTAAACAAGAAGACGAGGACGCAAGAAAATATCCCAAAGGAATGGCGAAGATATTTAATATTGCTCATCTGCCAGCGATATTGTCTAAATTAACATCAAAAAAGGTGGTGGAAGTGTGAATCCAACCACTTTTTGCGCTCATAGCCATTGACACAGAAAGTCGTTTAATTCTCAGCATGATACCCGGGCGAAGAACCCTCGCCTCGTGCCTCGCTTTAGTTCAAGCCGTCAAGGATAAAACCAAAGGCCGCACGGATCTATTTTTGACGAGCGATGAGCACGCTTCTTATGACGCGACAATGTCTTGATCGTCGCATAGGAGATCAAGAAACGTTGAGAAGAGAAATTGATGCATGGCAAAAACAGCGCAACGAAGAGAACATCCAAGTAAATTGGCGTTTCACCAATGAAAATGCTCGGGTAAAGTTGAAATCACTTTATCCATCAATTCAACGTTGACGCCATACTAGGAATTATACGAATATTAGGGCGTGGAAATACGCAAGCGGAAATCAACAAACAATAAAACATCCCTGTTTTTGACCCCCCAAAATACGGGCATCCATGCCCTACCCTACGGGAAATACGGCGAAAAAATGCCGTATTTTTTTGGCAGTCGCACAAACAACCGTATAAGATCCGTACAGACATTTCCAAAGAATTACGCTAAATTTTGTGTTATTCATAAAATGCACTTGTGCGGGGTTTATATTTATTTTAAAGAATCTTTTTGGACTTGGAAGGATACAATCTATAGGCATAATTTTAAGTCAGTTTAAAATCACGGGAAATACCAAAGAGCCAAACTATTTGAACTCAACTACACCGGTCGACATCATAAAAGACCCATCTTTAAACAAATAGGGCGCGCGTTCGGCGTCATATTCATTGATTTCATTAACCGTTTTCTTGGACTTTCTAAATAAACCATTAGCTTTCTCACCGGTACGCGCAAGAAATTGACTATTAAACGTATGCTTATTTGAATACGTTTCAACGTTTTCAATCGTTGGGTAAAATGTTAGGAAAGGACCAAAAGTGCCATAGGAATTTGTGTATTCT
>CAZDEC010000206.1:0-2623 GCA_964504295.1 uncultured Thioalkalispiraceae bacterium
TCTGTCTAGCGGTGAACGCATTGAGATTCGTGGTTTTGGTAGTTTTTCATTACATTACCGTCCACCTCGTACGGGTCGCAACCCTAAAACAGGGGATTCTGTATCTTTAATCGCTAAATATGTCCCGCATTTTAAGCCGGGCAAAGAAATGCGTGAGCGTGTTAATGAAAGCATGACCAAGGTCGAAATTTCTGAATAGTCGCGCAAGCAGAAGAGTTAGTATGCTGTGTATTCCTGTTCAAGCTATTTAGCCAAACATTAGAACTATAAAGCGGTGTGTCGAGTAATCGGTACACCGTTTTTATTTTCAGTAGTATAGATTAACAATAGATTCTGGGTTATGGTTCTGGATAAGCAAGTTTTTAGAACCGAATGATGTAATATTAATGAAACGAATCCTTTATATAGTCGCTATAGTTTTCACCCTGGTTGTTGGTGCGGTGTTCTCTGCACGAAATGCGGGTATGGTTAAGCTAGATTTTATGATTACGGTTGTGGATACAAATTTGTCCCTGGC
Organism: uncultured Thioalkalispiraceae bacterium; assembly: GCA_964504295.1. Lineage (GTDB taxonomy): Bacteria > Pseudomonadota > Gammaproteobacteria > UBA6429 > Thiohalophilaceae > SZUA-37. The sequence continues at coordinate 518 of CAZDEC010000206.1, forward strand.
AATTATCATTGCCCTGATATTAGGTGCTGTTTTAGGTGTTTTGGCGAGTTTAATCTGGCTTATATCGTCTAAAAGAGAAAATCAAAAATTAAAAAAACAAACAGACACCTTAAATAAAGAACTTATCAACCTACGTTCTATTCCTTTACGAGATGAACACTGATGGGAATAGAAATTCTATTTTTACTTTTACCGATAGCTTTTTTTTCAGGCTGGTGGATCGGACGAAAATCGACTGCTCGACATAAGGATGCAGCAAAATCATTGGGGATCCCTTCTGATTATTTAAAAGGCCTGAATTTTCTTTTAAACGAACAACCCGATAAAGCTATTGAAGTCTTTATTCAATTGTTGGAAGTGAATACTGATACAGTAGAAACGCACCTGGCGTTGGGTAGCTTATTTCGGCGTCGAGGCGAGGTTGATCGAGCTATCCGTATTCACCAGAATTTAATTGCTCGACCAACTTTAAATCCGGAACAGCGGGCTCAGGCGCTTTATGACCTGGGCCAGGATTATATGCGTGCCGGCTTGTTTGATCGAGCCGAAACATTGTTTACCGAATTAATTGATAGTGGCCCGCATACCGAATCATCATTACGTCAGTTGATTGATATATATCAGCAGGAAAAAGACTGGGCTAAGGCAATTGAAACTGCACGGCGCTTTGAATTTAAAACCAATACTAAACTTAGTCGTTTAATTGCACATTATTATTGTGAACAAGCTGAGCATTTCCTCAAACAAGGTGAAACCACAAAAGCATTAAAAGTTCTCAAACAGGCGCACTCTGAAGACAGTGCATGCCCTAGAATCAGCATGCTTGAAGGTGATATCGATAAACAACTTGGTGATTTTAAAGCGGCTATTAAGGCGTACCGTCGTCTGGAAACACAGGATGCAGATTATTTACCTGAAGTGATTAAACCCTTACAGGAATGTTATGAAGCACAAGGTCGCTCTGATGATATGTATAAGTATTTGCAACGGGTCATTGAGCGCAACGACAGTATTACTATCATGCTTAAAATGGCTGAAATAATAAAACAAAATCAGAGTAAAACGGCTTCGGCTGATTTTATAACTGAGCATTTAAAGCTTAAACCTTCCGTACGCGGAATGGATAAATTAATTGAGCTGAATCTAGAACAATCCACGCCATCGGTTAAAGATAAATTAACGGTTTTAAAAGATGTGACGACGCAACTTTTAGAAAATAAATCAAAATACAGTTGCCATGTTTGCGGTTTTAACGGTTTCAGCCTGCATTGGCAATGCCCTGGCTGTAAAAAATGGGGAACGATTAAACCTATTCAAGGTGTAGAAGGTGACTAAAGGATGTCTGAAATTTTAAAGGCAGAATCTAAAATTATTGTTGCGCTTGATTATTCAAATGAAGATCAAGCTCTCGACTTTATTAACAAAGTCAGTCCTGATTTATGCATGCTTAAAATAGGCAAAGAACTTTTTACAACAGCTGGACCTCAATTTGTTGAAAAAGTTGTCGTAAAAGGTTTTAAGGTATTTTTAGATCTTAAATTCCATGACATTCCCAATACGGTGATGAAAGCCTGCCATGCTGCTTCTGAGCTTGGTGTATGGATGGTGAATGTACATGCCCTTGGTGGTAAAACAATGATGCAAGCTGCTAAGGAAGGCGTAAGCCAATCTTCTACTAAGTTAATTGCTGTCACGATACTAACCAGTATGGGGCAGGAAGATTTAAAACAAATTGGTATTAATACAGCCGTTCAGCAGCAAGTTGTTAATTTAGCTAAGCTGGCAAGCGAAGCTAAACTTGATGGTGTTGTTTGTTCTGCTAAAGAAGTGAGTGTTCTTCGGCAAAACCTGGGCAATGATTTTTTACTTGTTACGCCCGGTATACGGCCAAAAGGCAATGAAACAAGTGACCAAAAACGTGTGATGACACCGGAAGAGGCTATTAATACTGGCTCGAGTTACCTGGTTATTGGTCGGCCAATTACCCAGTCTGATTCTCCTATTCAAACTCTAGAAACTATTTTAGATAAAATTTCATAAATCCAGTCACGGCTGTCCCGTTAACTTTAAGCCCCTGCTTTGAATATGGAAAGCCTGGTCATTGCG
>CAZDEC010000207.1:0-2600 GCA_964504295.1 uncultured Thioalkalispiraceae bacterium
CTAGGTAGTTCTGAAGTTGCCTTACATTCTCTCCTCTGTCTCCTGGTTGTAGGTTCATTGTTGGGGGTTGTATTTGAGTTGGTTGAGATTGTGATGTTACTGCTTGTGTTCCTGTTGATTGAGGAACTTGTTGTATTGGTTGTGGAATCTTAATACTTGTGTCGCCAGCAGATTGTCTTTCTTTCAAGTAAGAACTCATAGATTCTCCTGCTCTCCTTGGTCTAAATTGAAAACCTGTTTGTGGAGCATCCACTACAAAAGGTTGTGGGATAGGTGCTCCTGATTGTTTTAGATAATTAATAGCTTCTTGTTGGTATTGTCCACCCTTAGCGAACTCTGTGGCATCTCTTAAAGCACTCTCTCTTGTTTTAATAGCTCTACCACTAATACCAAACATTCCTTGAAAGTTTACCTTATTAGCTAGGTCACTTTGTAGCTTAGCTAATGAAGCGTTATCTGAACTAACCCCACCTGAAATAGCAGATGTAAAATCTGGTAAAGTGTTAATATTTCTTCCTTTTAGTGCTTTTTGTACATCTGCACCAGATATTGAGTAGTTTCTACCAAGTACTTTGGTGTAGACTCTATTCCCTGATTTATAAAATTTTAATTGTTTTTTAGTTGCCATATTATTATATTATACCACGTTTTTACGCTTCTCTAAAATTACGACCTTTGCTTTTAATGTCTCTATTTCGTCTGCTAGAATTTCTACTACTAAATTCACATCTGTTTCACTGTTAGTAATCTCATTAAGACTTGCATCTCTGCCGAGTTTTTCTTTTAGCTTTGTTTCTAATTTTTGTTTTTCTATTTTCATATTAAAATGAGATATTAAATTGTCGTATACTGCCCACTGTACCTGCTGTACCATCAGTACCATTTGAACCGCCTGTTCCTTTAGTCCCTCCAGTGCCGCCAGTGACAGTGATTGCTCCGTTGTTCGTAAATTCGTTATAAACAAGCACAACTTCTCCTCCATTTCCGCCTGCTCCGCCTCCGCCACCGCCACTATTGGAAACTCCATTTCCTCCGTTCCCCCCATTTCCGCCAATAGCTTCTATGATCCCCCCTGAATTTATAATTATCTTTCTTGCATAAATAGCAATTAACCCGCCGCCTGAACCTGCTCCGCCTCCGCCACCGCCTGTCCGCCATACTCCGTCAAAATGTGCTCCACCTCCTCCGCCTCCGCCACCTGATGCTGATACTGTGAATTTAACAGTTGAACCAGATGAAGAAACATCAAGCAATGTTGACAAGTGCCAATTTGCTATCAACTTAACATTTGAAGCCGTAGCAGTTCCTTGAGTTCCATTTGCTCCGTCATAAGGTGCTCCACCTGTTGGACCATCTGCTCCGTCCCCTCCCAGTCCACCATCAACTCCGATGGAATTTAAAACATCGTTATTTCCGCCATCAACTGGATTGTCTCCCCCATTATTTCCGCCAGCAGCTCCACCACTTCCACCTGCAACCGAACCCTTTAAATACCCATCCGCAAGTGCAGCTCCACCACTTCCTCCAGAGGTCACAACTATCCCTGATTGACCGTTTTGTCCATTACTCCCATTACTCCCATCTCTTGATAATATTCCACTCGTACCACCTCCAACTGTTAAAGTACCTGAAACAAAAACCCTATACCCTGCTGGATTAAATGTATCTCCGTCACTAACAGTTAGGTCTGTATAATATTTATCTTCTGTAAGTGATACATCACCTGAAGTAGTTAAAGCTCCATCAGAGCCGTCCCCGTAAGAAAATATACCATCATCAGTTAATGTGTATTGAGTTGTTGTACCACCTACTTTAATTGATTTAAAAACTGCACTACCTGTATTTAAAACATAAGCATTTGCATTGTCATTATCTGCATTGAAATTAGTTTCAGTAGCTCCCCACCAAGTATTACCGCTTGTATCAGTATGAAAAGAGTTTGCTGTAGTGTCTTGGTCTGGAATGTGTAAATCTCCTGCGATCAAAGAACCTCTGAATGTACCTGAGTTAGCTTCTAAATCACCTTGCGAAGTAAACCTCCACCCAGTAGAACCAGTAACGAAATTATTAGACTTTATTGCTTTCGGCTCTGTGTCAATTCCTGTAGTCTTAAAACCCTCACGCAAGTCAGTTCCTTCTTCTATAGTAGACACTGGTTCGTCATAGCCTACTTTTATGGGTAATTTTTCTTTCTTTATTCCGTACATATTATCTACTCTTCTTATCTCCGTACACGTTTATTTGTTTAATCTTTACATTCCCACCATTAAAGTTAAGTAGCATTTTAAGATTATCTACGTCTAGTTTAGGTTTTATTATAGACTTCTTCCTTGTTGCTCCGTGTGTTGCAAAACTTATAGTTCCATAGTCAGTAGCTGCGGTATCCTCGTCTGCTTGGAGGTCTACATTTAATGAATCCCCAGAAGCTAAAGGCTCTCCGAAGATGAACTCTATCTCTTTTATGTCATAGCGTTCTCCTAGTGGAATGTAGATAGTTTCTGCTGTTAGAGAAGTTCCCCCTCCTGCCGTTAAAACGTACCTGTATAGCTTAGGTTCGTCAGTACCTACGATTACTCGCATGAAGCGTGTATCGTCCGCTA
>CAZDEC010000208.1:0-2585 GCA_964504295.1 uncultured Thioalkalispiraceae bacterium
TTTATCACTGCTGTCCCGTTAACTTAAACTTAATGCTGCCGAAATGTAAGTAATGCCTACGTTTATACTAATACTAACGCCGCCGGACATGGAATGGGTGAGGCTGACTAACGGACTCGCTATTTGCCATCCATGGGGCTCGCTCGACTGCCGCGTCCGTGCGGCAGACGGTTCGTTAGTCAGCCTCACCAATCCCATATCCTATTTGTATGCTCGTTTCAAAAGTTAACGAGACAGCAGCGATTTTTTATCTAAATGCAATGCATACCCCGTTGTACAGTGTAAAACCTATGTGCCGCGAACAGGTCAAGCCTTTAATATCTTTACTTATTATTTAGTCGCCTTATTCATGTTAGTATTTTCTAATGGCAGTCGTCTGGTATTCCAGCGTCGTAATGCTGCATCGTCTACCCGCAAATTGTGAAAGCCTGCAGCATAAAACATCGCATAATTAAAAGCCGAACCAGTACCCCCTAGGCAGGTCAGCAGAATCGGTCGATTAAGGTCTATTTTCATTCGTGCAAGCAATGCGGGAATTTTCGGTGCCTTAGCATAAAAGCGCCCGTCGTCTGACTTGCGCATGTAATTTTGCCATGGCTGACTGAAGCTACCGGGTATCCTGCCATAACGCGGATTAGCATCAAACTTGGTTAAACCTTGAAAGTGGGTTGCCGGGCGACCATCCACCAAAAAATAGTATTTACGAATATTATTAAGTTCATCAGTTGAAATTTCTAGCGCCAACAGGGGGCGGGCAACAAAATTACCCGGTTGAATTGTTTCAGTACTATCGGTCACCATACCTTTCGCCTCCAACCAGCCATGCCAACCTTCATCGAGCACGCCTACATTGGTATGGCCTAACAGGTGAAACAACCAATACAAGTAAACAGCGCCCAGAACTTCATCGGTATCATTACCTTTATAATAAATCACCACAGCGTCGTTATCATTAATACCCAGTTTGCGAATTTTTTCTACCAGTTTATCAGTAGGTAAACGCACCAGTGACCCATCACTGTCCTGATAACGCCATGCGCCTTTATTTGTCACCACGCTACCAGGAATATGATTATTAAAAGTAAAATCAACTTTATTCGACATTTCAATAATTGCAAGTTGCGGTTGATTGATATTTTTTTTCAACCATTGCGAGCTAACACTTGCCGGCACCGAAATCGCAAAGCTCTTACTAAAAATAAATAGACACGCGCTAACGAACATTAACTGATATTTCATATTGTTTTCTCAATAACCAAATAGATTCGATATGTGATTTAAATACTAAACAACATTATGGCTGATTTATTAATTAACCTGAACTCGGAATACGAAAAATTATATTTAAAATCCATCGCGGTCAAGATATGGAGTAAAATCATTGATTGATTTATTTCTAGTTCAGATTAATTATTGTTGTACACGTTTTTTCAGTGCTTTAAAAAATGAACGTATTCTGTTGGCATTCGTACCACCATCTCCACCACCACCAAAGCGTGATGCTGAACGCATATCAACGCGGCTGCCACTATTTGCTGTTGCAGTAATATGAATCGTGACGTCATCACTAAAACCAAACCAGAAAGTAGTTTCGGTTGCTTCTATATGCATATCCGATCGACTAGGTTCATAAAGTTGCCAGCCTTTATCTCGAATAACCTCAAGCACCAGATCATATGCTTTATCAATGGGAACAGGTAAAATTAAAGGTTGAATATCAGGGTAGGCTTCTTCCTGCCATGCCGCCACACCAACACCACCATATGCTCGCGAATTAGGTGCAAACCAGAATGCTGGGGGTTCTTCAGTGTTGGTGGTAATGTCCTCAATAGGCGGTAAGGTTGCTTTGGCTTCTTTCCACGACTGTAAAAATAAAACCATTGGCGTAATAATAAGCAAGCCCAATAAACTATAAATAAAACCGCGTCGCTTACCGCCGGGGCGAGCCATAACCAACCCGGATAAACATAAAACAGCTGCAAACAATCCGCCATAGGCAGCCCATTTAAGAATAACAACCGCAGCATCAAAGTCCCACCAACCAATACGGCTGCCTAATGGCCCAGCCATTGCTGTAAGTATCGATAAAAGAATTAAACCAAAACCGATAACGGCTGGTTTATAGAGAGGTTTTTTATTTGTCTGATTTTGCATAACTCACCGACATATCCGTCATCAATACATGCACCGATTAAGTATAGATAGACTTGTTTTTATTGCAATATTTAGTCAGACATTCTAAACGGACTTTTGTTCATGTTCTAATATGTAGTTACACACAAATCAAAATGAATACAACAGGAATAAAAAAATAAACTTAACGAATTAACAGCCTTAACCAAATACGGCGTCAATACTGACGCCGCAATGAGCTGGATAAAAAAAATTCCCCCTCTTTAACCCGAGGCAAAATTTTAAATAAACTATACTTTCTTATTTCGAATAGGGAATACGAATAAGCCAATTAAACCTGCCAGAAATAAAAGCAGCGTTTTTGACTCTGGAACAGAAACAGCCCCAGAACATCCTGAACTACCCGAACTACCCGAACTACCCGAACTACCCGAACTACCCGAACTACCCGA
>CAZDEC010000209.1:0-2534 GCA_964504295.1 uncultured Thioalkalispiraceae bacterium
CCTTTGTCACTGTTAGTTTGAGGGAAAACAAACCCTATACCGAAGATAACTTCTGGTGCAGTGAAAACGGTTTTTTGATTCCTGATTTGTAACGTTGGCCTAATCGGATGAATTAACAGCAACCCCCTATCCTTAGGCCGATACTTTCTTCTGAGATACGTCGGACCTCGTTTTTCCCCTTCAATCATTTGAAAGTCATTGACGTTACTTGGACATTTATCCACCAAATCTCCCATATCAATATATTCATCAACGGGAAAAGATACATTTTTTAAGTACCGTACATCTGGGTTTTTATGAGAGGAAAGTATCTCTGACAAAGAACGATCGGCTAAACCAATCGTTTTTCCGTTATTCAAACTGACTTTGTGAACTGAAGTCGATGTGGACACCACGGCCACTGACCAATCAGTGAGTTCATTCACTTCATTGAGTTGTCGAATATATCGGGAGAGATTTTTACGAGTAAATCGAATATTTTCCTCATGGATATTAATTTCATCCAAAAACTGCAGGATCAATTCTGATGAAACTTTGCGATACAATAGTGAGTCTTTGAATCGATGAAAATGGCTTTTTTCCAGCCTTGCACCATACTTTTCTAGATTGAATAACAAGTTATCAACCGCTTTTCGATCCTCAAGCAATGATTTTTGACTGAAGTCAATAAAAGAAGGCCATAATTTTGAGTACGAATAAGTCAATTTACAGCGCTCAGCGGTACGCATCTTCATCGGACTGGTCACGGTCATGCTCGAATGCGTTCGAACACGGATACCAACGTCAATGGGCTTGTCACCGCTATCTGCCATGGCACGAATCTCTTCTCTTATTTCATTTTCCACATTGGCTAAATGATAAAAACGGTCTTTAAGATCGTCAGTCATATAAATTCGGGTCAAATCCAAATAACCACCTCGATAACCAAACCAACGCCCCATTTGCATTAGCGAATCATAATAATTGGTTGTCCTCACAAAATAGCTTATCATCAACCCTTCTAAAGTCAAACCTATTGAGAGCGTATTACCGCCAATAATAATTCCCCAAAATTTATTTTCATAAGATAATCGTTGGTCAGATTCACTATTATCTAAAATAACTTGAATCTGCTCTAATACCGTTGTGCAATTTCTCCAAATCGTTTCAAAAGATATCGCCCCCCTCTCTGGGTCAATGGTTTGAGTGGTTGGCAAAAAATCATTTAACCACCGTGTTTTCAGTCGACCTTTTAAGGTGTCATGGTTGGTGTGAGCACACATCCTCATGTCTTCTTTAAACTGTTCAACTTGCTTGAATATCTCTTTCTGAATCTCAATTTTATGAGTGCAATGAATCAACATTGAAAAATGTTGTTTCCACTGTTTTCTCGCCATTCTAACCGCACAGGCTAATATAAAATCATGAATGGCATCATCAAGTGCAGGGCCAATTAAAAACTTTCCGTAGTTTGGGTTTTTGGGCTTGGTGATTTGATAAATGACGTTTGCCTCTTGTTTCGGTATTTCCCTAATAATGGGTAATCCCGGTTTTTCCTGACCACTGACCGGATCAATCACACCAAAAAGCTCTTCAGCACCCGTATATGATTTTGGTTTGCGTAAAGAAATAATAAAATCTTTGGGGTAAAGATCGTCATCAACATTGGAATCGATCAATACATTAGCAAAAGGAGTGGCCGTATAACCCAGATAGCTAACCACTTTAAAATGAGCGATAAGTGCTCTAATCGCACTATTGATGGCCGTGGGATTTAATTCGGGTTGTTTACTGGTATTGATGCTAGCTTGATCGGACTCATCATCAATGATCAAGACAGGACAGTTTTCAAGATGCATTTTTTTAGCCTGATTAAGCCAAAAATTGAAATTTCGTAAAACGCTTACATTTTTCTTAATAACCGCCATGGAGAACCCTTGATCTTGCCCACAGGCTCTATTAGCACTTTGTGAGGCACGAGGTGAAAAGTCGCCATTTTGATCGGTACGAGTGAGAGTGATACAATTGGTTTCGTTGGGTCCGATAATTTCTTGTTTTAATCTAACTTCCGTTTGATAACGTAAGTTGTTATGGATGCCAGACAAAACAATAATAAATTTGTAACCAGCGTCAATGGCTTTAGCAATCACCGCAGAATAATTTGCCGTCTTGCCGCTTTGAACATAACCTAAGACCAAACCCTTGGCGATTTTATTTTCTTCGTTTTTTATCCACTCTGGATTGGCTAATTTAGAAACCACACAGGTCGAAGCATGGTCCAGGCTTTCGACCATATCATTTGACCACTGTTTATTATTCAAGCTTTGTTTTAAACGAGACCAAACAGAATTTTTTGTGAGTTTAGGACCGCCGTACCAATCCTCTTGGTTAGTCGAGCCTTTTAATACATCTTCTTTATTGTTTTTTTCTAATTCCTTGAAATATTTCTTGAGCAGAGTATCAATCTCATTCTCAGGGTATCCGTTTTGTCTCAAGTAAGTTCGAACATCATCGGCTTTTTCACCCAATTGAAATTTTTGCACGACAAAGTCATA